>JAHBVB010000001.1:300000-600000 GCA_019637805.1 Anaerolineales bacterium | reverse complement strand
TGCCGCGCGGCTGGCTGCCCAAATTGATGGCCCCCTTCATGAACAATCTCAGCGTTTGGGCGGTCAACACCGCCAAGTACCTGGCCAGCCGCACCATCAGCCACCACAAGACCTACCGCCAATCGCTGATCGAGTTCAACTTTCTGTTGGACTACATCCCCGGCTGGGAACGCAGTTACGGCCGCGATGGGCTGATCCAATACCAGAGCTTTATCCCCAAAGCGCGCGCCGCGGACGCCTTTGCCGAAATTCTGCGCCTGTGCCAAAAGGCCGGGCTGCCCTCTTACCTGGGCGTGCTCAAGCGCCACCGGCCCGACCCGTTCCTGCTGACCCACGCCCTGGATGGCTACTCGCTGGCCCTGGACTTCAAGGTCACCCCGGCCAATCGGGCGCGGTTGTCGGCCCTGGCCGTTGAACTGGATGAAGTTGTGCTTGGTGCGGGCGGGCGGTTGTATTTCGTCAAAGACAGCACCTTGCGGGCGGGCAGTGCCAAGCGTTTCTTGGGTCGCCGCGCCGTGGCTGAGTTCAAAAAGCTCAAAACCAAGACCGACCCGCACAACCTGTTGCAAAGCGACCTGTACCGGCGCTGGTTTGACTAGTCGCTGATTGCCGCCCGCTTGAAATTTCGTCCAAGAATCACCCCAACCAGCCTTTTGCCTGTATCCTGGCCAGCGCAAAGGGGCAGCTTGTCAAGCCATTAATCAAACTTACCCCCCGCCCCCGAAAGGATTAATATATCTTTTTGACTAGAGGGGTTACGGCTTGGCCCGTTCCGCCGGCGAAGTCGGCGGGTTGGGTTCTCCCGGCTGCTGGCGCACTTTGCTCAGCGGCGAAAGGTAGGCATACAAGGGGCCTAGCAGGCCGCCCACGCCGCAAATGATCAGGGTGGTGCGCAGGTCGCCCAGCCAGGTGCCTAACAGCCCGCCCAGCAGCGAACCCAGCGCCGCCGTGCCGAACACGGCAAAGCGATGCCCGGCGGTCACCCGCGCCAGAAAATCGTCGGTGACCGTATTCTGGCGGAAGGTCCACTGGTGGATATTGGCGATCGTGCCGAACACGCCCATCACAAGATGAACGCCGACCAACCCGGGCAGCAGCGCCCAGCCGCCCGCAAAGGGGATCATCAGGCGCGCCAGGCTCTGCATCAGCCAGCCCAGAATGATCGCCGGGCCCACGCCGATGCGTTGGGCCACCGGTTTGGCCAAGGCTGCGCCGGCCACCGCCGCGCCGCCGCTGCTGGCGAAGATCAGGCCGATCGTGGCGGGCGAGAACGCCAGGTCTTGCACCAGGTACAGCAAATAGACCGACATGCCTGCCGAGTTGAACAGCACCAGGATCATCGAGGAGACGATAATGGCCCGCAGCGCCGGCGTATCCAGCAGGGCGTGCAGCCCGGCCAGGATGCCCTGCCACACGTTCTCCCGCTCGGCGGGCTGCTGCGGTTTGATCGCCTCCGGCGTGCGGATGCGTGCGATGGTCAGCGCCGACCCCAGGTTGGCCATGCCGTCCAGCAGCACGGCGAAGGGCGCGCCGATCCACTGCACCAGCAGGCCGCCCAGGCCGGGGCCGCCCAGCTCGGCCAGCGAGTGGCTGGCGTGCAGCCGGCTGTTCGACTCGATCAGCCGGCTGCGCGTCACCAGCGCAGGCACGAAAGCAAAATGAGCCACGTCGTAAACTACGGAGAGCGTGCCCACGCCGAACACCACCAGGTACAGCTGCTCCAGGCTCAGCCAGCCCAGCCAGGCCGCCAGCGGCACGGAGAACAGCAGCGCTGCCCGCAGCAGGTCCACCGTGACCATCACCGGCTTGCGCAGCGCATGGTCCAGCCACACCCCGGCGAACAAGCTGAAGAGCGGAAAGGGCAGGGTGCTGAAAGTGCGCAGCAGACCCATCTGCCAGGCGTTGGCGCCCAGCAGGGTCACCGCCACCAGCGGGATCGCCAGGTTGGTGACCTGCATGCCAAATACCCCCAGCGTGGTGGCGAACCACAGTTTGTTGAAGTCGGCCAGGCGTTCTTTCAGGCTGGGGCTGATCGTATCGGCTTGGGCGGGTACATCCACGGGTCTTGTCTCCTCAAACAATGAAAAGGGCGCAAAGTTCGCGCCCTTTTGCGAATGGTATCATCCCCTCAACAAAATGACCACTTGCCAAGTTTTCCGCTTGGGTGTCACCGAGTATCAAAAGGCCTGGCACCTGCAAAACCAGCTGGCCGCCCAGATCGCCGCCGGCGAACAGCCGCCTACCCTGTTGCTGCTGGAGCATTCGCACGTCTACACCTTTGGCACCCGCGGCCAGGCCGAGAACCTGCTCTGGGAGCAAGCCAAGCTGCAAGCCCAGCAGGTGGACGTGCACTGGGTGGACCGCGGCGGGGATGTCACCTATCACGGCCCGGGCCAGCTGGTCGGTTACCCGCTGCTGCCGCTGGGCGAGGTGCGCGTCGACCCCGAAACGGGCAAGACCCGCATTGCGCAGGGCGACTACGTCGGCTACCTGCGCAAGCTGGAGTACATGCTGATCGCCAGCTTGGCGCATCTGGGCGTGCCGGCTGGCCAGGTGGCCGGCCAGACCGGCGTGTGGGTGCAGCCGGATGTGGCCTCACGCTGCCGCCACTGCCCGCCGGAACTCAAGCAGGCGCCCAGCAAGATCGCCTCCATCGGCGTCAAAGTGGACGCCCGCGGCATTTCCCGCCATGGCTTTGCGCTCAACGTCGCCCCGCAGATGAGTTATTGGGACGGCATCATCGCCTGCGGGCTGGAAAACCAGAACCAGATCAGCCTGGATTACCTGCTGGACCCCGCACCTGGCATGGATCGTGTAATAGACCAGATCGTGGAGACATTCGGGGCCAGCTTTGGCTACGAAATGCAGCTCGCCGAAGGCGTGCTGCAGATTTAGTTGCTGCCCGGCTTCGTTTGACACCCCTCACAATCCTTTGTAGACTCAAACCCGATCCACTATGAGCATGAACTTCGTATTGACCCTGCAGACCCAGCCCAACCCGGGCCAGCGCTTCGAGATTAGCGGCCCCAGCCTTTTGTTGGGCCGTGACCCCAGCGCAGACATTATGGTGGAAGACTTGGAGGTCTCCCGCCGCCACGCCCGCCTGATCGCCCAGAGCAGCGGCTACGCCATCGAGGACCTGGGCTCCACCAACGGCACCTTCGTCAATGAGCGTCCGGTGCGCAGCTTGCTGCCGCTGCGCCCCGGCGACCAGATCCGCCTGGGTGACCAGATCACCCTGCGCTATGAAGCTGTGCCTGCTGCCGGCGAAGGCGCCACCAGCAGCTTCCCCGTCTGGCAGGTGGCGCCTGAGGAACCGGAGCCGCTGCCCCCAGCCCCGCCGGTCGCCCCGCCGCCGCTGCCCATGGCTCAGCCGGAAGCGCACATGGCCCCGCCGCCGGCCGCTGCTCCGCTGCCCATGCCTCAGGCTGAGGAGTACGAGCCGGCCGCCAGCCGCGCCGCCCGCCGCCGTGAACGGCGCAAGGGTCTGCGCCTGCCGCTGGACAAACCCTGGGTGGCCCCGGTGCTGATCCTTGGCTTATTGGGCGCCTGCGCCCTGACCTTTTTCTTTTGGTATGTGGACGCCAACTTCTTATGGTGTGATGTCTTCGGCGGGATCATCCCCGCCTGCCGCTAACCCAAAGCCCTTGTGCAAACAGGGGCTTTTTTCTTGCGGCGTTACAATGGGAGCAGTTTCCCTTAGGGAACCCAAGTGTGATTCTGGAGGCTGAATGGCTCGTTTGTTTATTCCCGGTCCGGTAGATGTCGACCCAGAAGTGGCCGCTGCCCAGACCCAGCCTATGCTGGGGCACCGCAGCGCCCAGTTCGAGGAAATTTATCGCCGGGTGGGCGACACCGCCCGCCAACTCTTTTATACCGAAAGCCGGGTGCTGATCAGCGCCTCTTCCGGCACCGGCATGCATGAGGCGGCTGTGCGCAACCTGGCCCAAGAGCGGCTGCTGTGCTGTGTCAACGGCGCCTTTGCCGCCCGTTGGCAGCAGGTCGCCGAGACCAACGGCAAGCAAGCCTCGGTGCTGCAAACCGAATGGCAGGAGCCGATCACGCCCGACCTGGTGCGTGAGGCCTTTAAGGGCGAGCGTTACGAAGCCATCCTGATCGTGCACAACGAAACCTCTACCGGCCTGGTCAACCCGATCAAAGAGATCGCCGCCGCGGTGCGTGAGGTCAGCCCGGACACCTTGATCTGCGTGGATGCGGTCTCCTCCCTATCCGGGGACAAGATCGAGATGGATGCCTGGGGGCTGGACTTCGTGCTGACCTCTTCGCAGAAAGCGCTGGCTTTGCCGCCCGGGCTGGCCCTGGCGGCGGTCAGCGACCGCGCCATGGCCAAGGCCGAGACGGTCAAGAACCGCGGCTGGTACTTCGACCTGCTGCGCATGGAAAAACACCGCATCAAAGATTCCACACCGGCCACGCCGGCGCTCAGCCTGATCTACGCGTTGGATGTGCAGCTGCGCCGCATCTTGGACGAAGGCCTGGAGGCGCGCTTCGCCCGCCACGCCGCCATGGCGCAGATGACCCGGGAGTGGGCCTTGCAGCGCGGCTTCCAGCTCTACGCGCCGGAAGGCTACCGTTCGCAAACCGTCACCACCGTGGACAACCAGCGCCAGATCGACATCGCCGCCCTCAATGCGTATCTGGGCGAGCGCGGCATGCGCATCGCCAACGGGTACGGCCCCCTGAAGGGCAAGACCTTCCGCATCGGCCACATGGGTGAGCTGCACCCCACTGACGTGGAGGAACTGCTGGCCGCCATGGACGGTTACCTGGAGACCTTGTAGCTGAACTCAGCGAAAACAAAAAAGAGCGCCGTGAGGCGCTCTTTTCTTTTATCGGCGTTATTTAGCGCGGGCGCTTGGCGCTGGAGCGCGGCTTGCCATCCGGAATGATGGCGTACAGCACCATGCTCACCAGGCTGACGATGATGGCGCCAAAGAAGGCGTCCGGCCACATTTGGATGGTGCTGGTCACGCCAAACTGCGAGCCGATCCAAAAGGTCAGCGAGAACAGCAGCGTGTTCACCACCAGGCTGAACAGGCCCAGGGTCAGGACGTAGAACGGACAGGTGACCAATTTGAGCAGCGGGCGGATGAGCACATTCACCAGGCCGAAGATCAAGCCCAGGGCCACATACGTCACCCAGTTCTGTGGGTCGGTCACCGCACCTTGCAGGCCCGGCACCAGGTAGATGGCGGCATACAGCGCCACTGCGTTGACTGCCAGGCGAACGATCCAAAGACTTTCCATAATTCAAAAACCTCCTAGTTTTCCTCAGGGGCAAAATTTTCTATGTGGTGTTTCACCGCATAGGCCGCGGCTTCGGCCCGGGTCGCCAGGCTGAGCTTGCTGAGTATAGAGCTAACGTAATTGCGCACCGTTTTCTCACTCAAGAATACCTCGCTGGCGATCTCTTTATTGCGTTTTCCCTGCGCCACCAGACCCAAAATGCGCAATTCCTGGTCGGTCAGGGGCGAAAAAGCCTCGGTTTCCGCCTTGCGCTGGGTTTCACGCATGCGTTTGAAGACCTGCTGGGTCACCGCCGGGTCCAGCAGCGATTCGCCGCGGCCAATGCGTTCCAGGGCGTTGATCAGCTCGCCGCTGTCGATCTGCTTGAGCACATAGCCGGAAGCTCCGGCGGAAATGGCGTCGAAGAGCAGATCATCATCGGCGAAGGTGGTCAGCATGATGACTTTGGTGTCCGGCTGGGCGGTGGTAATCTCCCGGGTGGCTTCGATGCCGCTCTTGCCGGGCAGGCGAATGTCCATCACGATCACATCTGGCTTGTATTCCGCTGCCAGGCGGATGGCCTGCTCGGCGTTGCCCGCCTCAGCCACCACTTCGAATTTGGGATAATTAGAGAGCAGCGACTTCAGCCCCAAGCGGACTACTTCGTGATCATCAACTAACAGGATTTTCAGCATGCAAATTCCCGAATGGGCGAAAGTTTATAATGAGAGCGTGATTATAGCATGCGTAGGTTTGGGCCAATGAACAACCGCCAACTCCGCTGGCTGGCGGTCATACTGCCCACGCTGTTTTTGGCGCTGGTTCTGTATCTGCGCTTCCGTGCGCCCACAGAACATGAATTGGCCGCCAATGTGTATGCGATCCTGGCGGTCATGCTGGGGGCGATCGTCTTTTCCATCTTCGTCTTCAGCGCCATCGAGCGCAGCCAGGAAGCGCTGTATGAGACCAACAGCCAACTCGAGGCTCTGCACCAGGCGGCCCTGGCGCTGACCACCGAGCTGGACTTGCAGTCTGTGCTTCAAAAAGTGGTGGATCTCAGCCGCCAGCTGCTGAATGCCAAATATGGCGCCCTGGGCGTGGTGGACTCCGGGAACAACCGCATTCGCCAGTTCCTCACCTCCGGCATCAGCGACGAGGTGAGCGCCCGCATCGGTGCGCCGCCGCAGGGCCACGGCCTGCTGGGGGTGCTTAACCCCGGCGGCCAGCCGCTGCTGGTCAACGACATCAGCAAAGACCCGCGCTCGCGCGGTTTCCCGCCCAACCATCCGCCAATGCAATCCTTGCTGGGTGTGCCCATCCGTTCCAAGGGAGAATTATTCGGCAATCTTTACCTGGCGGATAAGTACGAGAATTCCAGCACCGGCGAGCATTTGTTGAACTTTGACCCCAGCGACCAGCAGTTGCTAGAGAAATTTGCCACCCAGGCCGCCATCGCCATCGAGAACGCCCAGCTCTACCGCAAGACGCAGGAACTGGCCGTTCTGCAGGAACGGGAGCGTTTTGGCATGGCCTTGCATGATGGCATCATGCAGCAGGTCTACGCCACCGGCCTAGCGCTGCAGGAGGCCCAACGCCGCATCAGCGACCAGCAGCCGCAGCAGGCTGGCGAGCGCATTGCCCAATCGATCGAAGACCTCAGCCAGATCCTGCGCGATTTGCGCAACTACATCCTGGGCCTGCGCACCGGTCGCTACCAGGGGCAGGACCTGGCCACCAGCCTGGGCCAGATGGCCCGGGAACTGCATGCCAATACACTGATGCAAGTGAGCTTTACTCCGCCTGCCAAAGCCGCGCCGCTGGGATTGAGTGAAGAGCAGACCGATGAACTCATATACATTGTGCAGGAGGCGCTCAACAATATTCGCAAACACGCCTACGCGCGTAATGTAGATCTGGGTTTGGAGCGCCACGAAGCGGGCGTGCGCCTGCGCATTGATGATGATGGGAGCGGCTTTGACCCGGAAACGGCTGGCGAAGGCGGCGGCAACGGGCTGCGCAACATGCGTGAGCGCGCCGCAAGGCTGGGCGCCAGCCTGCGTTTGTGGTCGCAGCCTGGCAAAGGCACTCATCTGGAATTGCTGGTGCCTGTGCCCCCGGTGGAGAAGGCTCAATGACCGGGCATAATGTCCCAAAAAGTCGGGACAAGCGCGCGGACAGCTGTACCTGTTTGACAACCCCGACAGTATTTATAGTTAGCGCAACTTGATAAAGATTCGCCTTATGCGAATCAAGGAGATTAAGATGGCATCTATACTGCAACGTGGACGTGTAATCCAAGACCCAAATTTCGTGCGCACCTTGTTCAACGATACCCGCATGGCCTGGCTGTGGCTGGTGGTGCGGATCTGGTTGGGCTACGAGTGGCTGGAAGCCGGCCTGCATAAGGTTGAGAGCCCGGCTTGGACGCAGACCGGCGACGCGATCAAGGGCTTTTGGACCGGCGCGGTAGCTATCCCTGAGGGTGGCCGCGCTCCGATCACCTTCGACTGGTACCGCAGCTTTATTCAGTTCCTGCTGGACAGCGAATCGCACACCTGGTTTGGCCCGCTGGTGGCCTACGGCGAGGTCCTGATCGGTATCGCCCTGATCCTGGGCGCCTTCACCGGCATTGCCGCCTTCTTCGGTGGCCTGATGAACTGGAACTTCATGATGGCTGGTTCGGCGAGCAGCAACCCCCTGCTCTTCGTGGCCTCCCTCGGCCTGGTGATGGCCTGGAAGATCGCCGGTTACATCGGCCTGGACTACTTCCTGCTGCCCCTGATCGGCACCCCGTGGGGTTGGGTTTCCGAACGAAAACCTAAGAGCTAGTTTATAGCCCCTCCAAGGCTAAGGGTTTCTCTCCTTCACAAAACTGGGCCTGCACTGCAGGCCCAGTTTTGATTCGATCTTCGGGTTGCCGCGCTAGCCCAGCAAGGCGCGGTGGTCCACCATGATGCAGCGGTCCATCACGATCGGCAGCCCGGCCGCGTCCGCTCGCTGGGCGGCAGCCTGGTCGGCCACGCCCAACTGGGCCCACACGCTGCCGGCCCCTGCGGCAACTGCCTGGGCGACGACCGCGTCAAGCTCCTCAGAGCGCCGGAAGACATTGACGATATCGACCTGCTCCGGCAGGTCTGCCAGGCTGGGGTAGGCGCGTTCGCCGGCCACCTCGGTGATCATCGGGTTGACGGCGTAAACGCGATAGCCTACCTGGCGCAAATATTCTGCAATGCGGTAGCTGGTGCGGTGCGGCTTGTCTGAGTGGCCCACCACAGCGATGGTTTTGGCCTGGTTGAGCAGGGTCTTGCGGGCTTCATTGTCCATTAAAAGTGATTTCCTTCCAGGGATAGTCCATCCAGATCAGTGTGCGTATGGCACGGAAGCCACAGCTTTGCAGCCCTTCTGCGGCTCGTCCGGCAGGATAGTTTAGCGTAAGCGGGCGGTAACTGTAGAGGTGCTTGTTGGCCAGCTGCACCAGAGCGGGCAGGGCGGCGGCCTCGCTTTCGGCAGGGGCCGCCAGCCATAAGTTGTCGGCTTCCAGGCCGGAGGATTGCCACACCAGGGTGCCCAGCAGCTGTTCGCCCTGCCGCGCGCTCCATTGCTGCACTTGGCGGCCGCTGAGGGCGCGTTCCAGGCTGCCGCGCCAGCCGGGCTGCAGCAGGCGCGGGTCCAGTGGCAGCTGCCAGCGCAGATCAGCGGGGTAGTTAGCGTCCAGCCAGGCTTGCTGCTGCGCCCAGTCTTCGCTCTTACGCGGGCCGGCTGTAGCTGTTGTAGCCGGCCAACTGGGGGTGGGCTGCCAGACCAGCCGCCAACTGGTGCGGCGCATGCGTTCACGGAAGCCGATTTGCGCGTAGAGCTGGATGGCGGCCGGGTTCTTGGCATCCACCTGCAGCCAAGTGGCTGGCCGGCCGCGGCGCTGCAACTCTTGCAAGGCTGCGACGGTCAGCGCCGCGGCAATGCCGCGGCGGCGCTGGCTGGGGTGCACGGCCACATTGGCGATCAAGTACAGTTTCTGCCCCTGATGCTGCTGGGGGATCAGGCTCAGGTTGCCAACCACCTGCTCACCCTCCTGCCAAACAAAGCCATTCATCGGCAGGTCGGTGCGCCCACCGCTGGCCGCCAGGTCCAGCAGCGGGCCGCCGCGGGCGGCCTGGCGCATTTGGTCGATGTATAGGCGGCCGTCTGCATCCAGTGTGTCGGCAAAACACAGCTCCACCAGATCGGCCACGGGGTTCAGGTCGCGGCGCAGATCGAAGCGGCGTACATGATGGGATGTGTCTTGGGGAAGGGCAATGGCCTGGGAATTCATGCGACCCGTCAATTATATTCCTGCGCGATATAATTACGAATTATGCTCGTTGCCAAATCGAAATTCTGGTCCCTTTTTGCTGTTTTGACGATTTTATTGGCTGTGGCCTTCAGCCTGCCTGCGCCTGTGCTGGCGGCTGATCTGAGCCAGCAGGCCACGCCGCAGCCCCTGCCACCAGCCGGCGAGGATGGCCGTATTCTGTATACCGTGCAGGCCGGCGATTCGCCGTGGGCGATTTCCGCCCGGTTTGGCATCCCCCTGCAAACGCTGCAAAGCCTGAACAACTGGGGCCCCGATGCGGTGGTTGCCGAAGGACAGGTGATCTTGCTGGGTCTGGCCGAAGAGCCTACCCCGACCACAGACCCGCAAGATTCGGTGGTGGCGACGGCCACGCCTGAAGGTCCGCTGGACAACCCCGGCACGGGTGTGATCTGCGTATTGCTGTTTGATGACATCAATGGAGATGCCATGCGCCAGGAAACGGAATTCGGCATTTCCGGCGGCCAGGCCAGCGTGAGTGAGCGCACCGGCCTGGCCAGCCGCACCCTGGCGACCCAAAGCGGCCTGGACGAAAACGGCGAACCGGCGCGCAGCTGCTTCGAAGACCTGCCGCTCGGCGAATATACGATCAGTGTCGCCATCCCCGACGGCTATAACCCCACCACTGCCCCCAACATCACCATTCAGATCGCCCCGGGCCAGACCCAGGACATCAACTTCGGCGCTCAGCAGAGTTCTTCCGGCGGCTTCAATGTGCTTTCGCCTGAAGAGGGCGGCCGCTCGCCCCTGATGGGCCTGCTGGGCATTGTGCTGCTGCTGGCGGGTGGCGGCCTGGGCTTTTACACCTTGCAGCTGTCGCGGCGGCGTTAGCCGCGCGGCCTATTACACTTAGAAGAAAGACCAGGTGCTTCGCCTGGTCTTTTGCTTTATCCGGCTGGTCAGGCCCCCAGCTTTCGGTAGTGCTCTGCCAGTTGCCCGGCGAAAACTGCCTGTGTCCAACCGGCGCTGCGTTTGATCGCCGAGTCTTCTAGCTCTTCGCGCACTTTCTCGTCCACTACAACGGTGATGATCGCGGCCCCGAAGGCGCGCGAGTCACCGGGCTGCAGCAGGTAGCCTGCTGAGCCGAGCAGCGCTTCGCTGGACGCGTTCTGCAACGCCACAATGGCTTTGCCACAGGCCAGTGCCTGGCGGTAAGGGTCACCCCAGGCCAGCGGCGGTGCCGCGCACACCACCGCCGTGCTGCACTGCAGCAGCGCAGCCTGCTCAGACGGGTCCAGCAGTGGGGCCACCTGCAGCGTGTCGCTGGCGTGCTGGGCCTCCAGCTGGCTTTGCAGCCAGGCGGCGTGCCGGGCATCGGTGGGCGCCAGCAGCAGGGGGTAGTACTCGCCGATCGACGCGGAGGCCCAGCTCCAGCTGTCCAGCAGGGCGCTCAGCGCGGCTTCATCTACTAAGCCCAAGACCAGCACATATTCGTCCGGCAGCCCGGCGGGAGCCTGCCGCGGCCGGGTCGGAGTGAAGCTGGGGTGCACGGCCGGGCTGAGGCGCTGCAGCACCCCCGGCAGACGCGGCGCGGGCAGATCTTGAGGCCACAGAATATGGGCGCGGGCCAGGCCGCCGCGGCCCATGGCGGCTTGCAGCAGGCTGCGCCCGCCGGGGACTTCCGGCTCGGCCGGGCTGGCCACGCTGGGCGTTTTGCCGAGCAGGCTGGCGCCCAGCCCACAGGTGTGGATGGCGTCTGCAGCGTGCTCGGCCGCCAGCTGCGGCAGGATGCGCTGCTCCCAGTCGCCGCGGGCGTGGCTGTGCCAGTAGACCGCCTTGGGCCCATCCGGCAGCGGGGCGTTCTGCGGGTCGGTGGGCAGGGCCAGCAGCGGCTCCACGCCCTCTGGCGCGGCGGCCAGCAGCGTGCGCAAGTGCCAGGCCGCCGGGCTCAGCGGCGCGTAGGCCAGCGGCCAGCCATCGTAAAGCATGCGAATAGGCATGGGGGAAGTAAATCAGGGACGGGGGAATTGGTCAATGGATAGGCACACATGCCAGTAGGGCGCACAGCCGTGTGCGGCGCTAGAGATCAGAAATGGAGATTCAAACCCCGCCTTTCTCCCTCGCTTATAATCGTGCCAATGACTACATCAGCCCCAACCTCGCCTGACTTCCAAACTCTCATCACTCGTCTACAACAGTTCTGGGCGGATGCGGGGTGCGTTGTCTGGCAGCCCTACAATGAAAAGGTGGGGGCGGGCACGATGAACCCGGCCACCTTTTTGCGCGTGCTGGGGCCGGAGCCCTGGAACGTGGCCTACGTGGAACCTTCCGTGCGCCCGGACGATGGCCGCTACGGCGAAAACCCCAACCGCATGCAGCAGCATACCCAGTTCCAGGTGATCCTCAAACCGGACCCCGGCAACCCGCAGGATATCTATCTGCGTTCGCTGGAAGCCATCGGCGTGGATGTGCACAAGCACGATATTCGCTTCGTGGAAGATAACTGGGCCTCTCCAGCGCTGGGCGCCTGGGGCCTGGGTTGGGAAGTGTGGCTGGACGGTCTGGAGATCACCCAGTTCACCTATTTCCAGCAGTCGGGCGGCATCGCCCTGGACCCGGTCTCGGTCGAGATCACCTACGGTCTGGACCGAATCGCCATGGCGATGCAGGGCGTCAAGTTCGTGGGCGACCTGCGCTGGGACGGCCGCCGCAGTTGGGGCGATATGTATATGCAAGGGGAGCGCGAGCACAGCAAGTACTACTTTGAAGTCGCCAGTGTGGAGCGCAACCGCAAGCTGGCCGAGCTGTATGAGGCAGAGGCCAAAGCCGCTCTGGAGGCGGGCGTGCTGCTGCCCGCCTACGATTACCTGCTGAAGACTTCGCACACCTTCAACGTATTGGATGCGCGCGGGGCGATCGGCGTCACCGAGCGCCAGGCCTATTTCCGCCGCATGCGCGGGCTGGCCAACCAGGTGGCGGAAGCCTACCTGGCTCAGCGCCAGCATGAGGAGTTCCCCTGGCTGGAAACCGAATCCGCCGCGGCAAGGACGGGTTCCAAACCCGCCCCTGCGACTGCCATGCCAACCTCTGCGGCCGACTTCCTCCTCGAGATCGGTACCGAGGAACTGCCGGCCGGCGAAGTGCCGGCGGCCATTGCCCAGTTGGAGGCGGCGCTCGCCGCCCTGCTGACTAACCAGCACCTGGAGTACCAGAGCCTGGGGGTGGGCGGCACGCCGCGCCGCCTTGCCGCCCAGGTGCGCGGTCTGGCTCCCGGCCAGCCGGACCGTCATCAGGTGGTCAAAGGCCCACCGGCGGCGCGCGCGTTTGGCGCCGACGGCAGGCCGACCCCGGCCGCCGAGGGCTTCGCCCGCGGCCAGGGGGTCAATGCGGCTGACCTGGCCGTCGAGACCATCGACGGCGGGGAATACGTGGTGGCTAAAGTGCACCAAAAAGGCCGCCCGGCCGCCGAAGTGCTGGCCGCCGAACTGCCCAAGCTGATCGCCGGCCTCAAGTTCGAACAATCCATGCGTTGGAACGCCAGCGCAGTGCATTTCTCACGCCCCATCCGCTGGCTGCTGGCCTTGCACGGCGAGCACCTGGTGGCTTTTGAGTATGCCGGGCTGCACAGCGCGGCGGCCAGCCGCGGCCTGCGCCTGGGCGCCGCGGCCGAGTTCGCGGTCAAGTCGCCGGCGGATTACCAGACTCAACTGAAGAAACAGGCCATATTGCTGGACCCGGCTGAACGCCGGGCGGCCATTGAAGCACAGATCGCCAAACTGGCCAAAGCGGCCGGCGGCAGCGTGCCCGCCGACCCCGGCCTGCTGGACGAGGTCACCCACTTGGTCGAGGCGCCGGCGGCCCTGGTCGGCGAGTTTGAAGCGGAGTATTTGCAGCTGCCGCGCGAAGTCCTGATCGCGGTGATGCGCAAGCACCAACGTTGCTTCCCGCTGGAGAAGGATGGAGCGCTGCTGAACAAATTCATTGCCGTAGGCAACGGCGACTTTGATGTGCCCACGGTTACAGCCGGCAACGCCGCCGTGATCCGGGCCAGGTTTGCCGACGCGGCCTATTTCGTGCGGCGCGATCGCGAACAGCCGCTGGCCAGCTACCTGGAGCCTTTGCGGGGCCTGACCTTCCAAAAGGACCTGGGTTCCATGTACGACAAGGCGGGGCGCATCCGCAAACTGGTGGCCGAGCTGGGGCCGGGTTTGGGCCTGAGCGCCGCCGAGCAAGCCACGGCTGAGCGTGCCGCCGAACTGAGCAAGGCTGACCTGGTGAGCAAAATGGTGGTCGAGATGACCTCGCTGCAGGGCGTGATGGGCAAATACTATGCCCTCGACTCCGGCGAACCCGCCGAAGTGGCCGAAGCGATTTTTGAACATTACCTGCCGCGCTATGCTGGGGACGCCACGCCCAAAGGGGCAGCCGGTTTCGTTGTGAGCCTGGCCGACCGCCTGGATAGTCTGGCGGGTTTGTTCGCTCTCGGCCTGGAGCCGACCGGCGCCAAAGATCCCTTTGCCCAGCGCCGGGCGGCGATCGGTCTGGTGCAAAGCCTGATTGCCCGCGACGCCGACTTCGACTTGCGCGCCGGGCTGGCCGCGGCGGCCGCCGCCCAGCCCGTACCGGTCAGCGCTGAAGCGCAGGGGCGCGCCGCTGAATTTGTCGTGCAGCGTCTGCGGGCCCTACTGCTGGAAGGTGGCGCCCGCCACGACGTGGTGGACGCCGTGCTGGCGGCCCAGGGCCACAACCCAGCCGCCGCGGCGCGCGGCGTGCAGCAGCTGGCGGCACACAGCGCCCACAAAGCCTGGGCACAGGTGCTGCCCGCTTTCGCCCGCTGTGTGCGCATCACGCGTGAACTGCCGCAGCGCTACGCTCTGGACGCGGCCTTGCTGCAGGACGAGGCCGAGAAGGTGCTCTACGCGGCCCTACAAACCGCCGGGGCGGTGGAGCGCCGGGCGGGCTCGGTGGATGATTTCCTCAAAGCCTTTATGCCCATGATCCCGGCCATCAACCGTTTCTTTGAGGAAGTGCTGGTGATGGCTGAAGACCCAGGCGTAAAGAACAACCGTCTGGGCTTGCTGCAGGCCATCGCCGCTTTGGCGGACGGCGTGGGCGATTTTTCGAAGCTTGAAGGGTTTTAGGCAGCTCCGGCGGGAGATATGGATCCAAATAAACAAGAGGGGCCAATACGGTTTTCACCCTTTCCAGAAAACCATGCGTTGAAGGGTCCTTTGTTATTAAATATTGCAAAAGGGAGTTATGTTTTATCAAGGTCTTATCTGAATATGGGGGTTACGTTGTTTCATTACTCAATAGTATTCACTTTGATGCACCACTCGGTAGAGACCTTCATCAAAGCCTTTCTTGTTATGGAAGGGATAGTCTTTGGAAGAACACATGCGTTGGCGAACCTTCTTGCGCTTGGAGCCAAATCTGAACGCCTTAGATTCTTTAAAACAGAGCTTTTGGATGATCCAGCGTTAGCAAATCTTTTTAATGAATTGTCGGATTTTTATGCACCAAATAAATATGGTGAAACGGCCTATTCAGTAATGCACTTAACTTTGTTGCGAGTGTATGACGAGATAGTTTATATTTTTGTCAAAAACCTAGCAGTCTTGTACCCCGACTATTCACCGCAAATTTATGCGTTTGATGTTCCAGAGAACTTGCTAGCTTATTTTCAGAAGCATTTGCATAAGGATTACCATATTGTTGTTTGGCCTGAAGATCTATAACTGCATCCTAAGGAGGTTTATAGCTCGTGTGCTAGCCAAATGTTCCGACCCTTACAGGAGCAGCCGGCCTGCAAACCACGCAAGTATATGGGTGCGAGTATTGTTCACGGAATATGCCCGTGTATACCCGCGATGTATCTAAGCGCAGCGGATGTGAAGCAATGACCGATTATCGTGCTGGTTGCCTTACTTCAGCGAAGCGTTGATCTCGATCAGCGTGCCGGCTGGGTCGCGCAGGTGGGCCACCCGCAATACCCAGGCGGGCTGGTCGTGCGGCTGGCGCACGAACTGGGCGCCTTTGGCTTTGAGGGCTTCAAAGGCGGCGTCCACATCCGGCACCTGGAAAGTTAGGGCGGCCTGGTCGCCGGATGCTGCAGGCTGGGCGCCCAGCACGCCCGCCATCAGCTCGCGCGAATAGAGGCCCAGGCGGCAGTCGCCGGCCAGGAATTCGTAGTAGATGCCGTCAACCGCCACCACTTCCTCCAGCTCAAGCACCTCTTTGTAAAAAGCCCGGCAAGCTTCGATCTCATCCAACAACAGGCGGGTGTGGGTCAGTTTCATCACATCTCCTTAAAAGATTTGGCCATCAGGCCCAGGACGACCAGCGCCAGGGCAGGCAGCAACAGAATGCCGCCGATGCTAAAGAGAAACAACAGCGAGAATGCCAACAATGCGGCGGCCCCAACCCAGTAGGCGCCGGCCTGTTTCCTCCACAGGCCCCAAAGGATGCCGCCGGCTGCCAGTAACGGCAGCCAGGCCGCGGGTGCCGGGGCGCGTGAGGAGGTTGTGATGGATGAATTCTCCATCATGCTGGTGATGCCCACACCGGCCGCCAGCAGCCACAGCGCATAGGCGAACACAGCCGCCGCCAGTACCGCGGCCAGCCCAGTGACGATCTTTTGGCTATTCACGCGTAGTTCCTATTGGGCGGCTTCGCGCCGCACCCGTTCCAGAAAACGAGGCGTGTTCAGGCTGCGTTCTGCCAGGTAGGTGATATAGGCGTTCATCAGGGTTTCCAGTTCGCGCAGCACGCTGGGGCTGGGGGCAGCGCGCTGGGCCTGGGTGTAATTGCTGCGCTGCAGATGACGCAGGACCTTGAGCGCAGGCATGGAGATGGGACGCGAGCCGCTGCGTCCCCGCCCGCAGCGCGGGCAGAGTACGCCGCCCTGCTCGAACGAGAAGAACTGGTCTACCGGCTGGATCTCTTGGCGGCAGCCCAGGCACTCTTGCAGCTCAGGCCGGAACCCCACCTGGTCCAGCAGACGCACTTCGTAATAGCGCACCGAGAGTTGCCCGCCTTCGCCGCTGGCCAGACGGGCCAGGGTTTCGGCCAACAGCCGGTAGAGGCCGGGCTGGGCTTCGCCCTCCAGGCTGAATTTCTCGGCCAGCTCGGCGGCGTAGGCGGCGTAACCCAGGCTTTCCAGGCTGTTGCTGAGCCCGCTGTTGATCTCGATGGCTTCCGCCTGGCTGACGATGTACAGGTCACGGCCGCTGGCCAGCTGCAGGCGCACCCGGCTGTAAGGCTCCAGGTGGCCGCCTTTGCGTGAGCCGGGCTTGCGGGCGCCCTTGGCCAGGGCGCGCAGCTTGCCCTGCTCACGGGTGAACAGGGTCAGCAAGCGGTCAGCTTCGCCGTAGTCGCTGTGCTTGAGCACAATCGCTTCGACGCGCTGCGAGCGGGCTTCACGCGGCATAGGGTGATTCTATCAGCGCGTTTTGTCGCCTGTATAATTTGTCATCTCGGATTTTGGAGGACGGCAATGGATTTGGGCGCCTTTTCGATCAGTTTGAGCGTAAAAGATGTTAAAGCCTCTCGCCAGTTTTATGAAAAACTGGGTTTCGAAGCGTTTGGCGGCAAAGAAGAGGACAACTGGTTGATGTTGAAGAATGGCAATGCGGTGATCGGTTTGTTCCAAGGCATGTTTGACAAGAACATGCTCACCTTCAACCCGGGGTGGGATGCGGTAGGCAATGACCTGCCCGAATTCACTGATGTTCGCCAGCTGCAGCAGATGATCAAAGAGCGTGGAGTGGAATTGGACGGGGAGGTGGATCCGACAGTAGAAGCCGGACCCGGATTCTTTACGCTTGTGGACCCGGACGGCAACCCGATCCTGGTGGACCAGCACCGTTAACTTCCTTGCAGAGATTTTCAAGCTCCTGCCAGCGGCGGGAGCTTTTCTTTTTTGCTTGACAAAGCTGCGGCTCTATATTATTCTAGCGATAGAATATATGACCCATACTGAACTGGCCATACTTGGTTTGATCATCGAGGCCCCCCGCCACGGCTACGAGATCGAGCAGCTGATCGAACAGCGCAATATGCGCTCGTGGACCGAGATCGGCTTCTCCTCGATCTACTACATTCTCAGCAAATTGGAGCGGCGCGGTTGGCTGAGCAGCCGGAGCCAGCCGGCGGCTGGCCGCGGGCCGCAGCGCAAGGTCTATGCGGCCCGGCCCGCCGGCCGCAAAGCCTGGGCCGCAGCCACCCTGCAGCTGCTGGCCGACCCGGGGCAGTCGCGACCGTTCCTGCTGGGGCTGGCCGGCCTGCCCGGCCTGCCGGCAGGCGAGGCGCTGGCCGCCCTGCGGCAGTACCGCCGCGGCCTGCTGCTGCGCCGGGACGAGGTCGAAGCGGCCTGGCAGTCTGGCGGGCAGCTGCCCTATTTCCTGGATGGCATGTTCGAATACAGCTTCAATTTGCTGCAAACCGAGATCGAGTGGCTGGACCGTTACATCCCGCGTCTGGAAAGTCATCTCGATCAATAGGAGTGATGATGCAGAAGCTAGACCTGAAGAAAGACTACAAGCACCTTTACAACCCGGGAACCAGAGAAGTCTCCATCGTGCAGGTGCCACGCTTCAACTTCATCATGATCGACGGCCAGGTGCCGGCCAACATGGCAGTGGACGATGCGCCGGATTACCAGCATGCGGTCGAGGCGTTGTATAGCTATTCGTACACGCTTAAGTTCATGTGCAAGAAAGACTCACACAACCCGGTGGATTATGCCGTGATGCCGCTGGAGGGTTTGTGGTGGTCTGCTACCAGCAGCCGTGAGTTCACGCCCAGCCGCAAGGACATCTGGTACTTCACCGCTATGATCATGCAGCCCCAACCGGTGACGGCGGCGCATTTTTCCGAAGCACGCGAGCAGCTGCGCAAGAAGAAAGAACTGCGCAGCCTGGACCTGGCACGCTTCGAAGCCTTTGAGGAAGGGCTGGTGATGCAGATCATGCACATCGGCCCGTATTCCGAGGAACCTGCCACGATCAAGCGCATGATCGCCTTCGGCGAAGAGCACGGCTATAGCGCCCACGGTAAGCACCACGAGATCTACCTGGGCGACCCGCGCCGCACCGCGCCCGATAAGCTCAAGACGGTGCTACGGCATCCGGTGAAGCAGTTGTAATCTGGGCATCCGGTCCCCACCACTGATACAACCCCAAATTTCCGCCAGCGCCGTCTGAGAGAAAACTTTCCTCGACGGTGAAGCCAACCTCGGCAGCTAGTTCAGTCAACTCGTCTTCGCTGAAGTGGTGCGCATAGCGCAGGCCGTGGCCGCCGCCGCGCCAGTCCAGCAGATAGTCGCCCGGGTCCACATCGCTGGCGCGCAGCCCGACTGCTTCCCAGGGCTGGATACGCGCCCGCAGCCGGGGACTGTTGAGGAATTGCCAATTGGACAGCGCCAGGCGTCCCGCGTCCCGTAGCAACGTCCGGGCTTGGCGCAGAAAGCTCAGCCGTCTGGTCTGCCCGGGGATGTGGTGCAGCACGGCGAAAGCGAAGACGAAGTCAAAGCCGGCTGACACCCCGCCTGCCCAGTCCGCCGCGCTTAGGTCGGCCTGGGCGAATTCGGCTTCCAGGCCGACCGCACGCTGGCGGGCGGCGGACAGCAGTTCCGTGCTGAAATCCAGCCCCAAGTAGCGGCCGGTGTGGCCGCGGCGGGCCAGCTCCGCCGCCAGTACCCCGTTGCCGCAGCCCAGGTCGAGGATGCTGGCCCCGGCCGGCACGGTTTCCAGCACGCGCAGCACGCCGGTTTGCGGCCGGGCGCGGCTGGCGGAAAACGGTTGCGCCAGCGCCTGATAGAATTGCTTGTTCAAGGCGATCAAGCGTTCGGCAACGGCGTCTTGCATGGCTTGAGTATAGATGATGACTCTCACCGGCAACCAAGAACCCCGCATTCGCAGCTGGGAGCAGGCCAAGCGGGCCACTCCGGAGCGCTTGGCCTTGGCGCGCGCCGCGCTGGAGGATATCCGCGCCGGCAAGCCGGTCTTCGAAGCGCTCAGCCGCCACCCGCTGGCGGGCGGCGGCTTCGTGGGCAAGCAAATGCTGGTGGCGGTCTACCGCCAGCTGGTGGACAGCGGCGAGTGGGCTGAGGACCCGGCTTTGTTGGCGCGCATCCGGCTGAAGCCGATGCGCAGCCTCTCGGGGGTCAGCGTGGTGACGGTGCTGACCAAGCCCTACCCCTGCCCGGGCAAGTGTGTCTTCTGTCCCACAGATGTGCGCATGCCCAAGAGCTACCTGCCGGACGAGCCGGGGGCGATGCGCGCCCTTCAGCACGACTTCGACCCCTTCCAGCAAGTGGCCAGCCGGCTGCAGGCGTTGGACGCGGTGGGGCACCCCACCGACAAGATTGAAATGCTGATCTTGGGCGGCACCTGGTCTTCGTACCGCCGGGATTACCAGGAAGACTTTGTGCTGCGCATGTTCGCCGCGCTGAATGGCGAGGCCAGCCTGGATATGGCCGCCGCCCAGCGCTTGAACCAGCGCGCCGCCCACCGCAGTGTGGGTTTGGCGATCGAGACGCGTCCCGACCACGTCAACCCGGAGGAGCTGGCCTGGCTGCGCTATTTGGGAGTCACCAAGGTGCAGCTCGGCGCACAGAGCTTTGAGTCGCGCATTCTAGAGCTCAACAAGCGCGGCCACACGCCGGAAGAGACCCGCCAGGCGGTGCAGCTGCTGCGGGCGGCCGGCTTCAAGATCGTGCTGCACTGGATGCCCAATTTACTGGGGGCCACATTGGAGAGCGACCGGGCCGACTTCACCAAACTGTGGGAGGGCTATTGTCCGGACGAGCTCAAGGTCTATCCCACCCAATTGCTGGAGAACGCCGAGCTGTACCTGCACTGGCAGCGCGGCGAATACCAACCCTATACCTCTGAAGAACTTGTCGAACTGCTGGCCGACCTCAAAGCCGATATCCCCGAGTACTGCCGCATCAACCGCGTGATCCGCGACATCCCTTCCAACAACGTGGTCGAAGGCAACCGCCGCACCAGCCTGCGTATGGATGTGCATGAGCGCATGCAGGCGCGCGGCCAGCGCTGCCGCTGCATCCGCTGCCGCGAGGTGCGCGGCAGCCGCGTACAGGCCGACCAACTGGAACTGCGCGACGTGGCCTACAGTGCCGGCTCGGCCCAGGAACATTTCCTCACCTTCGTGACTCCGGAGGACAAACTGGCCGGTTTCCTGCGCCTTTCGCTGCCCGGGCCGAGTTCGCCCGCCACGGGCCTGACCGACCTGGATGGGGCCGCGCTGGTGCGTGAGGTGCACGTCTACGGCCAGTCGCTGGAGATGGGCGCCGAGCAGCAGGGCGCCGCCCAGCACGCCGGCCTGGGCACCCGCCTGCTGGCCGCGGCTGAGGAGCAAGCGCGGGCGGCGGGCTTCCGCCGTATGGCGGTCATCGCCGCCGTGGGCACGCGCGACTATTACGCCGGCCGCGGCTACCGCCTGGGTGAGACCTATATGGTCAAAGACTTGTAATGGCCGCTCGCGATCTGTATACCCGCCTGGCTTACGCCGGCCGCCATCCGCTGTGGGGCCGCCTGGCTTATGGATTGCTCAAGCTACTCGGCGCCGAGATCCCGCGCAGCGTGGAGATCGGCCCCGGCTTCACCCTGGTGCACGGCGGCTTCGGCGTAGTGATTCATCCGCGCAGCCGTATCGGCCGAAATGTCAAGATCTACCCAGGCGTGACCCTGGGCCGGGCGGACATCCACCTGCCCATCGAGCGATCCAAGTTCGAAGGCATCGAACTGGGCGACGAAGTGATCCTCTCGCCGGGCAGCAAGGTGCTCTGTAAGCAAGGGATATTGCGCGTGGGCCGCGGCACGATCGTGGGGGCTAATGCGGTGCTGCTCGAGTCCACCGGCGAGGGCGAAGTGTGGGCTGGGGTCCCCGCCAAGCGTGTGGGCCGGCGCGAGGGATGAGCCTAATTTCGCCGCTTTCTTGACAGGCACTCGCCGCGCCTGTACAATTCCCCTCCTTGCCGAGGTAGCTCAGTTGGTAGAGCACGCGACTGAAAATCGTGGGGTCGCCAGTTCAAGTCTGGCTCTCGGCACCTATGTTGCTGCTGGCGCAGCAACCAAGGGAGAAACTACCGGGCTTTGCCTGGTAACGGTTCTCCAGCAGTAAGGCAGACTCCACAATTGGAAATGGCTGGGTTATAATTTCCGGCCTAACTTGCGGGCGTGGCTCAGTTGGTAGAGCGTCTCCTTGCCAAGGAGAAGGTCACGAGTTCGAGTCTCGTCGCCCGCTCTGGTACAAAAGAAACGGGAAGCTTCCCGTTTCTTTTTGTTTCGGTCAAGTTTGCTCGGTATAATCACGACGTTTGGCGACGTGGCCAAGTGGTAAGGCAAGGGTCTGCAAAACCCTGACCACGGGTTCGAATCCCGTCGTCGCCTCTAAAAGGAATAAGAAAATAGCAGCCCAACGGCTGCTATTTTTGTTTCCACATGGCCTGGCGGGCGAGCTGATCCACGCGCTGGTTGTCCCGGTTGGTCGAGTGGCCTTTGACCCAATTCCAGTGGATCTGGTGGCCTTTGATGGCGGCGGCCAGCGCTTGCCACAGTTCCACATTGGCCAGCGCGCCGCCTTTGCGTTTCCAGCCGCGCGCCTGCCAGCCCGGCAGCCATTCGGTGATGCCTTTGCGCAGATACTGTGAATCGGTATAGAACTCCACTTGGCTGCCGGCCGGCAAAGCCTGCAGGGCGCGCAGCGCGGCGGTCAGTTCCATGCGGTTGTTGGTCGTGTCCGGCTCACCGCCGCTGAGGATCTGCTCGCCCTCGGGGCTGCGCAGCAACGCCGCCCAGCCGCCCGGGCCGGGGTTGCCCAGGCAGGAGCCGTCGGTGTAGATGGTGATGGGGGATTGCATGACCGCATTGTAGCGGACTCGGCGGTTATTGGTCGGTTTCGTTGAAGTAGACCCAGCTCTGCAGGTCTGGGGGTTCAATGCCCAGCTCGGTCAGAATCGCTTTGATCTGTTCGCGATGTTCGGTGGCATGGTTGATCACCTGGGTGAGGATGATACTTTTGGGCACCTGCCGCGGTGTTCCGCGCCAGTTGACTTCCACCGCGTCCCCAGCTTGCACCCTGGGCGCCCAGTCGATCAGCCCCTCGCCGGTCTGGCGCAGCGCCTCCGCCATTTCCGCCATGCTCATTGGCGGGGCGTCCTCAGGATGTGCGTAGGGCTGGCCGGTGCTGATGCGCGAGAAATACGACCGCTCGGAAGTGGTGATGTGCTGCAGGGTCTCGTAGATGCTGCCATACGACCCGGCGATGCGCGCCTCAAGCTGTTCGGCGCTCAGCTTGGCGCAGTGTTCCAGCAGGCGCAAATTAGCCCACAAATGATGGCGGAAGAGCACGGTCAGTGCGGTTTCGGGTTGCATGCGGCTCCTAGATGCGCACGCGCTCGCCGTAGAGCTGCTCGCGCAAGTTGCTGACCTGGCGGCGCAGGCGTTCGTCGTGCTCCAGCAGTTCGTTGATCTTCTGGCAGCCGTGCATCACGGTGGTGTGGTCGCGGCCGCCCAGCAGTTCGCCAATCGCCGGCAGTGAGAGTTGGGCTTCCTCGCGCAGCAGGTACATGGCCACCTGGCGGGCCAAGGCCACTTCGGCCGAGCGCTCGCGGGAGAGTAAGCGCTCCATGGAAATGCTGAAGGCGCGGCTGACGGCTTCGACCAGCTGCTCCGGCTCCATCGGCTGTGGGTCGGGCAGCAGGTCAGCCAAGGCGCTGTCCACCAGGTTGGGGGTTAGCGGCATGTTGCGCAGGTAGGCGTAGGCGATGATGCGATTGAGGGCGCCTTCCAGCTCGCGGATGTTGGACTGCATGCGCGCGGCGATCGTCTCCAGCACGGCCGGGTCCACCTGCTTGCCCAGGCGCTCGGCGTTGCTGCGCAGGATCGCCAGGCGGGTCTCGTAGTCCGGCGACTGGATGTCGGCGGTCAGGCCCCACTCGAAGCGGGAGCGCAAGCGCTCCTCCAGCGTGACCAGGCCCTTAGGCGAACGGTCGGAGGTCAGCACGATCTGCTTGTTCTGCCCGTGCAGGGTGTTGAAGGTGTGGAAGAATTCTTCCTGGGTAGATTCCTTGCCAGCGATGAATTGGATGTCGTCGATCAGCAGCACGTCGGTGCGGCGGTATTTGTCGCGGAAAGCCTGGGTGCTGTGGCTGCGGATGGCATGGATCAGATCGTTGGTGAACTCTTCGGAGGAGACATACAGCACTTGCAAGCCGCTTTGCACGGCGGCATTGCCGATGGCGCGCAGCAGGTGCGTCTTGCCCAGGCCGACCCGGCCGTAGAGGAAGAGCGGGTTGTAGGACTTGGCCGGGTTGTCGGCCACGGCCAGGGCGGCCGCATGGGCCAGGCGGTTGCTGCCGCCCACCACGAAAGTCTCGAAGGTATAGCGCGGATTGACAGTGAAGTTGCCCGAGCCGTAAGCGCTGCTGAGTTCGATCTGCTTTTCCGGCTCAGGTTCACTGGCCGGGGCTTCGCTGAGCGTCTCGGGCGGATTGGAGGCCTGCCAGACCACAAAGCGCACTTCCACACTGCGGTTCATCATGCCGGTCAGCAGGCGGGTCACCACGCTCTTCAACCGGCTTTCCAGCCAGTCACGCGCATAGGCGTTGTTCACGCCAATCACAAAGGAGCCATCCTCATACGCCACCAACTCGGCGTCGCGCACCCAGGTGTCAAACGTGCCTTTGGGCATGTCCACTTGCAGCTGGCCTAGGGCGGCTTGCCATGCTTGGCTGGCGTTCATATGGGATGCAACCTCCTTTGCTAAGATGTCTTTGCAGTGAGTAGCTAGGGAGAATGAACCCATCGTCGTCATGCGGTGACGATCGCAATTCGCCAGCTATTCCATTGCTTTGTATTGGTGTCCAGCAGCCACACATCTTGATGTGCAGGGGCGTGATTCTAAATCAATAAACCCCGCTGACCATGCGCAACGCCCTACGCTTGCCTAAAAAAACCCCATTCTTTAAGAATTTGAAATGTTAAAGAATCAGCTGGATAGAGCCGCACATTTTCGGCCGGCCCAAAACCTTTTAGCTCATTTGTTTGAGCCTAGGGATGGGGGTTGCCACGGACAAAAGCCCTACACAGCGTATCTTTATGCTTGGGAGCGGCGCCCAAAGCAAGCTGCAAGAGCAAACTTAAAAGGCCTTGGGATGCGAGCCGCGCCTTGTACGAGAAACTAACTTCGCAGTTTGTGAATCTCGTTTTTTGCGCCCAGATCCATCTCCAAACCTGTCAAAACCTCCAGAGAAATTTTCAATAATGGTGTGCTTGGTGCGCACCTGCAGGATACACAGTCTTCTCCCAGGGGTCTAGCCTTCTGATTCTGAGCTTCATATAGTTAGTTCACATATTGGGATGCCAATCCTGTTTTCTGGAGGTGCTTACGCATACGTACTAACCTGACCCATTTCGCCGAAAGAATTCGGTAATTTCTAACCCTATTCCCTCAAACACATTTTGAAAGAGAGAAGAGAATGACCGCACGAAAAGGTATTCTGTTGTTAATGCTGTTTGCTATGGCTCTGGCGGCCTGTGCGCCTGGCGCGGCGGCGCCAGCAGCCGCGGGAGAAACCTCGGCTGTGAACCTAGCCCCCATCAAGGACTATCTGTTGGGCAAGACGGATGAGCTGGAGGCCGCCAGCGGCGACCTGCAGGCCGCCGCACAGGCCTACTATGACCTGGCCGAAACGGCCGGTTTTGATTACGCCGCCATGTGGGACGCCGATGCAGCCGCCGTCAGCGCCGCGTTGCAGTCCGCCAAGGACGCCTGGATCGTGGCCGCGCCTGCTTATGAGCAGATGGAAGGCATTGTGGCCGGTGTGCCGACCCTGGCTGACTATGACGTGATCCTCGACGCGGGTGCCGCCGGTGACGAGGACCCCGAGGGTGCCGTGCCCTTCGACTTGGAATTGCCGGATGGGCGCGTCTTCCCACAGCCGGGCAACCTGTTCGGCGTGCTGGAAAGCACCCTGTGGGGCACCTACGATGACTACCTGTCTGGCGTGGAAGCTGACCTGGACGGCAACGGCCAGATCGGTTTTGGCGAGACGCTGCCGGATGCCAACGTGTTGAAGGCGGCGGCTGACTTGACCTATGCCTACGCGGTCGAGCTCAAGGAAGCCTCCCAAGCCTGGACGCCCAGCGAGTCAGATGCTTTCACCGCCCTGGTGGTGATGGTGCCGACGATGAGCGAGTACTTTGAATCGTGGAAGAACTCGCGCTTTGTGGCCGGCGACGACTCCACCCAGCGCGACTTCGTGGTCATCTCCCGCCTGGCGGACATCCAGGACATTCTGACCAGCCTGGAAGTGGTCTATGCGGAAGTCAAGCCGCTGGTGGCTGGTTATGACGCTGCTCAGGCGGACGCCATCGAGCAAGGCATGACCGACCTGAAAGCCTTTGTGGCTGGCGTGTATGCTGAAGAGCAGAGCGGCAAGCAGTTCAGCGCGGAAGAGGCTGACACGCTGGGCCAGGAAGCCCAGGACCGCGCCACGGCTGTGGCCGGCCAGGTGGCCCAGGTGGCGGCTGCGCTGGATATCGAGATCGCTGAATAAGAGTATGTAGCATGCGCCTGGCAAGGCCGTTCCGAACGGCCTTGCCAGGCTTTTGATTAAGGATCTGCGTGAGACGCATTGCGTTTAACACCTTTATTCTGCTTGTTTGTGTAAGTTTGCTGGCGGTGTGCGCCAGCCCGGTCCAGGCCGCGGCCTCAACCGCTCCGCAGGACTTGGCGGAGCAGATGCGCGCCGCGCTGTTTGCCGCCCAACGCGATCTGCTGGCGGGCGGCGATGGCTTGGCCGCTTTTGCGCAGGCCCAAGCGGCCTATGGCAGTTTGCGGCCTCTGCTGGCTGGCCCTGCGGCCGACGCGGCGGTATCCGCTGACCAGGCCTTTAGCGCCATGGAAGACGCGCTGGCCGGCGCCGATGCGCCCGCTTTTGCCACCCAGCGTTCCCTGGCTTGGACGGCTGTGCTGGCGGGCAGCTACCGCATGGTCGAACAGGCCATGCGGGCGGGCGAGCATGGCCAGGCTCAAGCCTGGCTGGCTCTGCGCGAGTACCGTACGGTTAACCGCTTTGCGCGCCCCAATGCGGATGCGACCCTGGCCGTGCAGCGCCTGGCCGCATCTGAAATGGATGCCGAGACCGCCCTGCAGTTCTTGCGGGCGGATCTGTTTGATGCTTATCAGGCCCGCCTGGGCGAGGCGCTGCGTGAGTTGCAGCTGGCTGAGGCCAGCGGCTTCACCGTGCGCCGCGCTGAACTGGCCGGCCTGGCACAGGGCTACTTTGGCCTGCTGAGCGCGGCGTACCAGGAGCAGCGCGGCGCGGCCGCGTTGCAGACCGCCCAGCAGGCCTTCCAGCAGCTGACTGTGGCAGCCCTAGCCGGCCAGCCGCTGGATGCGCGCTTGGAGGCGGTGACCGCGGTCCTGGAAGGCTTCCGCGCCGCACCGCTGAGCCCGGCAGAGCAATCCCGCCGGGCGGGTCAGCTGCTGCGCTATGTCAATCTGGTTTCGGTCGAATACGGCCGCGGCGTCTCGGATGGGCGCGTGACTTTGCAGTTCGAGATCCAGGAAGCGGTCACTTTTCAGGAAGCGGCCCAGGCCGCCTTCGATGATTTGCGCGACCTGCTGGCCGAGCTGGATGCGCCAGCTACCCAGCAGGCCCAGACGCACCTCAGTGAACTGAACGCCATGCTGCGCAGCGCCAACAGCGGCGGCGCGGTGGCCAGCGCCGCCGACATGCGCACCAGCGCCGAGCAACTGTTGGCCCTATTGAACGAAGTCATCCCTGCCGAGTGGAAACAAGGCAGCACCTCCGGCGATTTTGATGTGATCGATTCGATGCTGGACCAAATGGAGAATGCTGTACGGGGCGGCGATTATGCCGCGGCCGAATCGGCCCGCATCGAGGCCTATGCCATTATGGAAAGCGGGCCGGAGGCGCGCCTGATCGCCATGGCGCCGGACCTCAAGCTGCGCGTGGAGGAGCTGTTCTGGAACGGCAACAGCCAAACCGTGGGCCTCAGCCGTCTGCTGTCTGAGCAGGCCCCCCTGCAAGAGGTGCGCTCCGTGCGCGTCGCCCTGGATGCCCAGTTGGCCGAGGTGGAAACCCTGCTCTCAGGCTCCAGCACGCCGGCTTCTATTCTGAGCAATGCGGCCGTGATCGTCTTCCGTGAGGGCTTGGAGGCGGTGCTGATCCTGGCCTCGCTGATGGGCAGCTTCAAAGCCGCTGAAGGCCGCAAATATCGCCAGCCGCTATGGCTGGGCAGCGGGCTGGCCTTGCTGGCCACTGTGCTGACCTGGACCCTGGCGCGCGAGGTGTTGCAAGCCCTGGCGCGCTATGGCGAAAAGCTGGAGGCGGTGATTTCGCTGATCGCCATCATCGTCTTGCTGTTGATCACCAATTGGTTCTTCCATAAAAGCTACTGGGACGGCTGGTTGGCGCGCTTCCATGCCCGCAAGCGCAGCTTGCTCTCCGGCGAGACGGGTTTGCTGCTGGGCTTGGTTTCGCTCGGCTTCACCAGCGTCTATCGCGAAGGTTTTGAGACCGTCCTGTTCTTGCAAGCCCTGGTGCTGGACGGCGGCACCTCCGTCGTGCTGGGCGGCGTGGCGATCGGCTTGGCTTTCACCTTGCTGGTCGGCCTGCTGACCTTTCGCTTTCAGGCCCGCCTGCCGCACAAAAAGATGCTGATCGTGACCGGCATCATGATCGGAGCGGTTTTGCTGGTCATGGTGGGCAAGACCGTGTATGTCTTCCAGCTGGTAGGCTGGATGCCGGCCACGCTGGTCTCTGGGTTGAGCTTCCCCACCTGGTTCAGCATGTGGTTTGGGGTCTATCCCTCCTGGGAGGGGCTGCTGCTGCAGTTTTCTGCGGCGGCTTTCGTGATCGGCAGTTATTACCTGGCGGAAGGTCTGAGAAAACGCCAGCGCGCTTAAATTTGCCGCAAACTCAACTCCTGACGGCGGCCCGCCGTCAGGAGTTGTAGTTACTTCTAAAAGCTCTAAAAACTTCAAATCAGGTGAGAACTGCGCACAACGTGGGGGCTGGACGGCGTCGTCGGCGCTTCGTATAGTGATTGGCTGAATTCGCCATCTGGCGGTAAAACGAGTCAAGTTACATATTCACTTGCCGGGTTAGATGGTAAAACTGCTTGAGCGACGAGGAGTTCTTATGCGGATAAAATGGAATACCCGTGATTTGATGGTCACTTTGGTGATCGGTCTGGCTTTGGGCGTGCTGCTCATCCCGGTGACCTATGCGTATGTGGCCTTTTTGGGCGTGGGTGGCTTGTTCACCCGCTCTCTGATTGGCGGCATTTATTTTCTGCCGGCGGTGTTCGCCGCTTACGTGGTGCGCAAGCCAGGCGCCAGCTTCCTGGCCAGCGCCATCGGCGGTCTGACCAGCATGCCTTTCACGCCCTATGGCTTTATTGTGCTGGCGGTCAGCATCTTGATCGGCCTGGTGGGCGAACTGTTCATCTGGCTCAACACGCGCTACAAGGACTTCGCCCTGCCGCGTCTGCTCACTGCCGGGGCGGCCACCGGCCTGGCG
Source organism: Anaerolineales bacterium (assembly GCA_019637805.1). NCBI lineage: Bacteria > Bacillati > Chloroflexota > Anaerolineae > Anaerolineales > Anaerolineales bacterium. The sequence continues at coordinate 570,886 of JAHBVB010000001.1, read as the reverse complement.
GTTTTCTTGCTGATCCTGGGTTCGGTGTTGCGCTCTGCGGAGTTCGAATGGAACGCGCTGGTGTTGGTGGCCCTGGTGCTCTCGGGCGTCACGTTCGCGGTGTGCGGCCTGCTGGCCAAGGCTCTGGCGGACGCAGTCGCCCGCACTGGTGTGCTGGGCAACACAGCTTTAGGAAAGGCCAATGTTGAAGAGATCTGAGTTGGCGGCGCCCAGCCCGGTTGTGCAGAAACGCAGTGATCGTCTCACGGGCGGTTACCTGGTCTTTGTGGCCGTTCGCTGCACTTTGCAATATGTGGTCCTGCCTTTTTTGTTGCCCTTCCTCGGCTTCGGCGGCGCCTTTTCTACGGGGATCGCCGCCGCCATTGATATCCTGGCGCTGGGGATGATCATCTACAACATCTTCAATTTATGGAACACGTCGTGGCGCTGGCGCTATCTGGCGCTGAGCGTGATCATGATCTCAATTTTGGTGGTTTTCCTTTACCAGGATTTCAAATACTTCTTTCCTGGTTAGCGGGCTGGAATGATTGATGTTTCGGCCCTGACAATCAAATACACAGGGCGCAAACGACCGATTTTGCGCGACCTGTCTCTGCAGGTACCCCAGGGCCAAACCCTGCTGATCCTGGGAGCCTCCGGCTCCGGGAAGAGCAGCCTGGCCCTGACCTTCAATGGGCTGATCCCACACTCCATCGGCGAGGTGTTGGCCGGGCAGGTGCATGTGGCCGGCGCCGACACGCAGCAAACCTCCGTGGCCCAGCTGGCCCAACGGGTTGGCATCCTCTTTCAAGATCCGGATGCGCAATTCGCCACCCTGACCGTTGAGGACGAGATCGTCTTCGGGCTGGAAAACCTGTGCCTGGACCCGGCCCAAATGGAGGCGCGTCTGGAAACTGCCCTGAGCCAGGTGGGCATGCTGCACACTCGCCACCGGCCGGTCTACGCCCTGTCCGGCGGCGAGAAGCAGCGCATCGCCCTGGCGGCGCTGCTGGCCATGCAGCCGGAAGTGCTGGTCTTCGACGAACCCACCGCCAACTTGGACTCGGTGGGCACGCAGCAGGTCTTCGCTCTCCTGGCCCAGCTCAAGGCGCGCGGCCAGCACACCTTGATCCTGATCGAGCACAAGCTGGACGAGCTGATGCACCTGGTGGACCGGGTGCTGGTGCTGGACTCCGAGGGCCAGATCTTTGCCGACGGCGCGCCGCGCGAAATTTTCGACCGCTACGCTGCAGAGCTGCAAGAGATGGGCGTCTGGACGCCGCAGGTGTGCATGCTGGCTCATGAGCTGCGCCTGGCCGGCCATGTGCTGCCGTCCTTCCCGGTCACGATCGGCGAAGCGGTCAAAGTGCTGGCTCCGCTGCTGGCTGCCCACCCGGCCCTGTCCGCGTCATCTGCACCGCCCGCTGGCGCCAGCCCGCGCAGCAGCGTCTATTCCATTCGCGACCTGTCTTTTCACTACGGCGATATTCCCGCCCTGCACAATGTTTCGATGGAGATCAGCCAGGGCGACTTTCTGGCCATCGTCGGCCCTAACGGGGCGGGCAAAAGCACCTTGGCCCGCCACCTGATCGGCCTGCTGGACCCGCCGGTGGGCAAGGTCTTCCTCAATGGGCGGGACATTCATGCTCTGGATGCCCGCCGCCTGGCTGAGCAGGTTGCCTATGTTTTTCAAAACCCGGAGCACCAATTCGTCACCGAGCGCGTGGAAGACGAAGTGGCCTACGGCCTGCGCGTCGCCGGGCTGGATGAGACGCTGGTTGCCGAACAGAGCCGCCAACTGCTGGATACCTTTGGCCTGGCGCGCTATGCGCGCGCCAACCCCTTCACGCTCAGTCACGGCGAAAAACGCCGGCTGAGCGTGGCCGCCATGCTGGCTGTGGGCCAGCAAACGCTGATCCTGGATGAGCCCACCTTCGGGCAGGACGAGCGCAACGCCGCGGCCCTGATGGCCTTGCTGCGCGCCCTGAACGCTCAGGGCAAGACCATCATTATGATCACGCACGACATGCGCCTGGTGGCGGAAGCCGCGGACAAGGTTGCCGTAATTTTGGAGGGCCGGCTGGAATTCTTTGGGCAGCCTGCTGCGCTGTTTGCCCAGGAAGACCTGCTGGCCCGGGCGCACCTCAATTTGCCGCCACTGGCGCGCCTAGCGGCGCTGATGGCCACCCAGTATCCCCATATGCAAGGCTGGTCCACCTTGCAGGACTACCAGACCCTCACGCAGATGGTCAGGGTTTAGCCATGCGCATGGTCTACCTGCAGGGCGAATCATTCCTGCACAAGCTCAACCCGCTCAGCAAGTTCTTGGTGAATATGGCGTTGTTCACTTTTATGCTCTTCACCAGTGATCCGTGGACGCCGCTGGTCTTCATCGTGCTGACCGTGTTTGTCTTGCTGATATTGGGCAAAATCTCCTTCGTGCGCCTGGCCAAAATTCTGGCCCCACTGGCCTTGATCGCGGTGCTGTTTTTGCTGATGTACCCGCTGGCTGTGCGCCAAAGCCTGGTGGATCACACCCCGCTGCTGTGGCAATGGGGGCCGTTGCGGGTGTATCAAGGCGGCATTAGCTACGCCATCTCCACTGCCCTGCGCATTTTGGCCCTGCTCACTCTGTCTTTGCCCTTTTCGCTGACGACCGACTCGGCAGACTTTATACGCGCCCTGGTGCAGCAGTGGCGTTTGCCTTACCGGGTCGGGTACAGCGTGCTGGCCGCCTTTGGCTTCATCCCGTTGCTGCAAAGCGAGGTTTCCGTGATCAGTGCCGCCCACCGTGTGCGCGGCGTGCACGCCGCGGCCGGCTGGCGCGGCGCCTACGAACGCTTGCGCCGCTACGCCGTGCCGCTGTTGACCGGCGCCATTCGCCAAGCGGAGCGCACGGCCCTGACCATGGACGGGCGCGCCTTTGGCGCCCTGGCGGAGCGCACGTATTTTCGACGCATGCGCTTTCTGCCGACGGACTGGCTCTTTATCATTGGCTCATTGGCCGCCTCGATCCTGCTGGTGCTGGTCCTGCAATATTTTGGCTTGCTGGGGGATCTGAGCCTGCTGAAAATCCTCTAATAGGTTGAAAACTACGTTCAACTACTAAACTTGTGTAAAGTTACATATTTCCCATAGAATACTTCCATTGAGGTGATTCTATGGTGATGGAACGAACACTCCCGGTGCTAACCGGTTTGTCTGCAGAAGAACGCCGCAGCGCCATTCGTGAGGCCTACGACCAGGACCGCAAGCAGATGGTGCTGCTTTTGGCCATGCAGCTTGGCGTACCTGAACGTGAAGTGGTGGAAGCCATGCCGCTGGACCTGGCGCGCGAGCTGGACTTCGAGCGTTGGGAAGAGATCATTCGCTCTTTTGAGGCTCTGGGCGAAGTGCACGTCATCGTTTCCAACGCCGCCTCCACACTGGAGTGTGTGGGCGAGTTTGGCAAATTCAGCACGGCACATGGTTTTTTCAATGTACAGACACCCTCGCTGGACATGCATATTCGTATTGCCGGCCTGGCCAGCGTGTACGCGGTGCGCAAGCCCAGCCACACAGACGGCAAAGAGGCCCTCAGCTTTCAGTTCTTTGACCCGCGCGGCAGCGCGGCCTTCAAAGTTTTCCTGACCTTCGGCGGCAAGGATCCCTCGCCGGAGCGCCTAGCCCAATACGAAGATATCATCCAGCGCTTCACGCTGGACTAGCGCGACAAAAAAAGAGCGGCGAAAGCCGCTCTTTTTTTTGTGGTTGGTTGCCTAGGGCCGTACGGAGGGCAGTTCGTCACAGGTAGTTCCATTCATGTTCAGGGCGCTCTGTTCCATCCATGCGATACCGGTCAGCGGGGTGTTGCCGTCGTTCAGGTCCAGTTGGGCCCAGCCGGTGCTGGTCAGGCCCAGCACCCCGGCAAACTGGCCCATCTCCAGCGTGCCGCGCACCGAGGCGTTTGTGCCGGGGTTGGTGTGCAGCGTCACGGTCTCCATCGGCATCACATAGCATTGCTGTGGTCGCGGGATCCAGTTCAGCTGGGTTACGGATAGGCAGTCGCCGCTCAAGGTCACGTCGTCGAAGTGCGCCCAGCGCATCCTAAAAACGCCGACATTGGCTGCCTGAGCGATCCCCGGGTCAAAGCCTACCCAGCCGCTTTCCGTGCGCGCCACCACGGGCGAGCTAAACCCGGGGCTCAGCTCGCCGAAGACCTGCGCATCCCGGCTGGGGCGGGCATACACCTCGCCGATCTGCTCAGCTTGCAGCACACAGGCGCTGCTGCCCTGCGGCCAGGGGTAGGCGCTGTTGGCCGGTTGGGTTTCAGCCGCTGCTTCGGTGGGGAGCTCCAGGCTGATCTCGGTTGCGGGGATTTGCACGGCAGTGGCTGCGGGGTCTTCGGTCAGCGCGGGCGTCTCTGCAGCAGGCGCGGCGGAGCAGGCTGCCAACAGCAGCCCGGCTAGCAAAAACAAGGGGAAGTTGGTTTTGGCGCTCATGTAGAGGGCAACGAAGCGCGCCAGCTGCCGTTACCCTACGTTTATTTTGTATTAATCCGCGGGGCAATCAGCCAGTGCGGCCACCTCGGCGTAGGTGGCCGCGGCTCATTTGCAACTCCCTCTCGTTTGTGGAAATTTCAGTTTAGGCGGCGACGCGCTGGCTGAGCGGCAGGCACAGCGGCAAACCGGTGACCGGGTGGGGCACAATGCGGCTTTTGATCCCGAAGACCTGCTCCACGGTCTCTTCGGTCAGCACTTCCGCCGGGCTGCCCTGGGCGAAGATCTGGCCCTCACGCAGCGCCACCAGGCGGTCGGCGTAGGCTGCCGCCAGGTTCAAGTCGTGCAATACCATGATGATGGTCTTGCCCTGCTGGTTGAGGTCGGCCAGTAGATTGAGGATATCCAGCTGGTGCGCCAGGTCCAGATAGGTGGTTGGTTCGTCCAGCAGCAGGATGTTGGTCTCCTGGGCCAGCGCCATGGCGATCCAGGCGCGTTGGCGCTGCCCGCCGGAGAGCGTGTCCACGGCGCGCTCGGCCAGGGGCTGCAGGTGGGTCAGGTCCAGGGCGTTTTGCAGGGCTTGCTCATCTGCCTGGCTCCATTGCTGGAACCAGTCCTGGTGTGGGTAGCGGCCCTGGGCCACCAGCTCACGCACGCTGATCCCTTCGGGGGCGGTGGGTGCTTGCGGCAAGATGCCCAGTTCGCGGGCCATCTGCTTGGTGGGCAGGCTGTGGATAGCGCGGCCGTCCAGCAGCACGCTGCCGTGGCGCGGCCGCAGCAAACGCGCCATACCGCGCAGCACGGTGCTTTTGCCGCAGCCGTTGGGGCCGATCAGCGCCGTGATCTGCTCGGAGGGCGCCGCCAGGTTGAGCGCCTCGATGATCGCCAGCGGGCCGTAGCCCAGGGACAGGTCTTGAGTTTGCAGCAGGCTCATAGCTAAATCTTCTCTCTCTTCCACAACAGGTACAAAAAGAACGGCACGCCCACCAGGGCGATGATGATGCCGGCCGGGATCTCGATGGGCGAGAATAGACTGCGGCCCATCAGGTCTGCCAGCAGCACCAGAAAACCCCCCGACAGGGCCGAGGTGGGAATGACGCCTTCATATAAAGGGCCGACCATGCGGCGGGCGACGTGCGGGGCGATTAGCCCGACAAAGCCGATGATGCCTGCCACGGTCACGGTGATGGCCGCCAGGGCCACCGCCAGCAGCAGCAAAAAGCCGCGTTTGAGCGAGAGAGGCAACCCCAGTCCCTGGGCCACTTCCTGGCCCAGGTTCAGCGCGTTCAAATCTCTTGCCGAAAAAGCGGCCAGCGGCAGGCACACCACGATCCAGGGCAGAACCACGCTCACATCTGTCCAGCTGGCTGCGTACACGCTGCCAGCCAGCCACATCATCGCCTTTTGCACATGCCACAGGTCGCCAAAGGTCAGCGCGTAGGATGTGTAGGCGCCCATTACGGCGGAGAGGCCAATGCCGATCAAGATCAGGCGAATGGGCGAATCGCCGCCGGCATCGCCCGTGTTGCGCCAGGCCAGCAGATACAAGAGCGCAGCGACCAGCAAGCCGCCGCCAAAGGCGGCCAGCGGCAGTACGCTGCTGGAAACGAAGGGCAACAGAATGATCAGCGTGACGGCTGCGGCGCTGGCCCCGGCGGTCACACCGGTCAGGTCTGGCGAGGCCAGCGGGTTGCGGGTGAGGCCCTGGATGATGCCGCCTGAGGTGGCCAGAGCCGCGCCCACCAACCAGGCCAACACCGCGCGCGGCAGGCGTAATTGCAGGATGACGAATTCATAGCGGGCACCCTCGGCGCGGCCCAAAAGCGTGCCAACCACGTCTGCCAGGGGAATCGGATACTCTCCGACCGAGACGCAGATAGCCAGCACGGCCAGGGTGGCCAGCAGCAGGGCGCCGATCACCCAAGGGACCCGCTGGTCGAAGCGCAGCGAGACCCCGCCAGGCAGCCGGTAGACCTTCCAGGAAGAGGACTGGGCACTCATCGTTTGATCTTGGAGCGAACCAAGTAGATGAAGACCGGCCCGCCAATGGCGGCGGTCATGATGCCCACGGGCATCTCCAGCGGGCGCACCAGCACGCGCCCCACCAAGTCAGAGAGCACCAGCAGGCTGGCGCCTACCAGCGCCGCGTACGGCAGGATCCAGCGGTAGTCCACTCCGGTGAACATGCGCACCATGTGCGGCACTACCAGGCCAATAAAGCCTATCGGCCCGGCCAGCGCCACTGCGCCGCCGGCCAGCACCACCACGATCACGGCGCTGATCGCTTTGATCCAGGCCACGTTTTGCCCCAGGCCGCGCGCCACGTCTTCGCCCAGCGAGAGTGTGGTGATCTGCCGGCCAAAGATCAGCGCCAGGATCAGGCCGCCCAAAATAAAGGGCAGGCTCTGCGTGACCAGCTCCATGCTGCGTCCGGCTACACTGCCCGCCAGCCAAAAACGCACTTCTTCCAGTGAGCGCTGATCAAAAAGCAATATAGTGGTGGTCAGCGAGGCCAGCAGGGCGGTCAGCGCCGCGCCGACGATGGTCAGTTTGTATGGCGTGACGCCGCCCCGGCCCATGGCGCTCAGCGCATACACAGCCAGCACGGTCAGCGTGCCGCCCACAAAGGCGAACAGGGCATACACCGGCAGGGCGCTGATCTTGAACAGGAAGATGCCGCTGACCACAGCCAAAGTGGCGCCGGCTTCGATCCCCAACAGGCCCGGGTCAGCCAGCGGGTTGCGCGTCAGCCCCTGCATGATGGCGCCGGCTACGCCCAGCGCCGCGCCGACTAGGATTGCCGTCAGGGCGCGCGGCAGCCGCAAAGTCTGAATGATCAGGTGCCCAGTGTCCTTTGCGTCGAATTGCGAGAAGGAAGCCAGCACATCCTGAAGATTGATGTCTGCTGCGCCAAAGGCAATGCTGCCCAGCGCCGCCAAGACCAAAATGGCGCCGGCCACGGGCAGCAGGCTGAAGAGCAGCCAAGGGCGGGTTTGAGAAGCGGGTTGGCCAGACATGCTGCTACGCGTGGGCGTGCTCTTCCTCAATATGCTTGCGGACCATCTCTACGCGTTCTTCCAGCGGGCGGTGCGGGCAGGAGGAACACATGCCGCCATTGTCGGTGCGATAGTACAGGCAGCAGGAATTGCGATTGACCATGTAGTGCGTCTCGCCAAGGTGTTCCACGGCGATCAAATCGTTGCGCAGGCTGAGCAAAGAAGGCACCGCCGCAAAAGCCCGGCTTTCCTGCGCCCCGATCAGCTCATTGCCCATCAGCTCGCCCAGCCACATCAAAGCGTAGGCGCAATAGTCTGCCGCGGTGGACCACATGGCGGATCTTCCCAAGCGGCTGTATGCGAAGGTCGCATCCACCACGGGTGTGAAGCTCTCGATCAGTCTGGCGCGCAGCACCTCGCGCAGCGCGTCCCGGTCGGCGACGACTTCGCAGTCCGGGTGGTCTGCGGCCGGGTCGCCGGGCAGGGCCATAAAGCCGCGCCCAATCCAGGCCAGCCCGGCGATGCCGGCCTGCTCATCAAAGCGCACTTGCAGGCTGTCGGCCCTCAGGTCGGGAACACGCTGTTCCACCAGGAACATGGCCATGGCCACCAGCTGGATGGGATAGATGTAGTGCCCGAACCACAGCATCGCCGGTGGGCGCAGCTGGTCAGCGGGACAATTTTTGCGCGTGCGTTCGATCACCTCGGCCAGCGCCGGGCCTTGGGCGTCGGCCAGTTGCCGCACGCTCATCCAACCCGGCTGGTCATCGGGCTGCGCCAGCAAGCGGTCGCGGCCCTCCTGATACAGCTGGCCCAGCCTGGCCAGCGATTCTTCAATGGGGTGCATCCTCTACAGCCTTTCTTCTATACGGCACGGGCCGGTCGTTCATTCCATCAGAATGAACGACCGGCCACGCCGACTGCGCCAAAAGGGCAGCGGGATTACTGGGTGGCTGGGTTGCCGTCCAGAGCGGCCACCAATAATGGCGGCAGCTCGCTGACCACATAGTCCAGGCTCAGCACGGTGCCGAAGTTCATGGCGTCGTACAGCGGCTGGTCTGCAGTCAGCAGGATGTCGCGTCCTTCGGCGTAGACGTTCAACTGCTGATACACAGGCTCTGCGCGGTAGGCAGCCCCTTCTTCGGCAGTATTGAATAGCCAGATGATCACATCCAGGTCCACCAGGTCCAGGCGCTCGCGACTGACGCTGGCGCCAAAGGCATCCCCCACCAGCTCACCGATCTCCGCTGGAATGACGAAGCCCAGGTTGGTCATGATGCGGCCGCGCACATCCTGCGGGCCGTAGATGTAGTAATTGTCCGGGTAACCCCAGGGCGAATTGACAACACCGCTGGCGCCCACGAACTGCGGATACTGCTGCTGGGCGGCAGCGAACTTGCCTTCCACCTCAGCCACCAGGTTGGCAGCCCGCTGCGGCTGGCCGACGATCTGGCCGATCACCAGAGTGATCTCCTGCCAGGGGATGCCCCAATCGGCGTATGCGGCGGGTTGGGCCACCACCGGAGCGATCTGGCTGAGGGTGTCGTATTCGTCCTGCGTGATGCCCGAATACAAGCCCACGATCAGGTCGGGGTTCAAGCCGGCGATCTGCTCGAAGTTGAGCTCGGCGCTGGAGAGCACCAGCGGGGTTTGGGCGTCGCCCAGGTAACTTTCGGCCCAGGGGAAGATGGCCCCCGGCTTCTCGCCGTACCACTCGCGGGTGGCCACGGGCACCACGCCCAGGGCCAGCAGGGCATCCTGCTCGGTCAGGCCCACCAGCACGATGCGGTCGGGGAGCTCTGTGATGGTGGTCTCGCCATACTTGTGGGCGATGGTCACCGGGTAGGCGCCGTCTTCCACAAGGGCTGCGGGGCCAGTCTCCTCGGCCACAACGTCTTCGGCCGGGGCTTCTACAGCAGCCTCTGGGGCTGCAACTTCCTGGTTGGCTGGGCTGGGCGCGCCGCAAGCGGCGGTCACCAGCAGCACCACAGCCAACCAGGCGAATTGGGTTTTGCGCATGTGCAACAAACTCCTAAAGGGTCTGAGAATTTGTCAGCCTTTGCTGACAGGCGTGGTTATAGTGCGCCCGTCAGGCGCGAACAAGCCTGAAGCTTGAAACCTTTGTTCAATCAGGATGAGAAGTAGCTTGTAGGTTTTGGTAAGTTTGTTTCTGGAAAACGAAAAGCCGGCAAAGTTCATTTTTATGAACTTTGCCGGCTTTTCAGTCGGGGCGAGAGGATTTGAACCTCCGACCTCACCGTCCCGAACGGTGCGCGCTAGCCGGGCTGCGCCACGCCCCGAATATGTAAGGTTGCCTTTCTGGCGGCAGCCAAACGGTGAGCGCAGATTGTATCGCGTATTTTGTGGCTTTCAAAGCCCGCCTGGCTCTAAAATGACGCCAAAGGGCGCGATGGTATAATTTTTTCTCTTAACCCAAACAAAGGTTCCAATATATGTCCGGTCACAGTAAATGGTCCACTATCAAACGCAAAAAAGCGGTCACCGACGCCAAGCGCGGCCAGGTCTTCACCCGTCTGGCGCGGGAGATCGCCATCGCCGCCCGTGAAGGCGGCGGCAACCCCGACACCAACTTCACCCTGCGCGTCGCCGTTGAAAAGGCCCGCGCTGAAAGCATGCCCGTCGCCAACATCGAGCGCGCCATCCAGCGCGGCACCGGCGAGGGCAAAGACGCCGCCGCTCTTGAGCAGATCACCTACGAAGGCTATGCCCCGCACGGCGTGGCGCTGATCATCGACTGCGTCTCCGACAACCGCAACCGCACTGTCTCCGAACTGCGCCATGTGCTCTCGCGCAGCGGCGGTAGCTTGGGCGAGGGCGGCTCGGTGGCCTGGCAGTTCACCCAGATCGCCTTCTTCGCTTTCCCCGCCGGCGAGCATACGGAAGAGCAGCTCTTTGAACTGGCCGCCGAAGCCGGCGCCGACGATGTATGGGTCGAAGACGGCCAGGCCGAGATCACCGGCCCGGTGGCAGCCTTCAAGCAGATCGGCGACGCCTTGCGCAACGCCGGCATTGCCATCAGCGACGCCGGCCTGCGCATGCAGCCCAACCAGGAGATGGATCTGGGCCCGTCCGAGACCATCCAGGTCATGCGCACCATCGAAGCGCTGGAAGACCTGGACGACGTGCAAAGCGTCGCCTCCAACCTCAACATCAGCGACGCTGCCCTGGAGCAACTCGCCTCCGCCTAAGGGCCTTATGCTGGCGATCGGGATCGACCCTGGCACCGCCATCACCGGCTACGGTGTGGTGCAGCGCGCCGCCAACGGCGACCTGCGCGCCCTGGACTGGGGCGTGATCCTGACCCCGGCGGAAATGCCCGGGGCCGAGCGCCTGCAGGTCATCTTCCACTCGCTCAACGACCTGCTCACCCGCCACCAGCCGCACACTGCGGCCGTCGAATCCTTGTTCTTTCAGCGCAATGTGCGCACCGCCATGAGCGTAGGCCAGGCGCGCGGTGTGGTGCTGCTGGCCCTGCAGCTGGCGGGCGTGCCCACCAGCGACTACAACCCCAACCAGGTCAAGCAGGCTGTCAGCGGCTACGGCGGGGCAGACAAAGGCCAGATTCAAAGCATGGTGCGTGCCCTGCTGGACCTGCCGGAGCTGCCTAAGCCGGATGATGCCGCCGATGCCCTGGCGGTGGCCATCTGCCATCTGAATACGCAGCGCACCCAGCAGTTGATTGCCCAGAATGGATAGGGTCTTATGAGCGATATTGAACTATTTATTCGATTCGGCGCCGCAATGGCGATTGGTTTTTCCATCGGTTTGCAGCGTGAGTTTTCGCACCGCGAGGGCGGCAAAGCCAACGGGGTGCAAACCCTGCCGGCCGGCGAGCGCACTTTCGCCCTGATCGGTCTAAGCGGCGCCCTGGCCGCCATGGCCTCAGACCAGTTTCGCCAGCCGCTGATCTTCTTCGGCCTCCTCATGGCGGTCGGCCTGCTGCTGGTCATCGGCTATGTCTTCAAGGCCCGCAACGAACACTTCGGCATGACCACTGAAGCGGCCATCCTGGTGACGGTGCTGCTGGGCGGGTTGTGTTATTGGAACTATGTGGGTTTGGCGGTTTCACTCGGCGTGATCACTGCCCTGATCCTCTCCATCAAGCTGGAAACTGACCGCCTGGTCACCGCCCTGACCCGCGAGGACATTTTCGCAGCCCTGCAGTTCGCCGTGATCAGCGCCATTGTGCTGCCCCTGCTGCCCAGCGGGGTCCTGTTCCCGCCGCCCTTCGATGTACTCGATCCTTTCAAGATATGGCTGATGGTGGTTTTCATCTCCGGCATCAGCTTTTTGGGCTATGTGCTGATCAAGCTGCTCGACAATGACACCGGCATCGGCATCACCGGCGTGCTCGGCGGCCTGGTCTCCAGCACGGCGGTCACCCTGGCGCTCTCCCGGCGCAGCAAAGAGAAGGGCATCGTGCGCGCCCTGGCCGTGGCCATCATGGTCGCCTGGGCGATCATGTTCGCCCGCATCCTGTTCCAGGTGGCCGTGCTCAACTTGGATCTGCTGCGCGCCTCCTGGCTGCCGCTGCTGGCCAGCGGTCTGACCGGCTTCGGCATTGCGGCCTATTTGTGGTTCTCCCGCCCGCGCAGCCCGGCCAACGGCCTGGTGCAGTTCAGCAACCCGTTCAGCCTGGGCACAGCGCTCAGCTTCGGGCTGATCTACGCGCTCGTGCTGCTGGTCTCACGGGCCGCCCAGCTCTATTTGGGCGACCAGGGTATCTTGCTCTCCAGCTTCATCGCCGGCTTTGCTGATGTCAACGCCATCACCCTGACGCTGGTGGAACTGGCCAATGCCGGCGGCCTGGATGTGCGCGTGGCCACCCAGGGCCTGGTGCTGGCAGCGGTGACCAACACGGCCTTTAAAGGCTTCCTCATGCTCCAGCTCGGTTCACCCGGCCTGCGCCGCACGCTGCTGCCCGGCTTGATCGCCGTGCTGGCCGTGGCGATTCTTGCCGTGTGGCTCTTCTAGTATGAGCGCGGGAACTCGTTTGCTTCTGCAAAGCCAGCCCCATTGCCCCAGGTCACGCTGATGGAGGAACCCCAACTCTTTTTTCATTTGTTTGCGGCAATGGCCATGGGGTTTCTTATCGGTCTCCAGCGCGAGCACTCTCACGGCGGACAGGGCCGAGAGATCCTGGCTGGTGAGCGTACTTTTGCGCTGATTGGGGCCAGCGGCTTCCTGGCTGCCTTCATGTCTGAGCAGTTCCAGCAGCCGCTGATTTACTTCGCGGCCATCGCCTTCGTGGGGGTGCTGACCGCAATCGGTTATTTCAGCGAAGCTACGCAAAAGGGCCGTGTCGGCATCACCACGGAAGTTTCCGTGCTGCTGGCCATGCTGCTGGGCGGGCTGTGCTACTGGAATTACCTGGCGCTGGCCGTGGCGGTGGCCATCGGGGCGACCTTGCTGCTCTCTTTGAAGATAGAGACGGATAGGCTGGTGGCAGCCCTCACGCGCGAGGACATTCTGGCGGCACTGCAATTCGCCGCGGTGACGGCCATCGTGCTGCCAATCCTGCCCAATGCGCCCTTGGGGCCGCCCCCGTTTGACGTACTCAACCCCTTCCAAGTCTGGCTGATGGTGGTCTTCATCTCCGGCATCAGCTTTTTAGGCTATGTGCTGATCAAGCTGCTGGGGGCCGACCATGGCATACGCATCACCGGCTTCCTGGGAGGCCTGGTCTCCAGCACCGCGGTGACCCTGTCTTTTGCCCAACGCAGCGTCAAATTCCCCAAAATGGCCAAGCCCTTCGCCCTGGCCATTTTGGTTGCCTGGACAATGATGTTCGCGCGAGTGATGGTTGAAGTGGCGGTGGTGAACGGTGACCTGCTGCGCGCGGTATGGCCGCCTGTGCTTGCCTCCGGCCTGGCTGGGCTGGGCTACGCGGTATTCCTCACCCTGGCAAAACGACGCGCTGACGAGGACACCGTGCATTTCTCCAACCCCTTCGATCTGCTTTCCGCGCTGCGCTTTGGCCTGCTCTACGCCCTGGTGCTGCTGGCGGCGCGCAGTGCGCAAATATACTTGGGCGATACAGGTGTGCTGCTGGCTGGCTTCATCTCAGGCCTGGCCGACGTGGACGCGATCACACTCTCGCTGGCGGAGTTGGCGCGCAGCGGCGGCCTCAGCCTGGACCTGGCCGCAAAGGCGCTGGTGAACGCCATTATGGCCAACACTCTGGTCAAGGGCGGCATGGTGCTCTTGGTCGGCTCGCCCAGTTTGCGCCGGACGGTATTGCCGGGGCTGATATTGATCCTCACTGTGGGCTTGGGAGCAGCCTACCTGCTATGATCGCTTCGTTGAGCGGGCGGGTGGCCCACATCGACGAGAGCGGCCTGACCCTGGAGATCTCCGGGGTCGGCCTGCGCGTCAGTGTGCCCCTGCCGCTGCTGCAAGAGACCCAGGTGGGGCAGAGTCTCTTCGTGCATACCTATCTGGTGGTGCGTGAAAATGAGCTGAGCTTGTACGGCTTCCCCAGCCTGGAGGCGCGCCAGCTGTTCACACTGCTGTTGAGTGTCGATCGGGTGGGCCCGCGTTTGGCGCTGGCGATCCTCTCCAAGCTCTCCCCCGGCGCGCTGCGCAGCGCCGTGCTGGCCGGCGACAGCTCGCTGATTGCCAAGGTTCCGGGCGTGGGCGCCAAGACCGCCCAGAAGATCTTGCTGCAGTTGGCCGATAAGGTGCAGCCCGGCGAGGGCGACGCGATCGCCTGGGAACGCCAGACCAGCGACAGCGACTTGCTGGCCGCGCTCACCGGCCTGGGCTACAGCGTGGTTGAAGCGCAAACCGCCCTGCAGTCCCTGCCAGAGGATGCCCCGGATGATCTGGAAGAAAAACTAAAACTGGCCTTGCAGTACTTCGGTCGCTAGTTGCGGCTGACGTCTTTCGGTTCGACCCCCAGGCCCAACAACTGCTCCTCCAGCTCGCTGATGCGGGCGCGGTACTCGCTTTCCATGTCGGCAAAGATGTCTCGCCGGTTGCGCTCGGTTTTGCTCTCGGTGTGCATTTGCATGGCGGGCGAAAGATCCAGCTCGCGGATCGTGTTCTCCACTTCGAAGATCATCGTGTCCAGCTGGCGCAGTTCCAGCGTCAGCCGGGCGAATTCAGCTTCCGGCCCCAGGCTGCCGCCGGCTTTGGCCGGGTGGCTCTTGGCCACGGTTTCCAAGGTCTCCAGGTCTTTGTTCATATAGGCCTGGTTGATCAGCGCCATGATCTCTTCCTGTTGCTTCTTCTCGGCCGCGTTATGGGTCACATCAGGGTGATAACGCTTGGCCAGCTGGCGGAACAGCTCGCGCAGTTTGCGCTCGTAGTCCGGGTCCTTGGCCGCCAGGGGCTTCTTGGCGGGCAGGCGTTCCTGCTCGCTGGCCGGCTCTTCGGGCGGCTGGTTGTGCGCCGCATACGGTTTGCCGCGGCGGCCGGCCAGCCAGCCGCTGGCGGGCGGCCCCTGGTCAGCCAGGATCTCGTCCAGCATCTGGCGCAGGCGCGCCCGCTGCTTCTCCAGCGGGGCCACGCGCCGGTTGTACACGTCGGTGAACTCCTGCAGAGCCCGGCGGGTGTTGCCCAGTTCGGTCTCCAGCAGGTCCAAATATTCGCGCCGGCGCTGGACTTTGGCGCGCACGCCGTCCAGATCGGGACGCACACTGGTGGAAAGGCTGGTTTTTGGGGAGGATTTCTTCATTACAAAGGTAGAATTATACCCACACGAGTCTTTTGAACCAAACAAAAGGCTTTGGGCGAGCGCCTTGGCCCAAAGTCTCTTTTGTTGCGTTTGTGAATTACTGGACAAGCAAAGGGCTTTCAGTTATCATCTGAAAATCAATTCGCCCGCCGCGATGGAGTGGATTTCATGTCAGATTTGATCAAAGACATTTCTTCTAGCCTTCAGAAACAGATCGAAGGCTTTAAACCCGAATTTGAACTGCGTGATATAGGCACCGTGACCGAAGCAGGTGACGGTATTGCCCGCGCCTCGGGCCTGGCTCAGGTGCAGGCTCAGGAGTTGGTTCAATTCGAAAACGGTGTGATGGGCATCGCCTTCAACCTCGAAGAGGACAACGTCGGTATCATCATCATGGGTGAGTTCTCCGGTATTGAAGAGGGCATGAGTGTGCGCTCCACCGGCCGCATCGCCTCCGTTCCGGTCGGCGACGGCATGATCGGCCGCGTGGTCAACGCCCTGGGTGAGCCGGTGGACGGCAAAGGCCCCATCGCCTTCAGCAGCTACCGCCCGATCGAGCGTATTGCCCCTGGTGTGATCCAGCGTAAAGACGTGGACACCCCGGTGCAGACCGGCATCAAGGGCATCGACGCCCTGACTCCGGTGGGCCGTGGCCAGCGCCAGCTGATCATCGGCGACCGCCAGACCGGCAAGACCGCCCTGGCGATCGACGCTATCATCAACCAGAAGGGCCAAGACCTTCTGTGTATCTATGTCGCCATCGGCCAGAAGAAGGCCGGTATCGCCCGCACCGTGGCCATCCTCGAAGAGCACGGCGCCATGGACCACACCGTGGTCGTGGTCGCCTCGGCTGAGGAACCCGCCGCGCTGCAATACATTGCCCCCTATGCGGGTTGCGCCATCGGTGAAGAGTTCATGGAAACCGGCCGCGACGCGCTGATCATCTACGACGACCTGTCCAAGCATGCCTGGGCCTACCGCCAGGTATCGCTGCTGCTGCGCCGCCCGCCCGGCCGTGAAGCCTATCCCGGCGATGTGTTCTACCTGCACTCCCGCTTGCTGGAACGCGCCGCCCGCTTGGCCAACAGCTACGTGCTGACCCCCAAGGACTTCAAAGAAGAGCTGGCCACCGAAAAGGATGCGCTGGACAAGAAGGTCTACGGCGGCCCGCTGGCCAAGCACTATGCCGAAGAGGCTGCCAAAGAAGTCAAAGACAGCAAGGTGGTCAAGCTGCAGGGTTCCGGTGGTTCCCTGACGGCGCTGCCCATCATTGAAACCTTGCTGGGTGACGTGTCTGCTTACGTGCCCACCAACGTGATTTCGATCACCGACGGCCAGATCTACCTGGAGGCCAACTTGTTCTATGCTGGCATCCGCCCGGCGATCAACGCCGGTTTGTCCGTCTCGCGTGTGGGCGGCGACGCCCAAACCAAGGCCATGCGCCAGGTGGCCGGTGGTCTGCGTTTGGACATGGCCTCCTTCCGTGAACTGGCTGCCTTTGCGCAGTTCGGTTCCAGCTTGGATAAAGCCACCCAGTCGCAGCTCAACCGCGGCCAACGCCTGCAAGAGGTCCTGAAGCAGCCGCAGTACAAGCCGGTGGCCCTGGAGCATGAGATTGTCGCCATTTATGCCGGCACCAGCGGCCTGGCCGACAACATCGACATCGAACGTGTCACCGACTGGGAAGCGGCCCTGCTGCGCTTCATGGACGCCTCTCACAGCGTCCTTCTCAAGGAAATTCGCGAGAAGAAAGCGCTGAGCGATGAGCTCAAAGCCCAGTTGAAGACCGCCATTGAGACTTTCAACAGCACTTGGTCGTAATTCGCTAGGAACTCATGGCTAACACCCGCGAAATTCGCCTACGCATCCGCAGCGTCAAGAACATCCGCCAGGTGACGCGCGCCCTGCAGGCGGTCAGCGCCAGCCGCGTGCGCAAGGCGATGGAGGCGGTGGAGCACACCCGCCCTTACGCCAGCAAAGCCTGGCAGGTACTGACCCACATCGCCGGGCAGCCCGGGCGCAACACCCTGCACCCGCTGCTCATCGAGCGCCCCGAGGTCAAGAACGTCATCGTGGTGATGGTCAGCGGTGAGCGCGGCCTGGCGGGACCCTATAACACCAACATCCTGCGTTATACGCTGGGACACTTCCAGAATTACGCCGTGCCCGTGCGCTATATCGCCGTGGGCCGTAAAGGCGCCGAGCTGCTGCACCGCCGCGGCCTGAATGTGATGGCGCAGTTCACTGAACTGCCGCCTGAACCCGAGTTTGCCGATGCCTCGCCGGTGGGCCGCATCGTGGTGGATGAGTTCCTTTCCGGCGCCGCCGACGAGGTCTACCTGATCTATACCAACTTCGTCAACATGGCGCGCCAGGTGCCCACCGTGAAGAAACTGCTGCCCCTGGAATTCGGCACCACTGAGGGCCTCGTGCGCTCGGAATTCGGCGAGCCGCCCGCAGCCGCCCACAGCGGCCCGGCGGCTTCGTACATTTACGAACCGGGACAAGAAGAGATCCTCGACCAGATCGTGCCGCGCTTTACCGCGTTGCAGGTTTACCAGGCGCTGCTGGAATCCAACGCCAGCGAGCACGCCGCCCGCATGGTGGCGATGAAGAACGCCACCGACAACGCCAACGAACTGGGCAACGCCCTGACCCTGGAATACAACAAGATCCGCCAGCAGAGCATCACCAATGAAATGCTGGACATCGCCGGCGGCGCCGAGGCTTTGGCGCAGGCCAGCAAGTAAGAATAGGAATTATTGGAGGACGAATGGCTGAAGCAAAAGGCAAAGTGGTGCAAATTTTGGGCGGTGTGGTGGATATCGCTTTTCCTGAAGGCGAACTGCCCTCCGTCTATGATGCCGTCGAGATCGAGCGCGGCGAAGAACGCCCGGTAGTGGTTGAAGTACAAACCCATCTGGGCAAAGGCCAGGTGCGCGGTGTGGCCATGGATGCCACCGAAGGTCTGCGCCGCGGCATGGACGTGGCATCTACCGGCGCGGCGATCACCGTGCCGGTGGGCGAGGCCACCCTGGGCCGCATGTTCGATGTGCTCGGCCAACCGATTGACGGTCTCGGCCCGGTCACCAGCGACACTTATTACCCCATCCATCGCCCGGCCCCGGGCTTCGAAGACCAATCCACCAGCGTGGAAGTCTTCGAGACCGGCGTCAAGGTCATCGACCTGATCGCCCCCTTCACCAAGGGCGGTAAGACCGGCATCTTCGGCGGCGCCGGCGTGGGCAAGACCGTGATCATCATGGAACTGATCCGCTCCATCGCCAAGGAACACCAGGGCAATTCCGTGTTTGCCGGCGTGGGTGAGCGCACCCGCGAAGGCACCCAGCTCTACCGTGAAATGATCGAGTCCGGCGTATTGAAGGATACTGTGCTGGTCTACGGCCAGATGAATGAGCCCGCTGGCAGCCGCCTGCGCGTGGCCCTCACCGCTCTGACCATGGCGGAATACTTCCGTGACCAGGGCCGCGATGTGCTGCTGTTCGTGGACAACATCTTCCGCTTCTCCATGTCCGGTTCCGAAGTGTCGGCGCTGCTGGGCCGTATGCCTTCTGCGGTGGGTTACCAACCCACCCTGGCCACCGAAATGGGCCAGCTGCAGGAGCGCATCACCTCCACCCGCTCCGGCTCCATCACCTCCATGCAGGCGGTCTATGTACCGGCGGACGATTACTCCGATCCCGCTCCGGTGGCCACCTTCACCCACCTGGACGCCACCATTGCTCTGGAACGTTCCATCGCCGACAAAGGCATTTACCCGGCGGTAGACCCGCTGGCTTCCACCTCCCGCATTCTCGACGTGAACGTGGTCGGCGAGGAGCACTACCGCACCGCCCGCGAAGTGCAGCGCGTGCTGCAGCGCTACAAAGACCTGCAGGACATCATCGCCATTCTGGGCATTGACGAGCTCAGCGAAGACGACAAGCTGATCGTGGCGCGTGCCCGCAAGGTGGAGCGCTTCTTCTCCCAACCCTTCTACGTGGCCGAGCAGTTCACCGGTATCCCCGGGCGCTATGTCTCGCTGGAGGACACCGTGCGCGGCTTCCGCGAGATCCTTGACGGCAAGCACGACGATCTGCCCGAGCAGGCCTTCATGATGGTCGGCGGCATCGACGAAGTGGTCGAGAAGGCCAAGAAGCTGTCTGAATAAGATTGCGCCTGGCTGGGTGTGGGGTTTGACCCCGCACCCAGCCGAGCGAATGTGAGCTTGCCATGACCATCCGTTGCGAAATTGTTTCCCAAGACCGTGCCGTTTTCCAGGGCGATGCCGATATTGTTGTCGTTCCTGGCACGGATGGCGAGATGGGCATTTTGCCCAGACACGTTCCCCTGCTTTCCACCCTGGGTCTCGGCGTGATCAAAGTGCGCCAGGGCACTGAGGAGCATCTCTTCACCGTCACCGGCGGCCTGGTGGAAGTGCAGCCTGACATCGTCACCATCCTGGCGGACGCCGCCGAAGATGTGGGCGAGATCGACATTGCCCGCGCCGAAGAAGCCAGGCGCCGCGCCGAGCAGCGCCTGGCCGAAGGCCCCGGTAAGGATGCCGAAGCTCTGTTGGCTGCCGAGGCGGCCCTGCGCCGCTCCTCCCTGCGTTTGGATGTCGCCCGCAAGTACGGCCGCACCACCCGGCGCAGTAGCCAGTTCCCAACTTCCCCTTCGGGCGAGTAAAATACGCCCCTTATGTCTAATTCGTCTGATCAACCGCGCCTCGCAAGAGCCGCGTTGGGTAAGCTTTAACTATGGCAATTCTGTCGCGTGAACTTGGCATCGACCTGGGCACGATGTTCATCCGCATTGTGGAAGGCGGAGAAGTCGTGCTGCAAGAACCCACCATTGTGGCGGTTGACCTGGATGAGCAAAAGATCGTGGCCGTGGGCGACGAAGCCCTGGGCATGGTCGGCCGCGTCTTGGAAGAATCCATCGAGGTCATTCGTCCCCTGCAAAAAGGGGTCGTGGCCTATTACGAACTGACTGAACTGCTTATTGACCATTTGGTGCGCAAGATCGGCGGCTCGGTGCGCTTCTTCAAGCCGCGCGTCATGGTCACCCATCCCTACGCCATCACCAGCGTAGAGCGCCGCGCCGTGCACGAAGCCGCCCTGCAGGTGGGCGACGCCCATCTGGTGCCGCAGCCCTTGGCCGCTGCCCTGGGCATTGACTTGCCCGTAGGCACGCCCACCGGCAACATGGTGGTCAGCATGGGCGGCGGCTGCACCCAGGCGGCCGTGATCGCCATGAACGACGTGGTTTCCGGCGACACGCTGCGCGTGGGCGGCCTGGACCTGGACGACGCCATCGCTGCCTATGTGCGCCGCAAATACGGCCTGCACATCGGCCAGCGCACCGCCGAAATGGTCAAGCTGCGCGTGGGCGCCGCCATCCCCCAGGATGAAGAGCACAGTATCGAACTGCAGGGCCAGGACCAGATCACCGGCCTGCCGCGCCCCATGACCATTACCACCTCGGAAGTGGTCGAAGCGGTGCAGCCCACGCTGGACGAAATGTTCGAAATGGTGCGCCAGGTGCTGGAGAAGACCCCGCCCGAACTGGCTTCGGACATCATTGACCGCGGCGTGGCCATCTGCGGCGGCGGTGCGCTGCTGCGCGGCATGGACCGCCTGATGACCCAGAAACTGGGCGTGCCGGCCTACTTGGTGGACGACCCGGTCAACTGCACCGCCATCGGCGCCCTGCGCGCCGTGGACATGGCCCAGATGCTGCAGCGCATCAACCGGTTATAGGAAAAAACTTCACTTGGTACAAAAAAAGCGGCGCTAAGCGCCGCTTTTTGTTTTTGACTGGCTAATCCAGATAGTATGTCATGCGCTGCAGGTGGATCGATGGGTCGATGTTCTGCACGCGTACCCCGGCCGGCACGCTCAGGTGCACCGGGGCGTAGCTCAGAATGGCGCGCACCCCGGCCTCGACCAGCTGGTTGACCACTTCCTGGGCCTGTGTGGCCGGCACGGCGATCATGGCAATCTTAATGCCGGCCGCAGCGATATCCTCTTTCAACTTGCGGCTGTCCCTGATCACAATTCCGGCGGCTTCTTTGTCCACCAGTTCCGGCTTGCTGTCAAAGATCATGGCAATACGAAAGCCGCGCTCACTGAACCCGCTGTAGCTCGCCAGCGCCCGGCCAATGTCGCCGGCGCCCACAATTGCCACATCCCACACGCGGTCCACTTTGAGGATCTCTCCGAGCTGCTTGGAGAGGAACTCGATGCGGTAACCCGTGCCTTGCTTGCCAAATTCGCCAAACTGCGAGAGATCCTTGCGGATCTGGGCGGCGGAAATGCCCAGGCGTTCGCCCAATTCCTGCGAACTGGTCACTTGTCGGCCTTCCTGGGCCATTTGCACCAGGGCGCGCAGGTAAATCGGCAGGCGCCCAATAACGATGTCTGGAATCGGTTTGCTCATCTGGCGAAGATCCTCCTGGCAACAGCCACATAACTTTATCACCGCTTTTTCTATTGTGCAAATCAGTACAATGACTTCACAAATGGGGTGCAATCCCCCTGTTGGATATAATCCACCCTGTCTTATGAGTGAACCCCAGTTTTTAGACGAAGTAGAAATTTCCGTGTGCTCAGGAAAAGGCGGCGATGGCATGGTCCATTTTCATCGCAGCTCACATAACCCGCGCGGCGGGCCGGATGGGGGCGATGGCGGCCGCGGCGGTGCAGTCGTGCTGGTGGTGGATGAGATGCTGCGCACCCTGCACACTTTCCGTTTCAAAAAGCAATTTGTGGCCGAGGACGGCAGTGCTGGCGGCACCAACCGGCGCAGCGGCCGCGCCGCGCCGGACTTGGAGCTGCGCGTGCCGCCCGGCACACGCGTGTGGGACGCGGCCAGCGGCGAGCTGATCGGCGACCTGACCGCCAGCGATCAGCGCATGGTGGTGCTGCCCGGCGGCCGCGGCGGCCGCGGCAACCAGCACTTCGCCACCTCGCGCAACCAGGCGCCGCGCATCGCCGAGAAAGGCGCCCCCGGCACGGAGCTGAACCTGCGCCTGGAGCTCAGCCTGATCGCTGACGTGGGCCTGGTGGGTGTGCCCAATGCGGGCAAATCCACCTTGCTGGCCTCACTGACCCGCGCCAAGCCCAAGATCGCCAACTATCCCTTCACCACTCTGCAGCCCAACCTGGGTGTCGCTGCCTTGGACGAAGACACTAGCTTGGTGTTGGCCGACATCCCCGGCCTGATCGAAGGCGCCCACGAAGGCAAGGGCCTGGGTCATGACTTCCTGCGCCATATCCAGCGCACGCGGGTGCTGGTGCACCTGCTGGATGGCCTGGCGGAGGACCCCCTGGCCGACTTTGGCCAGATCAACAGCGAGCTGGCCCTCTTCGACCCCCAGCTGGCTGAAAAGTCGCAGATCGTGGCGCTCAACAAAATGGATTTGCCCGACGTGCAGGCCCGTTGGCCGGACCTGGAGAAGCAGCTCAAAAAACTGGGGCACCGGGCGCTGGCCATTTCGGCCGCCAGCGGGCAGGGCGTGCGCCAGCTGCTGGGCGCCGCCGCGGCCACCCTGGCGGAGCTGCCGCCTCCTGAACCGGCCCCTGAATTGCCGGTCTATCGCCCGCAGACGGACCGCAATGAGTTCCACGTGGAACGTGAAGATGAGGCCTGGCGCCTCCACAACGCGCCTCTGGAACGGGCCGCCGCCATGACCTACTGGGAGCACGACCAGTCCGTGCGCCGCTTCCAGCGCATCCTGCAGCACTTGGGCGCCGATGAGGTCTTGCGCAAGGCCGGCGTGCAGCACGGCGACATGGTGCGCATTGGCGAGTATGAGCTGGAGTGGCAGGATTGAGCCCACGCCTGGGGATCTTTGGCGGCACTTTTGACCCGCCGCATCTGGGGCACCTGATCCTGGCCGCTGAGGCGCAGGCCCAGCTGGGCCTGGAGAAGGTGCTCTTCGTCCTCACCCCCCAGCCGCCGCACAAACTGGATAAGCAGATCAGCGCGCTGCAAGACCGGCTGGACTTGCTGCATGCCGCCATTCGCGGCCAGAGCATCTTTGAGCTCTCCACCGTGGAGGTCGAACGCCCCGGCCCGCACTACACCGTAGATACCCTGGCCCAACTGGCCGGCCTATATCCCCAGCACGAATTCGTCTACCTGATCGGCGGCGATTCCCTCGAGCATTTGCCCAGCTGGCACCGCCCCGCCGATTTTCTGGCGGCCTGCGCCGCCCTGGGCGTCATGCTGCGCCCTGGCGCCCAGCCGGACCTGGCCGCCCTGGAGGCGGCCCTGCCCGGCATCAGCGCCAAGCTGGAATTGGTGGACGCGCCCCTGCTGGAGATCTCCTC
The DNA here is from genome assembly GCA_019637805.1 of Anaerolineales bacterium. NCBI lineage: Bacteria > Bacillati > Chloroflexota > Anaerolineae > Anaerolineales > Anaerolineales bacterium. The sequence goes on along the minus strand of JAHBVB010000001.1, from coordinate 547,398 downwards.
CAGCCAGATCCGCCGCCGGGTGCGTGAAGGCGGCCATTTTCGCTTTTACCTGCCTGGCGCAGTCTACGAGCTGATCTTGCAGCGCGGCCTCTACCGCGTCTAGTTCTCGAAGTACTCTGTCAGCAAATCGCGGATATCCGCGTCGCTGTGCTGGGCCAGGATGGCGAAAAAATCATGCTGGGTCATGAGACGCCCGCGACCCTGCTCGGCATACTCCCGCAAGAAGGCGAAGAAGACCTCGTCACCTGCCTGCCCGCGCAGCGCATGCAGGAACTGCGCCCCGCGCATGTATACTGCGCCGACATAGGACGAGAAGCCATCGTGATCGTAAATGCGGCTGTCCACGTTGCCGCTGGGGGCGAAACGGCCGATGCGGAACTCCCACCACCAATCCACCAGGTTCGGCTGCACTGCTTCGTAATAGAGCAACTCGGCGTAAATACTCAGGCTTTCATCCAGCCAGGGCTCCAGCGCCTGGTCGCTGCCCACCTGGCCAAACCACCAGTTGTGGGCGATTTCGTGGGCGGTCAGCATGGTTAGATAATTGCGCCGGTCGTAGCTGTAGCGCCGGAAGTAGTCAATATCCAGAAAGAACAGCCCGTCCGATTCCATCCCGTCCGGGAACCCGGCGATCACGATGGTGGCGCTCTCGTAGGGGTATGCGCCAAATAACTCCTCATACAGGCGCAGGGCGTCCGCCGCGGCCAGCAGTGCTGCCTGGGCCGCATCACGGAACTCCGCGTAGTAATAGATCGAAATTGGAATGTCGCCCTGGCGGGTTTGCAGACGCAGGTAGTGCCCGCTGGCCGACCAGGCGAAGCGCCGCGCATTCTGCAGCCGGTAGCGCCAGCCGCCATCTTCAGCCACAGCCGGCGCCGGGGCGGCCACGCTCAGCGTGGAAGGGCCGTTCACCACGCGCAGATGCACGTCGAAGTCGGCGCTTTCGTATACGCCGTGTTCGCCGGTGGCCGCCGGCGGGTGGGCAACCCAGCCCTGGCCCTCAATATAGGGCGGCACATAGGGATACCAGTCGATGAAATTGGTCTGCCGCTCGGCCCAGCTCAGCATGCCGGCGCCCTGCGGCAGGTACAGGCGGTACTCCAGCGCCAGGCTCAACGCTTCCCCCGGGGGCAGCGCTGCGGCCAGCGGCAGGCGCAGCAGGCCGCCCTCAATGCGGTGTTCGCTTGTGCTCAGGGCGGGGCCGGCAGTGCTTTCCAGGCGCAGCAGTTCGACGCCGGCATTTTGGCGCGGCGCTTCCACCACCAGCCAAATCTCCTCCAGTGTCTGAGCCGTGTTGTTGGTGTACTCGATCTGTTGGTTGACATCCAGGCGGTGGGCGGCGTAATCCAGCACGGCCTGCAGTTGGTAGCGCGTGCGCACGGCTGGGGCCGGCGGCGCGGTTGGCGGAGTTGCGCTTTCTACTACTGTAGGCGTGGGTGTTGGGCTGGCGGCTGCCGGCGGAAAAGGCGTCGGGGTTGGGAGGGCGGTTGCGGCCGGCGGGCTGGGCGCCGCGGCACAGGCCGCCAGCAGCCAGGTCAGCAGCAGGCCGCGCAGTCTCATTGCAGCCGCACCGGGGCAAAGCTGCGCCGGTGCTGGGCGCAAGGCCCGTATTGCTCGATGGCGCTGCGGTGGGCTTCAGTGGCATAGCCTTTGTGCGCGGCAAAACCATACAGGGGGAAGCGCCGGTCCAGTTTGCACAGCTCCGCATCACGCGCCACTTTGGCCACCACCGAGGCCGCCGCAATGCTCAGACACAGGGCATCGCCGCCCACGATCGGGCTTTGCGGCAGGTCCAGTTCCTGCAGCCGCAGATAGTCCACCAACAAATGCTGCGGTGGTATGCCCAAGCCCAGCACGGCGCGCTTGGCCGCCAACCGGGTGGCTGGCGCAATCCCGATGCGATCAATTTCTCTGCAGCTGGCTTTGCCGATCGCAAAGCCCAAGGCCTTTTCTTGAATGATCGGCGCCCAGGCTTCGCGTTCGGCCCGGCGCATCTGCTTGGAGTCACGCACGCCGTCCAACTCGCGCAAAATGCTTTTGCGGGCCGGCAAGATCACCGCCGCGGCGTAAACAGGCCCGGCCAGTGCCCCGCGGCCGACTTCATCAATGCCGGCTATCAGGCCTAACCCTTGCCGCCACAGCGGCAGTTCAAACTGCAGGCTGGGGCGCGGCCTCTGCACCGCAATCTCTTTAGGCATAGCGCCCCTGACGGGCGTTGCGCCGCACGGTCAGCACATCACGCAGCATCTGCAGCGCGTCGTGCAGCGGCCGCACATGGCTTTGCGGGCTGTAGTACCAGGGGATTGGCAATTCCAGGATCTGGTAGCCCAGCAGGCGGGCAATGTACAGAATTTCCACATCAAAGGCCCAGCCCGTGATCGTCTGGCGCCGGAAAAGCGCTTCGGCCGCTTCGGCCCGGAAGCCTTTGAAGCCGCATTGTGTGTCGTGCAGGCCGGGCAGCGCCAACAGGCGGATCATGGTATTGATCGCCCGCCCGCCAATATGGCGGTGCTCCGGTTCGTTGTAGCGTACTGCGCCAGGCGCCTCGCGTGAGCCGATCACCACCGGAACGCCGCTTTGCAGCGGCGCCAAAAAGCGGCTGACCTCTTCCACAGGCATCGAGAGATCCGCATCCAGCATCAAGCGCAATTCGCCGCACGCCTCCAGCATGCCCAGCTTCACCGCCAGACCTTTGCCGCGCCCCGTGGCGCGCAGCACCCGGAAGCCTTTATGGGCACGGCAAAACGCCTCAGCCACCTCAAAGCTGCGGTCACTGCTGCCGTTTTCAATGATCAGCACTTCGCTGGGATAGGACTGGGCCTGGACAAAGTCGCGGATCCTGGCCAAACTCTCCGGCAGGCGCCGTTCTTCGTTATAGGCGGGGACGATCAGGGAGAGCAGGGGGCCGGTCACGGGAGAATTATATACGCCCAGGGCGCGATGGTATACTGCGCGCCATGCGTGCATTGGTGCAGCGGGTACGCTCGGCGGCGGTCACCAGCGGCGACGAAGAGTTGGGACGGATTGCTCAGGGCGTTGTGATCTTGCTGGGCGTAGGCCAGGCGGATGGTGAAGCCGAAGCGCACTATTTGGCTGAAAAGATCGCTCACTTGCGCATTTTCGAAGACCCCCAAGGGAAAATTAATCTCTCGCTGCTGGATATTGGGGGACAGGCGCTGGTCGTCTCACAGTTCACCCTCTACGCCGACGCCTCCAAAGGCCGTCGCCCTTCGTTCACCCAGGCCGCCCCGCCGGAGCAGGCCGAACCGCTGGTCTCGCGCTTTGTCGAGCTTTTGGGGCAGCAGGGCGTGCCCACCGCCACCGGCCGCTTCGGGGCTGAGATGCTGGTGGAAATCCACAACGACGGGCCGGTCACACTTTGGCTGGAGAAGAATCCAAGTGAATCATCAACTCCGTGACAACCCGGTTGGGTTTCCCTTAAGTTAAGCAGAATCGCGGATAATCGTGCCAGGCTCTGGCATTGTTTGGGCGTTTTACATGTTGGGGGGCGGGGCCGCTTGTCAAGCTCCTACACGATCTACACAGGTTGCACGATCAACGAAATCGACCGGAGCAACATACGCAACACGCTCCTAGAACGCGCTGGCCTTCCACAACCCCGCATCCACCTGCACCCCCATCGCGCCAGCCGCCAGCAGCGCCTCGCCATCAGCCGGGGAATAGACGCCGCCCGCCGCGATCACCGGCAGGCTTTGTCGGGCCAGTTGGCGGGTTGCCTCCAGCGCTTGGGGCAGCTGCGCCGGGCCGTACAGTCGTCCGCTCACCAGCCGGCCACCAGCTGCGGGCAGGCTGCCGCGCGCCGGCCCCAGGCTGATCGCCGCCGCCCCGGCTTGCAGGGCCGCGTCGCACAGTTCCAGGGCGCGCGTCAGAGGCAGCTGGGCTATACAGGGCAGTTCGCCGCGGCCCGCCTGGCACAGCTCGCTCACCAGGCTGGCGGAGGCGTCTGCCGGAATGCCGATCTCCAGCGCCAGCACATTCTCCAGGCCCTCCACCCGCAGCGTCATCTTGCGCAGCTCCTCGGGCGATTGCGCCAACAAGTGCACGATAATCGGCACCTCGCCGCGCTTCCAGGCGCTGGCGTGCTTCTTCAGCGCCGCGCTCAGGCCGGGGTTGGGCAGCCCGCTGTGCAGCAGCACACCCCCGGGGAACTCCAACAGCTGCGCGGCTTCGGCCGCTCGCCGCGGCGCCAGGCTGATCGCGTTGGTGACGAACAGGCCCAGCGGCGCGGGCAGAGGCTGGCCCGCCGCGGGCGCAAAACCCAGGCTGCCGGCCGCGTTCATCCACTGGCTGGGCAAATCTAGGCCGGGTATTTCCACAGGTGTCATCTGCGCGATTATACGGGGCCAGCTATAATTCCTGCATGGCCACTCGCAAGAAGAACACCTCCCCCGCAGAAGTTGCTTCACCTCGTACAGAAGATGAGCTTGTCAGTCTGAGAGTTAAAAAGGCGCATTTGTACGGCCTTTTGGGTTTTCTGGCCGGCGTGCTGCTTGGTTACCTGGTTTGGGGCAGCAGCTTGCTCTCCGCGCTCGCCCCGCGCAGCGCCGAACTGCCGCAGCAAAGCCTGCCGCAAGAGCAGACCTCCGGCGACATCGTGGAACGCCGCTACCAAGTGCCGATAGAGGACCATGACCCCAGTTTCGGCGCCGCTGATGCGCCCATCACCATCATTGAATTTTCCGACTTCGAGTGCCCGTTCTGCCAGCGCTACGCCACGCAGACCCACGCACAGTTGATAGACACCTATGGCGGCCAGATCCGCTTCGTCTACAAAGATTTTCCGCTGACCAGCATTCACCCTCAGGCCTTCCCGGCGGCGTTGGCCGCCCAGTGCGCCAATGAACAGGGAGCGTTCTGGGCTTACCACGATATGCTCTTCAGCCAGCAGTTGCCTCTGGGCGATGAGACCTATCTGGCCTACGCCGAGCAGGCTGGTTTGGATGCAGCCGAATTCAGCGCCTGCTACGAAGAGCAGCGTTACCTGGCGGCCGTCCAGGCCGACTTTGACTTTGCCACCACCTTGGGCGTCAGCTCCACGCCGACCTTCTTCATCAATGGCATCGCCGTGATTGGCGCCCAGCCTTTCTCGGTCTTCGCGCAGATCATCGACTATGAGCTGGCCAACTTGGAAGACTAGCTTTGCCGGACGCACGTGAGCGTAAAGCCCAAATTCTCGCTGACTCAGCAAGACCCGCGGCTGCTTCCCTTGATGGAGCAAGCCAGTCAGCACTCTTTGGGCCTTTGGGCAAAGCAATGCGCACAGCGTGCGCTGCCTTATTTTGAGCAGGCTTATCCACATGACACACGCCCGCGTGATGCACTAAACACTTTGCAAACCTGGATGGATACTGGCGTCTTCCGCATGGCGGTGATACGCCGCGCCTCTCTGGATGCGCATGCCGCCGCCCGTGAGGTGGGCGCCGACACGCCGGCGCGCTCGGCGGCCCGCGCCGCCGGACAGGCTGTGGCCACGGCGCATGTGCGTACCCATGCGGTTGGTCCGGCCTTGTACGCCTTGCAAGCCATCCACAGAGACAGCAGCCCGCAGGATGCCGCCGCAGCCATCGCCAAAGAGCGTGACTGGCAATATCAGCGCTTGCTGGAGCTGGTCTCGTGAAAACAGAAGAAACCGCTCTGCAGATCGTGCCTGCCGGCCCACAGCATTGGGGTGACCTGCTGGAGTTCTTTGAGCGCATCCCCTGCACCTGCCAGTATTGGCGGGTGTCTTCTTCAGAATACAGTGGAGCCAGGAAGGAGAGTCTGGACGCCTGGGTGGCCGCCCGGCGGGCTGCCCTGCGCGCCCAGCTGAACGACCCCACGCCGCCCGGTGTGCTGGCCTATCTGGAGGGTCAGTTGGTGGGCTGGTGCGGCTTTGGCCCGCGCCCACAAATGGAGCGTTTAGTCCGTTCCCGCACGATCCCCAAGATTGACGAGCAGCCGGTATGGTCGGTGGTCTGCTTCATCGTGCGCACGGGTTTTCGGCGGCGCGGGATCGCCTCGGCCCTGTTGCAGGGCGTCATCGAGTGTGCACGCCATTATGGCGCGCCTGGGTTGGAAGCCTACCCGGTGGACCCGCAGGGCAAACGCATCAGCGGCGCCTTTGCTTATGTGGGCACCACGTCCATGTTCGAGCGCGCCGGTTTCCAGCGAGTGCTGCTCACGGATGCGACCAGCGCCAAGCTGCCGCGCTGGCTGATGCGGCTGTCGCTGAGCTGAGTTACTTCAGGGCTTGCTTGAAATTGTAGATGCCGTTTTTGCGGCCCCAGCGCCGTTGGCAGCCTGGGCAGGCGAGCACATCACCTGCCTGCTCTGGCAGTGAAGTGCCGCATTCCGGGCATTTGAAGAAGCCCTGGCTGGCGGCTGCCCCTTCGTCGCTGGCGCGCATGCGGTAGAACAGGCTCGGCGTATACTGCCACAGCGCCCCGGTCGGCTGCAGGGCTGCGTCCGCCCCGACCAACAGGCCCAAAGGGATATTGCGCTTCAGCCAACCCATGCGGAAGTGCGAGACGCTCAGTTGGCGCTCGATGCGAAAGCCGGCTTGTTTCAGCCAACCGCGCATGGTGTGTGGGTGAAAATCAAAATTCAACGGAATGTACTCAACCTGCTCAGGGGTAAACGGGTTCCACGTTTGCCGGCCGGCCCAGTAACGCAAAATGGCTTTCAGGTTGCGCTTGTTGGCAAATTCCAGCAGGAAGACCCCCTTGGGTTGCATCACCTGGCGCAGTTGGCCCAGCGCCCGCGGCGCCTCAGCCAGGTGGTGGATCACGCGGATCATGGTCACGCCGTCGAACAGCCCATCCACAAAAGGCAATTTGTAGACGTCGGCCGCCACATAGATATAGCGCGGGTCTGTTCCCAAGCGCTGCTGGGCCTGCTCCAGTTGCGTAGTGGAGTAATCCATCACCACGATGCGCTCGTAGCCATGATAGCGCGGCGTGTTGCGCCCGGCCCCAGCGCCCACTTCCAGTAGCAACTTGCCGCTGGTCGGCAGCAAACGCCGGATAGCGACCGCTTCTACCTGATCTTCGTATTGGCGTTCGCCCTGCTCCCAAAAACGCTGTTGATAATCGGACCCCTCATAATCACAAATTGGCGGATGATCGTTCTGCACCTCAGGCGGCATGGGGCCGGACCTCGATCTTGGTTTGCGCGGCGCCATTCTCGTTGTAGCCGCGCCCAATGCCGTAATACTGAAAGCCCATGCTGCGCAGGATCTGCGGCTGGTACAGGTTGCGCCCGTCCACCAGCACAGGCTGCTTCATACTGTTGCGGATGCGCAGCATGTCCAGGTTTTTGAACTCGTTCCACTCCGTGGCCACCAGCAGGGCGTCGCAGTCCTGGGCCAGTTCATAAGCATTCTCGGCCATCTCCACCTTGGGCAGCAGCTCACTGGCGGCTGGCATGGCCACCGGGTCATAAGCGGTCACTTCGGCGCCGGCGGTCAGCAGGGCCTCGGCAATGTCAATCGAGGGCGCCTCGCGCATATCGTCGGTGTTGGCCTTGAAGGCCAGACCCAGCAGGCCGATGCGGCGGCCTTGCAGCCCGCCCAGCGCCTGTTCTAGGCGGCGCACGGCGTGGTCGCGGCGGCGCACATTCACGTCCATCACCGCATTCAAAATGCGCGGCTCGTGGCCCATTTCCTCGGCCATATAGGCCAGGGCCTTCACGTCTTTGGGGAAGCAGGAACCGCCATAGCCCAGGCCGGCTTCCAGGAATTGCTTGCCGATGCGGGTATCAAAACCCATGCCGGCCGCCACTTCTTTCACATCAGCCCCCAGCGACTCGCAGACGTCGGCGATCTCATTAATGAAGGAGATCTTGGTGGCCAGGAAGGCATTGGAGGCGTACTTGATCATTTCAGCGGTGCGCAGGTCCGTGATCACGATCGGAGCGCGCAGCGGCAGGTGCAGCTGGGCCACTTTGTCGGCGGCTTCGCGGTGCAGCGAGCCCAGCACGGTGCGGTGTGGGTTCATGAAGTCGCTGATCGCGGCGCCTTCGCGCAGAAATTCGGGGCAAGACACCACCCAGAAGTCCATCGGCTTGGGCTGGGCGTGCTTAATGATCTCGGCTACAAAGTCACCCGTGCCTACCGGCACGGTAGACTTGTTGATCACCACCAGCGGAGCCTGCATGTGCTCGGCAATCGAGCGTGCCGCCGATTCTACGTACTTCAGGTCGGCTTCGCCGTCTACGCCGGAGGGCGTGCCTACGCAAATAAAGACGAACTCACTGTCCTGCAGGGCTTCGGGGTACGAGGTGGTGAACTGCAGGCGGCCCGCCTGCACGTTGCGCTGCACCAGTTCTTCCAAGCCGGGTTCGTAGATCGGCATTTCGCCGCGCTTCAGTCCGGCGACGCGTTCTTCATTTACATCCAGAGCGATGACCTGGTTGCCCAGGTCACTAAAGCAGGCGGCGGTGACCAGGCCCACATAGCCCACCCCAATTACACTGATTTTCTTCATTCAAACTCCGCAAAAATCCGGTTTCGGCAATGATAACACCGGCAAATCTCGATTGTTGGGCGTTAGAATGACGCTGTGAAGCGCCTGATTTTTACGCTGTGCTGGTTGCTGGCTGCCTGTGCGGCGCCTATAGCCGAGCCGACGCCCAACCCCAGCCCTTCCCCAGCGCCGACTGAGGCGCCACAATCTACCGTCAGCGCCACCCCGCTGCCTACGCCCACGCCCATTCCGGTCAGCGCACTGTGCTCTCCACTGGCGGGGCATACTTTCCAGGTTTTGTTGGGCTATATCAGCCAGGAGTTCCGTGCCCCGCCCAGCAGCAGCGACTGGGATGGCGGCCACCATGGCCTGGACTTTGCCTACTACCAGCGCAACGACCCGGGCGGGCAGGGCGGGCATATTGACGGCGCCGCGCTGCAGTCCGCCTTGGACGGCTATGTGGCCGGGCTGGGTTATGCGTCTATTTATGGCTATTACCTGATCGTGGAGACACCTTGGGCGCAGTTGTCGCCGGACCTGGCGGCGCTGTTTGAAGTGGCACAGGGCCAGTCGCTTTACCTGCTGTATGCGCACCTGCAGAACGAGGCGCCTTTTGTGATGCGTGAGCCGCTGGATTGTGGCCAAGGGCTGGGCCAGGTCGGCGCCAGCGGCGATGCCTACTTCGTCGTAGAGCCGCACCTGCATTTTGAGGTGCGCGTGGGCCAGAGCAGCATCCAGTTGGGGCCGATGACCTATTACGACGGCCATGCCAGCCAGGCCGAGCAGGATGAGTACCGCCGCTGGCGCAATAGTCCCGATTTTGTGCTGCACGACCCGTTACCGTTCTTCGAGCATGGAGCGCAGCACGGCGGCTAACCCAAGACCGCCAAGGTTATGCAGTACACTGGCGCTGGCACCAGCAAAGGACAATTGATGAATACACCCCGAGTAATCCGCTCCCCGCGCGGCATTGAGTTGCACTGCCAAAATTGGCTGATCGAAGCCGTCTATCGCATGCTGCAAAACAACCTGGACCCCGAGGTGGCCGAACGTCCCGAAGATCTGGTGGTGTATGGCGGCCGTGGCCAGGTCGCCCGCTCCTGGGAAGCTTTCGACGCGATTCTCGAGACATTGCGTACCATGCAGCCGGACGAAACCTTGCTGGTGCAGTCTGGCAAGCCGGTGGCCGTCTTCCGCACGCACGCGGATGCGCCGCGGGCGCTGATCGCCAATTCCAACCTAGTGCCGCACTGGGCCACCCAGCAGCATTTCGACGACCTGGCCGCCAAGGGCTTGATGATGTACGGCCAGATGACCGCCGGTTCGTGGATCTATATTGGCACGCAGGGCATTCTGCAGGGCACATACGAGACGCTCGGCTCGCTGGCCCAGCAGCGCGGCTGGCCTTCGCTGCGCGGCAAGTTCGTGCTTACCGCCGGTCTGGGCGGCATGGGCGGCGCCCAGCCGCTGGCGGTCACCATGAACGAAGGCGTGGCCCTGGTGGTGGAGGTGGACCCGGCCCGGGCGCACCGCCGACGCGAGATCGGCTACATCGACGCTGTGGTGGACACGCTGGAAGAGGCCATGACCTTGGTCGAAGAATCCGTGCAGGCTGGCCAGCCGCGCTCGATCGGCTTGATTGGCAACGCGGCTGAGATCTTCCCGGAATTGCTGGCGCGCGGCATCGTCCCAGACGTGGTCACTGACCAAACCCCGGCTCACGATATGCTCGCTTATATCCCGGCAGGTATGACCCTCTCCGAGGCCGATGCGCTGCGCAGCAGCGACCCGGCCGAATTTGAGCGCCGCTCACAGGCCAGCATGGCCCGCCATGTGGAGGCCATGCTGGGTTTCCAGCAGCGCGGCAGCGAGGTCTTCGATTACGGCAACAACCTGCGCCAGCGCGCTCTGGACTATGGCGTCCAGAATGCCTTTGATTTCCCCGGCTTTGTGCCGGCCTACATTCGCCCGCTGTTTTGCGAGGGCAAAGGACCGTTCCGCTGGGTGGCGCTCAGCGGCGACCCGGAGGACATTTATAAGACGGATGCCGCCATCGCCGAGCTGTTCCCTGAGGATCAGCACTTACAGCGCTGGCTAAAGCTGGCGCGCGAGCGCATTCCCTTCCAGGGTCTGCCCGCCCGCATTTGCTGGCTGGGTTATGGCGAGCGTGCCAAGGCCGGCTTGCGCTTCAATGAGATGGTGACCAGCGGCGAATTGAGCGCGCCGATCGTGATCGGCCGGGACCACTTGGACTCAGGCTCGGTGGCTTCGCCCAACCGTGAGACCGAAGGCATGCAGGACGGCACCGATGCGGTCAGCGACTGGCCGATCCTCAACGCGCTGGTCAACGCGGTCGGCGGCGCCACCTGGGTGTCTTTCCACCACGGCGGCGGCGTGGGCATCGGCTACAGCCAGCACGCCGGCCAGGTGATCGTGGCCGACGGCACGCCTGAAGCCGCCAAGCGCATTGAGCGCGTGCTGACCAGCGACCCTGGCATGGGTGTGGTGCGCCATGCTGACGCCGGCTACCGCGAGGCGATTGACTTCGCCCACCAGCATGGGGTTAAGATCCCCATGCTCAAGTCCTAGCTTTTTGAGGTTCATCGACTAATGAAACCCTCTGCCCTGGGCTGGCAACTGGCCCTGTTTACGCTGATTCGCACTGTGGTCAGCACGGCCTATCGCATGGTCTACCCCTTCCTGGGCGTCTTCCGAGATGGGTTGGGGGTGCCCTTGGATTCACTGACCTACGCCGTCGGCTTACGCTCCCTGGTGGCCGGCCTGCTGGGGCCGCTGCTGGCCGCGCAAGGTGACCTGCGCGGGCGCAAGGCCGGTATGCTGCTGGGCCAGTTGACCTTCCTGGCGGGTATGAGCGCAGTGGTGCTGTGGCCCAGTTTCCCCACATTCGTGCTTGCCCTGATCCTTTCTGCGCTGGGCAAGATCACCTTTGACCCGACCATGCAGGCCTACATTGCCGACCGAGTGCCCTACAGCCGGCGCAGTGTGTTTCTGACTGTCACGGAATTCAGCTGGTCTGGCGCCTTTCTGCTTGGCATGCCGCTGGTCGGTTGGATCATTGCTGAGCGGGGCTGGATAAGCCCATTCTATTTGTTGGGCGGATTGGCTTTGCTGGCCACGATCATCTTTTACAAAAGTCTCCCGGCAGACCCGCCGCGTCCTGCCCAGCGGCCCAATCTGCTCAGAGAATTGCTGGCCTCTAAACCGGCTTTGGCAGCTTTGGGACTGACCTTCTTTTCCTGTGTGGCCAACGAGTTCATCAATCTCACTTTTAGCATTTGGCTCGAGGAGCGTTTCGCCCTGCGCCTGCTGGCTCTGGGCACCACTGCGGCTATCCTGGGGGCCGCCGAACTGAGCGGCGAGGGACTGGTGGCTGCATTCACTGACCGCCTGGGGAAGCGCCGGGCGATCGTGTTGGGCCTGCTGGCCAATTGCTTGGCGGTGATCGCCCTGCCTGTGGCAGGCGGCATGAGCCTGCTGGCGGCTCAGGTGGCGCTGTTCTTGTTTTACATCAGCTTCGAGTTCTTCATCGTCAGCGCCATCCCGTTGATGACCGAGGTTATGCCGCAGGCGCGTACGACGATGATGGCGGGCTTCTTCACCAGCGCCTCCGTCAGCCGGGCGCTGGCCAGCCTGTTGGTGCCTGCCCTGTTTGGCTGGGGCTTTTGGTTCGTGGTGTTGGCTGCGGTGGCGGGCAACCTGCTGGCCTTGGCTTTTGTCAGCCGGGTGCGCTTGGCAGCCGAAGGCTGAGCCTGCCTTAATATACGGCTTAATCCCAGCCGCCAGGACGGCGGCTATAATTTCCCCATGAAATCCCGCCGCTTCGCCTCTTTGATTCTGGCTCTTCTGCTCTCTGTGCTGGCTGTTCCGGCATCCGCCGCCCCCGCAGCGGATGCGCCGTTGTGTCTGCCGGAAACCTTTGCCCCCCAAGCGCAAACTGACTGCCTCCCTTACGGTTCGGCGGCCTACCTGGCCCGCCTGGCGGAAATGGGCATTTCTTTGCCGCTCAAACCGCTTTCCGCCACGCTGGTTGACCAGTCTCTGAGCGAAAGCAATGTGAACTATGCCATCGTCAATACGATGAATGAAGCCGGCCAGGTGCTGCAGCGTCCTGTGTTTGCCAGTGCGGCGGACGCGGCCGCCAACAGCAACCCCACCAGCTTCGTTAAGGCCGGCAGCAGCCCGCACTATGTCGCCTACACATCGATCCAGGACGGGGGCGGAGTGTACTTCACCGACCTGGGCTGGATGCGCCGCAGCGACCTTTCCCCTGTGCAAGTGCGCCGCTTTGCCATGGGGCTGGAGTTCAAGTCCACACCAGAACGCCCCTTTGGCTGGGTGCTGGAATTTGCCGGCGGCGAAACTGCGCCGTTCAACGCCTACACCGGTGCTGATCTGCGCGCCCCGCGCTCCGGCAGTACGTTTGCCGCCTACGACGTGATCGAAGTCTTTGATATTCAACAGGTGGGCGATCTCAAGTGGTACCTGGTCGGCCCGGACCTGTGGCTGAACTCGCTGCAAATGCGCCTGGTCTTCCCCAATACCCAAGCGCCGCAAGGGGTGGACAATGGCCGCTGGATCGAGATCAATCTTGACCAGCAGTCCCTTTCTGTCTACGAGAACTCTGAGCTGGTCTTTGCCACTCTGATCGCCACAGGGCTGGACGGGTTGTGGACCCGCCCCGGCGTGTTCCAAGTGTACGAGAAGCACGACAGCACGCCGATGAGCGGCGACTTCTCCGGCGGCGCCGGCGGCTACTATTACTTGGCCGAAGTGCCCTGGACCTTGTATTACGACCAGGCCCGCGCCATCCACGGCGCCTACTGGCGGCAAAAGCAGTTCTTCGGCTACCAGGGCTCCCACGGCTGCGTCAATCTCTCGCTGGGCGATGCCCACTGGGTCTACCAATGGGCGGATGTAGGCGACTGGGTCTATGTCCACGACCCGTCCGGGCGCACGCCCACCGATGAGGAATTCGCCTACGGGGCGGGGGCGCCGTAGATTGCTTCGGCGACCCTGGCTTTGCCGGGTTTTCTCGCAATGACCTAAAACAGCGGCCTCAGGCCGCTGTTTTCGTCTATGGTAAACTCGATTTTAAACCCCGCCATGCTGACCTTAATTGAAAAAATCGTCTTTGTTTTGGCGGCCCTCACCACCCTGGCGCTGGTGGCTCGGGCTGTGCAGCGCATTGTGCGCATCATCGGCCGCGGCCACGGCAAACCGGACTGGAAACTGATCCCTAAGCGCCTGCTGGAAGTGGGCGTCAAGACCGTGGCGCTCACTCCCACCTGGCGTAAACGCCTGCTGGCCAGCCTGCTGCACGCCATGGTGGTCTGGGCCTTCATGTTCTACCTGCTGGTCAACATTGGCGACGTCCTGGAAGCTTTTGTCCCTAACTTCGTTTTCTTGGGAGAAGGTGGACTGGGCAACGTGTACCGCCTGTTGGCGGATGGGCTGACCGTCACCGGCATCGCCGGCATGCTCGCTTTGCTGGCCCGCCGCTTTGTGCTGCGCACCCCGGCCCTGCGTATCCGTGAGAGCACGCTGGTGCACCCCAAGGCGCGTGAAGGCATCGCTCGTGATTCGCTGATCGTGGGCTTGTTCATCGTATTGCACTTGGGCGGCCGCCTGCTGGCGGCCAGCTTTAAGCTGGCCCTGCACGGCGCCGACCCCTGGCAGCCGCTGGCCAGCGCTGCGGCGGGGCTGTGGGCCGGCTGGTCGCCGGCCGCGCTGGTGGTGGGCGAGCATGTCGGCTTTTGGCTGGCCATCGGCCTGATCATGGCCTTCTTCCCGTATTTCCTGTATTCCAAGCACATCCACATCTTCATGGCTCCGCTGAATTTCCTGCTGCGCCCGGAACGTCCCTCGCCCGGTCAGCTGGAGAAGCTCAACTTCGACGACCCGTCTATTGAGCAGTTTGGCGCGGCCCGCCTGGAAGACTTTGCCTGGCACCAGATCATGGATGCCTATGCCTGCATCATGTGCAACCGCTGTCAGGATGCCTGCCCGGCCTACACCACCGGCAAGGTGCTTTCCCCGGCGGCGCTGGAGGTCAATAAGCGCTATTTCATCAATGAAGAAGGCGCCCGCCTGGCCAACAGCGAGGCCAGCACCAAGACCCTGCTGGAATTTGCGATCACCGAGGAAGCCGTGCTGGCCTGCACCGCCTGCGGCGCCTGCACCGACATTTGCCCGGTGGGCAATGACCCGATGCGCGACATCATGGACATCCGCCGCAGCATGGTGCTGATGGAGAACAAGGCCCCTGAACCCTGGCAGGTGGCTTTCCGCGGCATGGAGCGCAGCGTTAACCCGTGGAACGTGCCGCCCAGCGAGCGCATGAAGTGGGCCGAAGGCTTGAATGTGCCCACGGTGGAACAGAATGCCGAGCCCGAATTGCTGTGGTGGGTGGGTTGTGCCCCCTCCACCGATGCGCGCGCCCAGAAGACGGCCCAGGCTATGGTGCAGATCCTGGAAGCCGCCGGCGTCAGTTACGCCGTGCTGGGCAACCAGGAACAATGCACCGGCGACTCGGCCCGCCGCGCCGGCAACGAGTTCCTGTTCAATGAACTAGCCAACGCCAACGTAGAAATGCTGAACGCGGTGGCGCCCAAGCGCATCCTGACCACCTGCCCGCACTGCCTGCACACCCTGGCCAACGAGTACCCGCAGTTCGGCGGCAATTACGAGGTGGTACACCACACCGAATTCATTGATGAGCTGATCAAAAATGGCCGGCTTGAGGTCAAAGCCGGTCCCGCCACCCAAATGGCCCTGCACGACCCCTGCTATCTGGGTCGCCAGAACGGCGTGGTGGTGGAGCCGCGCAATGTGCTGAATGCCGTGGATGTGGACCTGGTTGAGATGGTCAAGCATGGCAAGCAATCCTTCTGCTGCGGCGCCGGCGGCGCCCAGATGTGGAAGGAAGAAGAGCACGGCACCAGCCGGGTGAGCAGCGAGCGCATCCGCCAGGCCCAAGAGGTCGGCGCCCAAACCCTGGCGGTGGGCTGCCCCTTCTGCATGGTGATGCTCAGTGATGCCGCCAAGGCTGAGGCGCCCAACCTGCTGGTGCGTGACGTGGTCGAAATTATTGCCGACGGACTGTTTGAGAAGAGCTAACCGGAGGGTGATGCATGGCTGTTAAAGTGACCCTGCCGCAAATGGGCGAAGGCGTGATCGAGGCCACCGTGACCCGCTGGCTCAAACGCGAGGGCGACGAGGTCAAAGAGTACGATCCGCTGGTGGAAGTCAACACCGACAAGGTGGACACCGAGATCCCCAGCCCGGTCAGCGGCACGGTTCTGAAGGTGGTGGTGGACGAAGGCGCTACCGCTCCGGTGAACGCCGTGCTGGCCTGGATCGGCCAGCCGGGCGAAGCGCTGGAGGGCGGCGAGGCTCCTGCCCCTGCGGCCAAAGCGCCGCCAGCTGCCACACCTAAGGCGGCTGCCGCCCCATCTCCCGCACCCCTGCCTCCTGCGCCCGCTCCGCAGCCCATCCCGGCGGCCCCTGCGCCAATCGTCGCGCACAATGGCGGCCCCGGCCCCATTTCGCCGCTGGTGGCGCGCATCGCCGCCGAGCACGGCCTGGACCTGGCCGGGCTGCGCGGCAGCGGGCCGGGCGGGCGCATCACCAAAGCCGACGTGCTGGCCTACGCGTCTGGCGGCGCGGTCGCCGCGGCGACCGCCACAGCTGCCCTGCCGAAATCCGATGGCCAGAACATGGCCACGTTCCTATCGCCGGTGGTCAAGAAGTTGGCCGCCGAGCACAGCCTGGACCTGACCCGCATCCCCGGCAGCGGCCTGGGCGGCCGGGTCACCAAGGCGGATGTGGAAGCCGCCATTGCCGGCGGCGGGGCCGTGCTGCGCGTTCCGCCGCCGGCGCCTTTAGCGCCCGCAAAGACGCCGTTCCCGCCGGCCTTCCCGGATGCCGTGCCGGGCAGCGTAATGAAGCTCAACCCGGTGCGCAAGGCCATCGCCGAGCACATGGTGCGCAGCAAGCACACCTCGCCGCACGTCACCACGGTGATGGAAGCCGACATGAGCACGGTAACTGCTCACCGGGCCGCCAACAAGGCCGCCTTCGCCCAGCAGGGCGTTAACCTGACCTTCACCGCCTACCTGGTGGCCGCCATCGTGGCCGCGTGCAAGGCTTACCCCATCGTCAATTCCTCCTGGACGGACGAGGGCATCGCCGTGCACGGCCAGATCAACGTTGGCGTGGCCACGGCGCTGGAACCGGACGGGCTGATCGTGCCCGTGATCAAGAACGCCGGCGCGCTGAACCTGGTGGAACTGGCTCGTGCGGTCAACGATCTTTCCGGCCGGGCGCGCGGCAAGCAGCTCAAGACCGACGAGGTCAAAGATGGCACGGTCACTCTGACCAACCACGGCACCAGTGGTTCGCTGTTCGCCACGCCGATCATCAACCAACCGCAGTGCGCTATCATAGGCACCGGCGCTATCGAGAAGCGCGTTAAGGTGATCCACGACGCCATCGCCATCCGGCCGATGATGTACATCAGCTTGACCTTTGACCATCGCATTCTGGACGGCGCGGTGGCGGACTATTTCCTAGGCACGTTCAAATATACGCTGGAGAACTGGGCCTAGACGGCCCTGGGAAACACAAAGAGGATAAGACATGGCAAATTACGACGTGATTGTGATCGGGGCCGGCCCCGGCGGTTATGTGGCCGCCATCCGTGCCGCCCAGTTGGGTAAGAAAGTCGCCATCGTGGACAAGGAATTCCTCGGCGGCATTTGCTTGAACGTAGGCTGTATCCCCTCCAAAGCGCTGCTTAAGAACGCCGAAGTGGCCCATACCCTGCGCACCAAGGGCGAGGAATTTGGCTTCAGCTTCACCAATCTCAAAGTGGATTACGGCGCGGCGGTCAAGCGCAGCCGCCAGGTCTCTGAACGACTGGTCAAAGGCATCGACTTTTTGATGAAGAAGAACAAGATCGATGTGATTTGGGGGACGGCCAAACTGACCGCCAAGGACACGGTGGAAGTGACCCCCAAGAAGGGCGCCGCCGAAAGCCACAAAGCCAAAGATATTGTGATCGCCACCGGAGCCACCGCCATGAGCGTGCCCGGGGTGGAGGCGGACGGCAAGCAGATCCTGACCTATTGGCCCGCCATCCTGCAGGAAACCCTGCCCAAATCGGTTGTGATCGTTGGCGGCGGCGCCATCGGCCTGGAGTTCGCCACGGTCTGGAGCGCTTACGGCAGCCAGGTGACCCTGGTGGAGATGCTGGACCGCATCGCCCCGCTGGAGGACGAAGAGGTCAGCAAAGAGCTGGCCAAGGCCATGACCAAGAACGGCATCAACGTCAAAACCAGCACCAAGCTGGAGAAGGTCGAGAAGACCAAATCCAAGGTCAAGGTTACTGTTTCAGGCAAGGACGGCCAGGAAACCATCGAAGCTGAGCAGATCCTGCTGGCGATTGGCTTCCGCCCCAACACTGCTGACCTGGGGCTGGAGGCGGCCGGCGTCAAGCTGGGCCAGCGCGGCGAGATCCTCATCGACGAGCGCATGGCCACCAACGTGGCCGGCATCTGGGCCGTGGGCGATGTGACCGCCAAGCTGATGCTGGCCCATGTCGGTTCCGCCATGGGCATCATCTGCGCCGAGAACATCGCCGGCGTGGAAACCGTCACCCTGGACTATCGCATGATGCCGCGGGCGACTTATTGCCATCCACAGGTGGCCTCCTTCGGCTTCACCGAGGCGCAGGCCAAAGAAGCCGGCTACGAGGTCAAGGTCTCCAAGTTCAACTTCCAGGCGAACGGCAAGGCGCTGGGTTTGGCGGACTACGGCGGCTGGGTCAAGCTGGTCACCGATGCCCGCTATGGTGAGATCCTGGGCGCCCACATGATCGGCCCCGAGGTCACCGAACTGCTGCCGGAGCTGACCATCGCCCAGATGGCCGAGCTGACCGCCGCTGAGATCGCCCGCAACGTGCATGCCCACCCCAGCCTCTCGGAAGTGCTGATGGAAGTGGCCCACGCCGCGGAAGGCGAAGCCATCCACATGTAATTCAAAACGGGCCGCAAGGCCCGCTTTGCTTTTAAAGGCGTCTTAACGATGCGTATGATTCCTGTAACCCAATAACGATTCCCCTCGTATAAGGGTTAACATTGTTGCTGTACTTATTGGTGACAGAGGAGAGTTAAATTAAATGATCGAAATCTTGACCAACATTGGCACCGCTTTTGGCCTGTCGTCTTCGGCAGGCCTGAATGCGTATTTGCCGCTGTTGATTGTGGCGCTGACTGCCAAATACACCACTCTGATCAAGCTCAACCAGCCCTGGGATCTGATGACCAACTGGTGGGTGATCGGTGTGTTGGCGGTTTTGGTGGTGATCGAGATCACGGTGGACAAGATCCCGGCCGTGGACACGGTCAACGATGTGTTGCAGTCGGTCGGTCGCCCGGCGGCTGGCGCCATTCTGTTCGCCTCCAGTTCCGGCGCGGTCGGTGAACTGCACCCCATCCTGGCCCTGATCGCCGGCTTGTTCCTGGCGGGCGGTGTACATGCGGTCAAGACTGCGGCACGCCCAGCCGTCACCGCCAGCACCCTGGGCACGGGCAACTGGCTTGTCAGCCTGGTGGAAGATGTCGTCGTGCTGGTTTCAGCCATCCTGGCCATCCTGGTGCCGCTGGTCATCGTGTTGCTGGTGATCTTCATGTTCCTGGCTTTCCTGTGGTGGAAGAACCGCCCATTCAAGCCGCAAGCCACAGCTTAACCTTTGCATAGGCAGACAACAATAGGCGGGCCATCGGCCCGCCTTTTTGTTTTTAACCTGCACTCACCCAAGCGGATAATGCCCGCTCGTCTGATGCGTTGTCTTGAATGGAGGTATGTATGCCTTATAAGACGATCGCGCAATTGCCCAAGGGGGTGAAAAACAACCTGCCCAAGCACGCCAAGCGCATCTACAAAGAAGCTTACAACTCCGCCTGGGAGCAGTACGACCAGGATGAAGAGCGCGCCCACCGCGTGGCCTGGTCGGCGGTCAAGAAGGCCGGCTATCAGAAGGACGCGGATGGTGATTGGAAGAAGCTGGACTAACGTCCGGCTGGCGGCAAGCGCAGGCTGCGCCCGGAATTGGGGCCGGGGAATGAGCCGCTGACGCTGATATTGCTGGTGCGCAAGTCTTCCAGCAGCTGTGCGGCATCCCGCCGCGCAGCTCCCTCTTCCGGCCGGGGCTTGCTGACCGGTTTGGCTCGATACACCTCAACCACGCCCTCGCCTTGCAGGGCCAGCCGGCAAACCGCGCGCATGTAATAGCGGTTGAACTCGCCTTCGGCGATGGTTTGGGCGGCCGTATGCGGCACTTTGGCGGTGATCAGCTCGCCGCCCGGCAGCCTGCGTTCTTCGTGGCTGCGCAGCAGAGCGCTGCCCGCCAGCGCCTCACTGAAGCTTTCCGGCGTGCCATCTTGCAGCGCGGCTCGCAGCAGGCCGAGATAGCTTGGCGCGGCCCCGTCCGCCAAACGGGGGTCAAGGTACTCTCGCTGAGCGGCCAGGTCGTCATCCAGTTCCGCCAGCATCAGGAGGCGGGTATGCCTGTCGAGATGCTCAAGCGCGAATACCACTGATCTCCTCATAAAACGCGGTTGCTCTCAGCATATTGGCTTGGTAGTCGGCGCGTTCCGCCACCAGCTCCTGGTTGATCTCGGCCGCCTGCTGGCGCAGTTGGGCGTCCTTCAACCCGTGCAGCAGCGCGGCGGCCAGGGCCTGTGCATCCGCCGGGTCCACCAGCAGGCCATTGCGCCCGGGCTCGATCCATTCGCGGATCGAAGGCAGGTCGCCGCACACCGGCAGCAGGCCGCTGGCCATGGCTTCCAGCAGGCTGTTGGGCGTGCCGTCGTGCGTGCTGGGCGAGGCCATCACCTGCGCGGCGCGATAAGTGTCTGCCAACTGGGCGGCGGAGAGCTGCGGCAAAAGATGCACGCGCCCCGCCAGCCCCAGACGCTGTACCCAGCGCTCGGCCTCAGCTTCACCCTGCATACCCGGGCAGTCAAAGTGCACGTCGGGCAGGGCGGCCAATACCGGGGGTATGGCCTGGAAGAAGCTGTCATTGCGTACATAGGCGCGGATGCCGCGCGGGTTCACCACGCGCAGTTCCCGGGGCGGCTTGGCAGCTGGATAGAAAATGTCACTGCGCACGCCGCCGTTGCCGGGCAGCACCAGCCAGGGCTTTTCGGGGTTGAAGCCCCAGCCGCGGGCGCGCTCTTGGTCCAGGTGAGTGTCGCTGTGCAGGGCTTCTGCCGCCGCCAGCGCTTGGCGTGTGGCTGTCGCCAGCAGCGGGCTGCTGTCGGCATGCAGCGTGAAATCGTTGCCCCATACCGAGATGAGCAGCGGCGAGCTGGCGGCCTTGGCGGCCAAAATGCCTTCGTAGGGGATGCGCATGGCGTGCACCAGGTCAGGCTGAATGCGCCGGATGTGGGCGTCCAGCCGCTGGGCGGCTTGACCCAGCGTGGCGGGCGCCAGCCAGTTGCGCAGCCGCGCCCGCCAGGCAGCGGGCAGTGCGGCGCGCAGGCCGCGCCCGCCGGGGCTGTCCTTGGCCATCGCTCCACTGAATGCCACGGGGATGACCTCAAAAGAGGCCAGCCCAGCCAGCGCCTCGCAGGGGAAAGTACTCACCAGGTGCACTTCATGCCGGGGGATGAAGTAGTCCATCCAGCGCAGCGCCGTGGGGGAGCGGCCGTCTGCTACAAACAAAATGCGCATTTAGCCGCCCACCTCGTTCAGCGCCGCTACAAAACCGGCCACCATATTCTCCAGGTTGAAGGTTTCCTGCACCAATCGGTAGGACTCGGCGCCCATCCGTGGCAGGCGTTCTGGCTGGCTGAGCGCCTCGGCCAGAGTGGCTTGCAGGTGGGCTTGGTCGCCCGGGCGCAGACGCCAGCCGTTGGCCGGGGTGACCATGTCTGCCTGGCTGCCGTCGCCTTCAGCGGCGATGACGGGCAGGCCGTGGCTCATGGCTTGCTGCAGGGCCAGGCCGCCGGTGCCGGGCAGTACGAACAGGTCGGCTTGGGCAAAGGCGGCGGCCAGTTGAGCGCCGTACAACGCACCGCGGAATTCGGTGGCCGGGTAGACCTGGCGAGCCAAGGCTTCCAGGGCGTCGCGTTCTGGCCCGTCGCCCACGATCAGCAAGCGCGGCTGCTGGGGCAACCCGGCGCAGGCGCGTAGCAGCGCGTCCAGGCGCTTGCGGGCCTGCAGCCGGCCCACGTACAACAGGGTCAAGGGCTGTTGGCTTTGTCGTTGGGGCAGCTTGCCCGCCGGCCGGCGGCTGGCCGCGTTGGGTGCTACGAATATTTTGTCTGCGGGCAGCCCCAGGGCGCGGTATTGCGCGGCGCCTTGCTGGCTATAGGCGATCACGCCATCGAATTGCGCCAGGAAGCGCTTGCGCCGGGCGGTACGCCACCCGGCCAAAGGGCCGGCCAGCGGCGGTGCGCCCAGCCCCCAGGCCAACACGGGACGCTTGCGGGCCTGCATCCAGCGCAGGGCGGCCGGAGTACTCAGGTAGCGCGGGTTGGCTTCCACCACCAGCGCATCCGGGTTCCAAGCTTCCAGCCAATCCAGCAGGCCGCCTTGCCAGCACAGATACAGCCCACCGTGGAATAAGTGCAGGTTGCGGGCCTGCGTCCATTGGGCCTTTTCCAGCTGCTTTGCCTGGGCAATGCCCTCTGTGGGGCGCGCTTGCCCGGCAAATACGCCCAGTCCGCCGCGACAGCTTTCGGCGAGCAGGTCAAAGAAGCCGGCTCGGTAGCCTGGCAGCACGCGCTGCACTACGCCCAGCTTTGCGGCGAACTTAGCCATGCAGTGCCCCGATGTACGCGTCCAGCATGGCCTCCAGCCCGAAAGCGGCTTCGGCCTGCTGACGGGCCCCAGCGCGCAAGTTGTCCAGGTCCGCCAGGATCGCCTGCGCTCCCTGAACCAGGGCCGCGATATCCGGAGGATCCAGCTGCCAGGGGTCGCCGCCGTAGGGCACCACGCGGCCGGCGCTGTCCGGCACCATTTCTGGCAGGGCACCGGTGTCGTAGGCCAGCACCGGCAGCCCACAGGCCAGGGCTTCGATCACGGAATTGGGGCAGGCGGCGTTAATGTCCGAGGAATACAACAGGTGCGCACCGCGGCACAGGGCCGGCACTTGGGCATTGGGCAGCACGCCCAGCCATTCAATCGCTGTGTTGTTGGCGTTCCACTTCTGGCGCACAGCCGCGCCCACCTGGCCGGCGACGGCCAGGCGCACCGGCTGCCCCAGCGCGCTTTGCAGGCCGGCCGCCAGGGCTGTGCCGCTCTCCAGTCCCAGCTCGTAGCCGCCCTGCAGGCTGCCTTCAAGTATCAAGATGCGGATGTGATCATTGGGCGGTCTTTCAGGCCCTTTGGGAGAAAAGCTGCCCAGGTCCACGCCGTTGTAGATCACCCTGGAAGGGGTCTGGTTTTGCCGGTATTGGCGCGCCCACCAGCCTTTGACAAACTGGCTTTGGTAGACGATGTGGTTGGCCAGGCTGTCGCGAATATAGGCCAGCAGCAGGTTGGCGGTTTCAGCTCGCAGCCAGTGGCGCAGCCCTGTGCGGGTCTTGCGTTGCAGCCAATTCATGCCGTCCAGCCGCTGCACCACGCGGATGCCGCGCCGGGCGGCGCGGCGCAAAGCCGGCAGCTGGCGGCTGCCGCCGATCACCAGTATCGCCTGGTAGTCTTCATCTTCCAGGTTTTGGGTGACAGTGATGCCGCGGGCCGCCAGGCCGGCGCGGAACTTGGCCTCGAAGGAAACCATGCCGCCTACACCAGAGACTTTGGGCACAATGCACACACGGGTGAGGGGAGGGGCGGGGTTATTCAATGTGGAGGTCGCTGATCTCTATCCAACAGCCGGGGGGCGTGGCCAGGCTGCCTGCCGCCAGTGAGCCGTCCGGCCGCCAGGCGGCGTATTGATTGTCCAGCCATAGTACCAGACCCAGCGGCGGCCGCGGCTGCAGCGAGCTGCGCAATACCGCTTGGCCGTCTACTCGGAATTCCAGGCCGGTTTCGTCCCAAAGGATGTGGTAGGTGTGCCAGGCTGTTGTGTCCAGCACCAGTGCGTGCAGGTCCTGCTGCACGGCGCGGGCGGCAATGCGGCGCAGTTGGCGGGCGGCGGGCCGCCAGGCCAGCAGGGGGGCGGCGATCACGCCTGGGGCCAACAGGGCGATCGGCAGCTGGGAGGCATACCCGCCCACCAGCGCGCCGTAGCCGGGCTGCTCATCGTGCAGAGAGAGATGGTTTTCGGCGGAAGCGAAGAAGAACCAAGCCGCGTTGGGCAGGCTGGGCAGCCGGCCCTGTGTGCCGCGCAGCCCCAGAGACAATCCAAAAGGGTCGTTCCACAGCCCGAAGCCCCAGGTGCCGGGCAGGGCTTTGGCGGCGCGGGCGCGCATCTGCAGGCTGCAGGGCGGGCGGTGCGGGAAAGCGCGGCGCGGCAGGCGGCTGTAGTCGTCCAGCTGGGCCAGGCGGTACTGCCCTGCGTCACCGGCGGGCAGGCTGAGCCGCCAGCCGTTAGCCGCCGGCTCCACGGCCGCCCCGGGCGTGCTGCGGATTTGCATGTCGCTATTATACGGACGGCAAAAATCCGCGATGATATAATCCGTCTGCGTTGCCTCTCCCCGCAGTTTGAGAGGCCTTGCCAGAACTTATCCGGCGCTGGCGCCGGTACCCCTGAATAGCACGATCTTTCCGAGGTTTGTATGGAAATTACCTGGTACGGACACTCCTGTTTTCGCGTCACGGAGCGCAGCATGCCGACTGTGGTGGTGGACCCTTACGATCACCATAGCGTCGGTTTCAAGCCGCTCAAGCTTAAAGGCGACATCGTGGCCATCAGCCACGACGCTCCGGGTCACAACTTTGTCAGCGGCGTTAAAGGCGCTGAATGGGAATTGCGCGGCCCGGGCGAATACGAAATTGGCGGCGTCTTCATCACCGCCGTGCCTATGCGCGGCGAGAACCAATCCCGCAATATCGTCTTTGTCCTGGACTATGACGGGGTCAGCGTGGCCCACTTGGGTGATATGACCAAGCCGCCCAGCCAGACCCAGTTGGAAGCGATTGGCAATGTGGATGTGCTGCTGGTGCCTGTCGGCGGCGGCAACGCCTTGAACGCCAGCAAAGCAGCTGAAGTGGTCTCCATGATCGAGCCGGGCATTGTGATCCCCATGCATTACAAGGTGGAAGGCAGCACTCTCGCGCTTAATGCGCTTAAGCCTTTTCTGCAGGACATGGGCGTCTCGGAAGAAAAAGCCGAACCTTCTTTGAAGATCAGCAAAGGCGCAAGCCCTCAGGAAACCAAAGTGGTGGTGCTTGAGGCCAGCCAATGACCGGCTCGGTCAAGCTGCTGATGTCTTGGGACATTCAACCCGGGCGTGAGGAAGACTATTTCGAGTTTCATATTCGCAAGTTTGTCCCGGCGTTGGAAGGTTTGGGCGTCGCGCTCAGTGAAGCCTGGCTGACCGTATATGGCGAGCAGCCGCGCCTGATGGCCGAAGCGGTGATGCCAGACCTGGCCAGCGCCCGCCAGTTGTTGGATTCCAACGACTGGGAAGACCTGGGCAGCCAAATGGAAGAACTGGTCGAGAACTTCGATTACAAATTGGTCGCCGCCCGCGGTGGCTTTCAGATCTAGACCTTAGCCTCTGCATTGAAATCCCTGATCGCTGAACCTCTGCTGCGCTGGTATGCCTCTCGCCAGCGCAGCCTGCCTTGGCGTACCCAGCCAGAGCCGTATGCCGTGTGGGTGGCGGAGATCATGGCGCAGCAAACCCGGCTGGAGAGCATGCTGCCTTATTATCAGCGCTGGATGGCGCGCTTCCCCACGCTGCGCAGCCTGGCCGAGGCCGAGCAGCAAGAGGTGCTCGGTTTGTGGGAGGGGCTGGGCTACTACAGCCGGGCGCGCAACCTGCACCGGGCTGCCCAAATGGTGCTGGCAGACTATGGCGGCCAACTGCCGGGCCGCCTTGAAGACTTACGGCGCCTGCCTGGGATTGGCGCCTACACGGCTGGGGCGATCGCCTCGCTGGCTTTCGGCCTGGACGTGCCGGCGGTGGATGGCAATGCCATCCGCGTACTGGCGCGCGTTTTCGATGTGGATCTGCCTCTGGGCAGCGGAGCCGCGCAGCAACGCTTTTGGCAGCTGGCCGCGGAGCATCTGCCGCCGGGCAAGGCCGCAGAGTACAACCAGGCGCTGATGGATCTGGGCGCCAGCCTGTGCAGCCCGCGCCGCCCGCAGTGCGACCTGTGCCCGCTGGAAGCGATCTGCCAGGCGTGCCAACTTGGCCTGCAGGCGCAGCGCCCGGTGCGCGCCGTGAGGGCGGCCACGCCGCTGCGACGGATGGCAGCGGCTGTGCTGTGCAAGGGCGAGCAAGTGCTGGTGGCGCGCCGCCCCGAGGGCGGCCTGCTGGGCGGCCTGTGGGAGTTCCCCAATCTGGAACTGCAAGAGGACCAGCCTGCGCAGGCTCAGCTGCGCGCCGCCTTCGGCCTGAAGTCAAAGGGCCGGGTGCTGGGCGAGTTCACGCATGCCTACAGCCACTTCAAGGTGGAATTGCAGGCGTTGGCCTATGTGGTCGAGCAAGTTCCCACCAGCTTGGCTCCGAGCGGTGTCTGGGTTCGCCTGGCGGACCTGCAGGACCTGCCGATGGGCAAACTGGACCGCAGCATCGCCAATGTGCTGCGCCATGGCCTAGAATAGGCGTATGGCTAAGCATTTCCAGCGCCGCCCAGAGGACTTCACCTGCGCCCACTGTGGGACGCAGGCGCAGGGGGATGGTTACACCAATCACTGTCCCGCCTGCCTGCACAGCCTGCATGTGGATCTGAGCCCCGGCGACCGGCTGGCGGGCTGCAAAGGTCTGATGGCTCCGGTAGCTGTGGAGCAGAAAGACGGCCAGTATCGCATTCTGCATCGCTGCCAGCGCTGCGGCTACCAAAAATGGAACCGGGCTGCGGCAGATGACAGCTTCGAGCGTTTGCTGGATGTGGCGCGCCGCCGGGCCGGCCCCAGCTAATCTTGCTTTTAGCCCTGTCTGGGTACAATCATCCTAATGAACAAGGTTTTCAATATTCTGGGTTTGCTGGGGTTGGCGCTCTTGCTGCTGGCGGCCTTTCTTGGTGTCCAAAATTGGGCGGTGGCGGGTTTTACCCTCCCGGATCAGTTTTATACGCTCTCCACCATTTTTCTGGGGATTTTCATTGAAGCAGCGCCCTTTTTGCTGATGGGCACCCTGGCCTCCGGTTTTGTGGAGGTCTTTCTTGACCGGGATGCGATCCAAAGGCTGATGCCCAAGAATGCCCTGCTGGGGGCAGTGGCGGGCGGTTTGCTGGGCTTCATTTTCCCGGTATGTGAGTGCGGTGTCATCCCGCTGACCAGGCGCTTTTTCAGCAAAGGTCTGGCGCCGGCCACCGGCATTGCCTTTTTGCTGGCTTCCCCGGTGATCAACCCGATCGTGGTGGCCAGTACCTACGCGGCCTATGGCTGGGGGCCGGTCTTGTTTTGGCGCATTGGCCTCAGCCTGTTTATTGCCGTGGCGGTGGGCCTGGTGTTCGCCTTGCAGCCGCGCCCGGCCCAGTTGTTGAAGCCCATGCCGCTGATCCAGATCAGCGGCGCCAGTGTGGACCATCCCCACATCGCCCCGGCTGCGCCGGGCTTGGGGCCGCGTATCCAGCGCGCCCTGGTCATCGCCGGCGATGAATTCTTCGAGATGGGTCGTTACCTGATCGCCGGTTCGCTGCTCGCCGCGCTGCTGCAAACCGTGGTGCCGCAGACGGCTTTGCTGGCGGTAGGTTCCGGCCCGCTGCTTTCTGTGCTGGTGATGATGGCTTTGGCCGTTCTGCTCTCGATCTGTTCCACGGTGGATGCTTTTGTCTCGCTGGCTTTCGTGGGCAGCTTCACCAGCGGCTCGATCCTCTCTTTCCTGGTCTTCGGTCCCATGGTGGACATCAAGAGCGTGATGCTTTATCTGCAAGTCTTTCAGCGCAAGACTGTCTTGTACATTGTCTGGTTGGTGTTCTTGTTTGTTTTGCTGGCCAGCGTTTTCATCAATCTCAATATAGGGATCTAGCCATGACTGCACGCCGCTACGCCGTACTCAAAATTGTCATGCTGCTGGGGCTGGGTATTTACCTGCTCTACAAAACTTTCTCCGGCACGCTGTATTTCTATATCAGCGACCGCTTCACCTGGCTGGTGCTGTTCGGTGGGGCCGGGTTTGTCTTGCTGGGGCTGGCGGCTCTGCGTAACCTGTTGCGCCAGGCGGCGCCTGGGCACAGCCATGCCAGCAATTGGACAGTCTTGATCGTGGCCGTGCCGCTGCTGTTCGGTTTTCTGGTGCCAGACCGGCCGCTGGACAGCTCTGCTTTGGATACGCGCGGCCTGACCACCAACACGGGCCTGGGGGGCGGCGCCTGGTCGAATGTGGAATTGAGTTTGCCCTCCGACCAGCGCAGTGTGCTGGACTGGGTGCGCACTTTTAACTTCGCCAGTGATCCCTCTATCTATACGGGAGAACCGGCTGATGTGATCGGCTTCGTTTATCACGATGATCGTCTGGGCGCGGATGAATTCATGGTGGGGCGCTTTGCGGTGACCTGCTGTGTGGCCGACGCTTTTGCGGTGGGCGTGATCGTGCGCACTCCCCAGGCCGCCGATTGGCCCAGCAACGCCTGGGTGCACATCAGCGGTCAGGTGGCGGTGGGCCAGTTTGACGGCCGGCCCTATCCGGTGATCGAGGCCGCCAGCATCAAAGAAGTGCCCGTGCCGCCGCAACCGTATTTGTTCCCATGAACCGTTTTAGTCGCCTGGATATAGCGGTTGGCGCGCTGTCTCTGTTTCTGCTGGCCGCCCTGGGCCTGGTGCTGTGGCGTGGTGACCAGGTGGGTGTCAGCGTGCTGGCCGTCTCACCGCTGGATGGGGCCGCGGCGGCCGCCTCCGCGCCGGTCGCCATCACCTTCGGTGAGGCGATGGATGCCGCCAGCGTGGAAAGCCGTTTCAGCCTGCAGCCGCAGACAGCCGGCCGCTTCATCTGGCGCGACAACACGCTGTACTTCCTGCCTGAGCAGGCATTCGCAGAAGGCCAAACCTATACAGTGCGCCTCGCATCCGGGGCCAGCACCTATTTGGGGCACGTCCTGGCCGAAGAGCTGAGTTGGTCCTTCACCACGCGTTCGCCCGGCATGGCCTTTATGCGCAGCTCAGACCAGGGGGCGGAGCTGTGGACCTTGACGGATCTGGAAGGCTCCCCGCGCCAAGTCACTGATATGGCAGGGGATGTCTTCGATTTCGCCGTTTCTGTGGACGGGCAGCAGATCCTTTACTCGGCCTTTAACGAGCAGGCCGGGATCGACCTGTGGCTGGTGGGCCGCCAAGGCGAAGACAACCGCATGGTGCTCAATTGCGGCCTGGACCGCTGCTATGCACCCGATTGGTCTGCGGACGGGCGCGTGGCCTACAGCCGGGCGCCCGGCCCGCTGAATCCCGGCGAGGGCTACGGCGCCCCGCGCATCTGGTTGCTGGAACCGGCCACGGGCCAAAGCGTGCGCCTGCATGCCGACACGCAGAAGATCGGCTATGGCCCCAGCTGGTCGCCGGAAGCGGGCCGTTTGGCTTATTACGATGGCGTGCAGAACCGCATTGTGGTGGTGGACATGCTCAGCGGGCAGGAGATCTATCTGCCGTCGCGCGTCGGGGTGGTGGGCAGCTGGATGCCGGACGGCGACCAGATGCTGTATTACGACACCAAGCTGGCGGATGGTCTGGCGCTCTACACCATCTTCCGGGCGGATTTTTCCACCGAGGATATCCTGCCGTTCTTTGAGCCCCAGCCCGCTGATGGGGATTACAGCATGCCAACCCTCTCGCCTTCGGGCGAGTGGGTGGCGCTGCGCGTGCGCCCGGCGGATGGAGGCCCGGCTGACCAGGTCTGGGTCACCCCCGCAGATGGGCGCTTTGCCCTGACAGCTGCCGAGACAGAGGCCTCGCTCTTCTCTGACCTGAGTTGGGATCCACAATCGCGGTATCTGCTGTATCA
This sequence comes from Anaerolineales bacterium, assembly GCA_019637805.1. NCBI lineage: Bacteria > Bacillati > Chloroflexota > Anaerolineae > Anaerolineales > Anaerolineales bacterium. The sequence goes on along the minus strand of JAHBVB010000001.1, from coordinate 517,856 downwards.
CCGCATGCAACTGGGCGTGGGCAACCCCGTGCCCGAAGTGTGGGTCTGGGATCGCTCAAGCGGGACAACGCGTTTGCTGGTGCGCGACGCCAGTGCCCCGGCCTGGTTGCCCTAAGCGTTATAATTTTTGATGATGACCCATCCGCAGATTGTCACCGAACAAAGCCCGGCTGAAAAAAGCCGTTTGTGGCTGCGCTATTTGCAGCAGCAGGGCTACCGGATCACCGGCTCGCGCCGCGCAGTGGTGGATGCTTTGGCGCAGGCTGAACGTTCATTGACCGCCGCGGACCTCTACGAGATCGGGCGCGCCAAGCACAAAGGGCTGGGCCTGGTTTCGGTGTATCGCACGCTGGAGAAGCTGGAGGAGTTGGGCCTGGTGCAGCGCGTGCACGGGCCGGGCGGGTGCCATGCCTACATCTCCGCCCAGGATGGGCACAACCACATGCTGGTGTGCGAGAACTGCGGCCGGGTGGAGATGTTCGAGGGGGATGACTTGAAGGACTTCACCCGCAACCTGGAGAAGCAGAGTGGTTTCCGCATCCACGAGCACTGGCTGCAGTTCTTTGGAGTGTGTACTCAATGTCAAGTCTAGCTTGACATATTTTTTTGTCTCATTATAATGAAAATGATTTTCAATATCATTTGGAGGCAGAATCGTGAAGTTTCATAAGCAAGCAGGATTTGTTCTTTTTGTGGCCGGTGCTTTGTTGTTGTCCGCCTGTGCGGGAACCCCAGCCGCAGAGACCGGCAAATTGCAGGTGGTGGCAACCACCGGTATTGTCGGTGACGTAGTCGCCCAGGTGGGTGGCGAGCACATCGCCGTCAACGTCTTGATCCCGGCGGGGGCGGACCCGCACTCTTTTGAACCGACCCCACAGGATGCGGCCGCTTTGGCCTCTGCTGACGTGGTGGTGGCCAATGGTTTTGGTTTGGAAGAATCGCTGCAAGCGCTGTTGGATGCGCAGGGCGATAAGGTAGTGTATGCCTCAGAAGGCATTCACGCCCTGGAATTTGATGAGCATGACCATCATGACGAAGATCATGACCATGAGCATGAAGGCGAAGAGCACGGTCACGACCACGATCATGGCGATGTCAGCGACTTAAGTTTATGGGGAGGTGATTGGATCAGTACTTCGGCTTACGACCCGGATGCTTTCCAGCCTGCCTATGACGCGATCATCGCTTCCACACCGGAATTGAGTAACGAAGATGTGGTGCGCGCTTTTCTTGACGAAGGCTACACAACCAGTTTCGATACTTTTTTGGTTGAGGCCGAGACTGTGACCTTCACCTCAGAAACAGGAAGCATCGCTTGCGACTATGCCTACACCGGCACGACGCCTGTACTTCAAGTAGAGGGTGAAGTTTGGTCAGTCTTCGAAACTGGCGATCACGACTGTGATGAATACCGTTACTTGCTCCTGAGTCCGCCGCATGCAGTCGAAGCAGAGGCAAGTTTGCATTTCCATATGATTTATGGCAGTACCAGCCCTGAAGAGATTGCCGAATCAAGCGGCGTCTGGGTGCCTGCTTTGTACCCCGCAGGAACCGATGTCCAGGCACTGGTGAATATGTGGGTTGCCAGCGCCAGATTGATTGGTGTCTACATTGCTGGTGTCAATGGCATTGAAGCCGCAATGACTGAAGAAGAACAAGCCGCACTGGCTGGGGCCACAGGCGGTCATGACCATGAGCACGAAGACGAAGAAGGCCATGAGCATGAGCACGAAGAGGAAGCCGGCCATGACCATGAGCACGAAGGCCCCGACCCGCACGCCTGGATGAATCCCCAAAATGTGAAGGTCTGGGCGGACAATGTGGCCGCAGCGCTCAGCGCGGCTGATCCGGCCCACGCGGCCAGCTACCAAGCCAATGCCGAGGCCTACAAGGCCGAGCTGGATGCGCTGGACAGCTGGGCCGCCGAACAGCTGGCGGGCATCGATCATGAGCGGCGCGTGCTGGTGACCGATCACGAGACCCTGGGCTACTTTGCCGCTCGCTACGACTTTGAAGTCATCGGTGCACTGATTCCCAGCCTCAGCACGCTCAGCGAGCCTTCCGCCGGTGAGCTGGCTGCGCTGCAAACCGCCATCGCAGACCACGAGGTCGATGTGATCTTCATCGGCTTCAGCATCACGCCGGGCTTGGCCCAGAGCGTGGCGGCAGACACCGGCGTGCAACTGGTGACCTTGTACACCGAAGCGCTTAGCGCGGCGGATGGCCCCGCCGCCAGCTATCTGGATATGATGCGCTACAACGTTAGTGCCATCGCCCAAGCGCTCAAGTAGCAACCTTCAAAGATGAGCGGGCCGGCGCCACCGGCCCGCTCATCTGTTATGTCGTCTTCGCGGTAAAATCGCAAACTCTATGTTGAAAAGTATTTTCAATCCAAGCCCTGCCCATACACATGGCCAGCGCTCGGTGGCCGTCGATCTGCGCAAGCTGAGCGTGCGTTTTGACGGGCACTTGGCGCTGGAGGACGTTTCGCTGCAGGTGGAGCCTGGGTTGCGCGTGGCCGTGGTTGGCCCCAATGGGGCGGGCAAATCGACTTTGTTCAATGTCCTGGCGGGCCTGCTGCTGCCCAGCGCCGGCCAGGTGCGCATTTATGGGCACGCCCCGGCCCAGCACCACTGCCTGGCTTATGTGCCGCAAAGCAGCCAGGTGGACTGGACCTTCCCGGTCAGCGTGCGAGATGTGGTCATGATGGGTCGCAGCGGGCACCTGGGCCTGCTGCGCTGGCCGGGCGCGGAGGACCGGCGACTGGTGGATGAGAGCCTGGCCCGCGTGGGGCTGACTGGTTTGGCCCAGCGCCAGATCGGCCAGCTGTCCGGCGGCCAGCGCCAGCGCATGTTCATCGCCCGCGCCCTGGCCCAGGGCGCCGATCTGCTGCTGCTGGACGAACCACTGGCCGGGTTGGATATCCCCTCGCAGGAACAAATTGTGAATATTTTGGACGAACTGCGCGCTCTGAGCATCAGCGTGCTTTTTGCCACGCATGACCTGGGGCTGGCCGCAGAACACTTTGACCGCATTCTGTTGCTCAACCGCCGGCTGGTGGCTTACGGGCCGCCGGAGCAAGTCCTCAGCGGCGAGCATTTGACCGCGGCCTATGGCGGCCATATGCAGGCGATCGAGACCAAAGACGGACGCCTGTTGCTGGGCGACAGCGGGGGTCACACCCATGTTTGATTGGCTGCTGGAACCGCTGGCCTTTGACTTCATGCAGCGCGGGCTGCTGGCCGCCAGCCTGGTCGGCGTGATCTGCGCCGTGGTGGGCTGCTACATCGTATTGCGCGGCATGGCCTTTCTGGGCGATGCGCTGGCCCACACCATTCTGCCTGGCATGGCCCTGGGTTACCTGGTCAGCGGCGGGCAGCGCGGCGCCCTGTTCTGGTGGGCACTGGCCGCCGCAGTGGTGAGCTCCCTGGGCATTGGCGCCCTCAGCCGGGACGGCCGTTTGAAGCAGGACACCGCCATCGGCATTGTTTTTGCCGGCATGTTTGCGCTGGGTGTGGCGCTGATCTCCACGGCGCGCAGTTATGCGGTGGATCTTTCACATTTCCTTTTCGGCAATATTCTGGGGATCACCAATCAGGATATTGGGCTGACCTTTACTGTAGGGGCGGTTGTGCTCTTGCTGGTGTGGGCCTTTTATAAAGAATTCCTGGTGCTGGCGTTTGACGCCCAGCTGGCCACCACCCTGCGGCTGCCCGCTCGCTTTCTCGAAATCCTGCTCTCCCTGCTGACGGCGGTGGCGATTGTGGCTTCGCTGCAAACTGTGGGCGTGGCCTTGGTGGCTGCCATGCTGGTTACCCCGGCGGCCACTGCTATGCTGCTGACCAAAAGCCTGCCGCGGATGATGCTGCTGGCCGCCCTGATCGCGGCGGGCAGCGGCTTCCTGGGTTTATACATCTCCTTTTACTTCAATGTGGCTTCCGGGGCCGCCATTGTGCTGACCTGCACCCTGATCTTTGTCCTGGTCTGGTTGCTGAGACGACCCGGCGCGCACAACGCGGCCGCCTAGCTGGGGAACTAAGCGGCTCCCCTCAACGTTCTCTCTTCAGGAGAAACCACTATGAAAAAGCTTATATGGCTTGGTTTGTTGGCCGCACTGGCGGCCTGTTCAGCACCCGCACAACCCGTATCTAACAGTCCACTGGATGCCATCGTCGCCGAAGAGGCTGCCCCATCCAGCCAGCCGGCGAGCACCCTGCCGGCCTTGGAGGCTGTGTATCAGGACGGGCTGAATCGGTTCGCCCTGCACTATCCGGCTGCCTGGCATCTGCTGGGCGGTGAGCAAGGCTCGCGCGGCGGCTACCTACAGATCGCTTCCTGGGACCCGGGCGCGGCGGGCATCGAAAGTGTTCCTGAAGGCGAGAGCCTACTGCAGATCGCCGGTTACCTGTGGGATCCCAAAGGCGACCTGCCTGCGCGGGTAGCGATGCGGCATGGCGCGCTGACCAGTTCTGGCAATGCAATCCTTGAGGAAAGCGAGCTTTCCTTCGCTGGCGGCCCGGCGGCAGTGCGTATGCTTTTGGAGGACACCAGCGGCAGGCAAAGCTTGCTGTATTTCTTTGTCCTTGGCGATGACTACCTGGAGATCACCGGCGTGGGCGACTTGGCGGTGATCGACCAGATCATAAGCACTTTCAATTATCTGAGCCAATAGATATAAAACAGCCCTGGCGAAGCCAGGGCTGTTTTATGACTCCCCTGCGGCCCGCGCGGCCGCAATTTCCTGGCGAACGTACTCGTCGGTTTCTGATTGCTGAGCGGCCTGCAGGGCCGCCTGGGCTTGCTGGCCGCCAATGCAGCCCAGCGCCCAGGCGGCATGGCCGCGCGCCAGCGGCTCCTCATCTTGTTGCAGCAGGCTGGCGAGGGCTGGCACCCGCTGCCGGTCGCGGCTGTTGCCCGCCGCTACGGCCAGGTTGCGCAGGTAGCCGCGGCGCTTGCTGCGCTTGATGGGCCTGCCTTTGTATGTCTGATTGAAGCCCCTGCGGTCCAGGGAAAGACCGGCGTCAAAATCCACCCAGGCCTGCTGGGGGTCGCTGCCCAGCAGGCTGGCGCCTTCTCGTGGCGCAAAGCGCTGGTTCCAGGGACAGACCTGCTGGCAAATATCGCAGCCGAACACCAGGTTGCCCAGGGCTGGGCGCAGTTCCGGGGGGATCGGCCCTTTGAGCTCAATGGTCAGGTAGGAGATGCAACGTGTGGCGTCCAGGGTGCGATCCGGCAGAATGCAGTCGGTCGGGCAGGCGTCAAGACAGCGCGTGCAGCTGCCACAATGGTCGGTTTCCAAAGGTGCATCGGCTAGCAGTTCAATGCCCAGCAGGATCTCGGCCAAAAGAAAATAAGAACCGGCTTGGGGGTTGATCAAGAGGCTGTTCTTGCCGATCCAGCCCAGCCCGGCGCGCTGGGCCAGTTCGCGTTCCAGCAAGGGTCCGCTGTCGGTATGCCAACGGTTGGGCACCGCCTGGCCGGCCTGCTCTTCAATAAAAGCCACCAGGGCTTGCAACTGGGGCTTGAGCACTTCGTGATAGTCCTGCCCCCAGGCATAGGCGGCCACACGGCCGGCGTTTTCCTGGGGCTGCGGCGGGCCGGGGTTATCGTATGGCAGACCCAAGACCAGGATGGATTTGCATTCCGGCAAGATGGAGCGCGGATCACGGCGGCGCTCAACAGCGCGCGGCTCGGCCAGGTAGGCCATGCTGCCGTGGCGCCCGGCGGCCAACCAGGCCAGGTAGCCTTCCATTTGCGCCGACGGCTGCGCTTCAGTCACGCCCACCAGGCCAAAACCCATCTGGCGGGCTTTGGCTTTGATGCGGGCGGTCAGCGTGCTTGTGTCCATGCGCATAGTAAAACAAAGGCCCTGCAACTGCAGGGCCTTTGTACTTCGGGTTGCACTTACTTGTCTAGGGCGTAGTGTAGCTGATGGTCAGCTTGATCCCGCCCAGGAAGCGCACCAGGGTACTGCCGGCTGGTGTACCGGTGAAGCGCAGTTGGTACTCGAGCGTGGAGGAGCCCAGGGCAGCCTGCAGGCGGCTCTTGACGGCGTCATTGATGAACACTGTGGATAGCTCGGTCTTGTTGCACCACTGCATGTCCGGCCCGGCGCCGCTGGCGTTGTAGTCGCCGGCGTCCAACGGGAAGAAACTGCCGGCATAGCCCTGCAGACAGCCCAGGCTGTCAAAGGGGTTGCCCATGGTGTCGTAGCTGCTAAAGTCCACTTTGACTTCCGTGATGGTGGCGTTGCTGGGGATCTTTGAGATGTCAAAGGCCACAAAACCGCGCACGCCCACGTCGTTGTTGGCGCCGACATGGGCGGCGGAACCAAAGGCGCCGTTGGCGTCGATCTGGCCGACGCTGACGGCGTTAAAGTTGCTGCCGCTGCCGCTTCCGCCCCCACTGCTGCCGCCACTGCCCGAGTTGATCACCACGTAGAAACTGCCGAAGTTCTGGTTGCTGGTGTTGCGCAGCGCCCAATAGCCGGTGTGCTCACCGCTGCTGGTGGGCGCGATCAGTTTTACGGAAATGTCCACTGTGCTGCCAGGCACTACGTTGGCGCTCAACGGCTGGCTGGCCGGGCCGCTCATCGAATTGCCGCTGACAAATACCACGGCATAGCCTGTGGTCCAGGTGCAGGTGCCCGCATTGCGCAGGCGCCAGGTCTTGGTGAATTCCGTGCCGGCGGCCACCTGCTGCCCATCCGGGATGGTCACATCAGACACGAATTGAATGTTGTCGCAGCTGTTGCCGCCCGTGCCGCCGCCGCTGGAGGTGGTGGGCGGTGGCGTGTTGGTTACGTCCGGTGTGTTGCTCGGCTCTGGCGTGGGGCTGGGTTCCGGAGTGTTGGTGGCACTAGGGGTTAGCAGCGCGCTCTGGGTCAGGTTAGCGCTTACGGTTTCTGCCGCGGCGGTCTGCACCTGAGCGGCAGAGTTGCCGCCCGGCATATTGCAGGCGCCGAGCGCCAGCAACAAGACCACACCAAGGGCGAGGAATGTCCCTTTTTTCATATGATTCAAACTCCTATGCCAATTTCTTGGATTCTAGCCTAAAACGTTTGCGTTTGTGCGGGCAGGGAGAGGCACAGCCGGATGCGCTCCAGCAGGTCTTCCAGCTCAAACGGCATGCTTAGGTATTCGCTGGCGCCCATTTCCAAGCAGGCTTCTCCATATCCAGCTTCCCTTTCGCTGGATATCACCATTACCGGCACTCCCTTAGCCTGCCATGCGGCCAACTGGCTGGCCAGGGCGCCGGGTGGGTCGTCTGGCCCGCTGTGCAGGATGACCAGTTGCGTTTCTGTGGTGGGCTTGGTGCCAGGCAGGTAACCTTGCAGGCTCAGGCCAGCCACCAGCATCTGGCGCAGGTCTGCCTGTTCGATCAGCAAAAGAATTGGAATGCGTGGATAGGCACGCAACGTACTGGCGTCCATCTAGACAGAGAACGTAGCCCGCCCCCATGCCCTCATGGCCCATTGGTACTATTTGGTCGGTGTGGCTAAGCGTCCAGCTCGTTGAGGATGTTCTCGAGGAGTTCCAGCAGCACGGTTTTGACGTTGTCTTTGTTCATGGAGACGCAGGGCAGCATTTTGACGCCTTCTTCCAGACGCAAGGCCACGCGCATGTCGTCCAGATCCCAGGCGTCTGGCAGGTCTTGCTTGCTGGCGGCCACTACATAAGGAGTGGGGGAGAAGGCCCGGAACGCTTCGAGGATGCCGCGCGCTTCACGGAAGGTTTCGGGCCGGGTGCTGTCCACCATGACAATGAAACCCAGCATGCCCTCAGACAAGATCTCCCACATAAAGTCGAAGCGTTTTTGCCCTGGCGTGCCAAACAGATACAGCACCAGGTTGTCATCCACGGTGATGCGGCCGAAGTCCATGGCCACCGTGGTGGTCTCTTTAATGCGCTCTTCGGCGCTGCTGATCTTGCGTTCGGTGGAAACTACATCGATTTCACTGACGGTTTGGATGAATTCTGTTTTGCCTGCACTGAAGGGGCCGGTGACGACCATTTTTACGGTAAGCATGGCGGGCTCCCTAAATTGAGCGAATGCGATCCATCAGTCGGGTGATCAGGTTCTTTTGCTCCTGGGCTTCCATGCCGGGGAAGGCGGCTTTCAGACCGTCCAACTGGGTGGACGCCCCTTCGGCGCGCACCAGCTTCACCAGCCCGGCCTGCAGCAAGCCGTACACGATGCGGCGGATCTCCAGATCATTCATTTTGCTGGCTTTGGCGATCTGGCGGATGCTGTTCTTGGGATTGATATAAGAGACGACCCGCCATTCTTCAACATTGAGGTTGACCTTCTTGAGATTGACCCCAGGGCGGTCAGTGAAGGCCAGCGCCATATCCAGCGTGGGCACTTCCAAGTTGAGTTGCTCCCACTCGGATACCTGGCGGGCGCCCTCAATGATCAAATTCTCCAATGGGATGCGCAAGGGGATCTTGCCCTCAGGCACGTCCTGGCTGGTCTCGAACTTGAAGTGGCCTTCGACCCAAGTGAAGAGCTGTTGAATGATGCCTACATAATAGTCCTGCAGACTTTCCAGAATATCGCTGCGGGTGACATACCCGGAGTTGATCAGCAGCAGGCCCAACTCTTTGTCGCTCATGCTGCCGGCGCGTGTGCGCAGCGTGGCCAATTGGGCGTCGTTGATCTTTTCAGAGCGGTGCAATACTTCAGGCAGGCTGCTTTGGGCGCCGTCCGCATCGCTGGCCAGCTGCGCGTAAGCCAGCTTGCCCTGGCGGAAGATTAGCCGGGCGCCTTCGCTGGGCACGTCCACCAGCAGCGCGCCGCTTTTGCTGGCCAGGTTGACCAGGTTGAGCAGCTGGGTAGTACTGAAGTCTTGCAAATTGCCTTGGAGAGCCATAGGATGCTGTCTGCCTTGATAGGCGATTATACATGTTCGCAGGGGTGGCGAGCGGCCCTCCGTGAATGCGGTGGTTGACACCCCCAGTTACCCCGAATATAATCCAGCCGCCTTCCTCGGTAGCTCAATGGCAGAGCGGGCGGCTGTTAACCGCTAGGCTGTAGGTTCGAATCCTACCCGAGGAGCTGAAGAGACGGCCCGGTTTTCGGGCCGTCTCTTTTTAATCCGATGCGCTGTCCACAGCCTCACTGGATTCAAGGTGCATTACTTGGCACGCTGTGCTCGAAGTGGTAAGCTCAAAGCCGAAGGATAGCAAGGCGCACGGGCTTAAGAAGCTGCACTTATTCGTCTTGCACGGAACACAATGGATACTGCTGTAGCCAATCTCACCATCAAAGGGGTCCCAGCCTCGGCTGGGATCGCCATCGGCAAACCCTGGATCTACCGGCCAGCGCAAGCGGCCGTGAAACGACGCAGCATTGCGGATGTGGACCAGGAACTGGAACGCTTCGAAGCCGCCCGGCAGGAAGCGCTGCAGCAGCTAGGCGATCTGGCCACTAAAACCCGCGCCGAGATCGGCCAGGCTGAGGCCGAGATTTTCGAGGCACACCAGCTTTTTCTGGAAGACGATGAACTGATCAAGGTCATTACCCACACCGTACAGAGCGAGAAGATCTGTGCCGAGGCGGCTGTGGACGCGGCGATCGCTGCTGCTGCGGCCCAGCTCAGCGCTTTGGAGGACGACTATTTTCAGGCGCGGGCGATTGATTTGCGGGATGTGGGCCGCCGGCTGGTGAACCTGCTGCTGGGCGTGGACACGGGCTTGCGAGATTTTCCGGCCTACCCGGTGGTTGTGCTGGCCGAGGATCTAACGCCCTCCGACACCATGCAGTTTGAGAAGTCCAAGCTGTTGGCTTTGGTGACCGTGCAGGGCGGCCCCACATCGCACACCGCCATCCTGGCGGGCAGCATGGGCATCCCCGCCCTGGTGAGCGTGCCGGTGGACTTGGCCGCTGCGGAGCGCAGCCCTCAGGTGATCGTGGATGGCAGCACCGGCCAACTGATCCTTGACCCGCATCCGGATCTGTTGGCTGCCAAACAAGCTGAGCAGGCCCAACTGCATGCCAAACACAGCGCGGCCGAAGCGCGCAGCCACGAAGCCGCCATCACGCTGGACGGCCACGTCGTAGAAATTGTGGCCAATATTGGCAATCTGGAGGGCGCCCAGAAGGCTCTGCAGCATGGCGCCGAAGGGGTGGGGCTGTTCCGTACGGAGTTTCTTTTCCTCGACCGTGAGCAGATGCCCACCGAGGAGGAACAAACCCAGGCCTACCGGCAGATTTTTGAGGTGCTGCGCGGCAAGCCGGTCGTCGTGCGGACTCTGGACATTGGCGGCGACAAAGCTGTGCCTTACCTGGGGTTCAAGGACGAGGCCAACCCCTTCCTCGGCTGGCGCGCCATCCGCATGATGGATGGCCGCTCAGACGTGCTGCTTTCCCAGTTGCGCGCTCTGCTGCGCGCCGGGGTGGATGCAGACCTGCGCATTATGGTGCCGATGGTCTCGCGCCTGACAGAGGTGGAGCAGGCCCGCAGCCTGCTGCAGCTGGCACAGGAGCAGCTGCAAAATGAAGGCCTGCCCGCTTGCCAAACCCCCCAGTTCGGCATCATGGTTGAGGTGCCCTCGGCTGCTTTGGTGGCAGAGCACATCGCCCCCGTGGTGGACTTTTTTAGCATCGGCACCAATGACCTTACTCAGTACACCATGGCCGTCGACCGCACCAATGAACGTGTGGTCCACATTGCCAGCACTTTCCATCCCGGCGTATTGCGGCTGATCCAAATCACGATTGAAGCCGCTCATCACCACGGAAAATGGGTGGGCCTGTGCGGCGAATTCGCCTCCAACCCGGCGGCAGTCCCTTTGTTGCTGGGCCTGGGTTTGGATGAGTTCAGCATGTCTCCGGTCCACATCCCCAATATCAAGGATCTGGTCCGTGGCTGGTCGATGGACGAGTGCCGCGAGATCGCCCGCCATGCGCTGAGCCTGCCTAAGGCTGCTGCGGTGGAAGCCTACCTCAAGTCGGTCTATGAGCATAAACTCTAAAGAATAGAGGCTTGTTTGACCAAGCATGAAATTCCAGCAGACCTGGAGCACTATTTGACCCTGGCGGTGGACTGCGCTCGCCAGGCCGGGGCTTTGCTGGAGCAAGGCTATGAAAAAGAAAAGCGGGTGGAGCACAAAAGCTCTGCTGTGGATTGGGTCACCGAGTATGACCGCGCCTCAGAGGAGTTGATCGTCGGGCGACTGACAGCAGCCTACCCCGGCCACGGCATCGTCGGCGAAGAAGGCAGCCGTCGAGAAAGCCAGGATGGCCATGCCTGGTATATCGATCCCCTGGATGGCACCAGCAACTATGCGCACAATTTCCCCGTGTTTTCGGTCTCGATCGCGCTATACAAAGACGACGTCCCTCTGGTGGGGGTGGTCTTTGACCCTTTGCGTGATGAGCTTTTCACGGCGGTACAGGGATGGGGAGCTTTCCTGACCCGCGCCGGGACAAAGCAGCGCCTGCAGGTCAGCCATGTGGCTTCGCTGACCGCAGGGCTGATCGCCACCGGTTTCCCGTACGACAGCCATACCAGCCAGCACAACAACATCACCGAATTGGGCGCATTTCTGCGCCGGGCGCAGGGCATTCGCCGGGCGGGCTCGGCGGCGTTGGACATGGCCTACGTGGCGGCTGGGCGCTTGGATGGCTACTGGGAGTTCAAGTTGCGCGCCTGGGATATGGCGGCCGCCCGGCTGATCGTGGAGGAAGCCGGCGGTGTGCTTACCCAGCCAGATGGCCAGCCCATCCAGATGCAGGAAATACTGGCCGTAGTGGCCAATAACGGCCGCATTCATGGGGAAATGCTCGAAGTGCTGGCGCAAGCTGCGGCCCAGCGCGGCGCGCAGGATTGACCGGCGCGGCCCGCCGCACGCCGCCAAGCTGGCGTGTATAATGCGCGTATGTACCCGATTCCCCACGAATGCCCCGTTTGCCACGGCGAACTGCACATCACCCGCCTGGTTTGCCGCGAGTGTGACACGGCGATCGAAGGTCGCTTTCTGGCCGGCGCCTTTTCCCGCCTGAGCGAAGAACAGCTGCATTTCGTAGAAGCCTTTGTGCGCAACGAGGGCAAGATCACCCGTATGGAAGAGGACTTCGGCCTCTCTTACCCCACCATTCGCAGCCGCCTGCACGAGGTCATTCGGGCTTTGGGTTATGAGCCGGGCAAAGATGCCGTCGCCAAGCTCACCGAAGAAGAGCGTCGCCGTATTCTGGAGGACCTGGACAAGGGCAAAATCACCTCCGAAGAAGCCATGCGCATGTTGGAAGAAGGTTGATCTACTGACAAAAACTCGCCGGCCGGCGAGTTTTTTTTGACAAGGTTATTCGGTTTTGGCCGCTGGTTTGCTTTCGCCAGCGGTCTTCTCTTTTGCGGTGGTTTCTTTAGCTGGCGCGCTGCTGGTATCCCCGCTGCTGGGTTTGCTCTCCGTGGCCGCCGGCGCGCTGGGCTTGGTGGCCGGCAGGGCGGAGGGTTTCTTTTTGTCAGTTACGTAGAAGCCGGAACCCTTAAAGGCTACGGCAGCCGGTTTGTAGACCTTTTGCAGGGAATGCTTGCGGCATTCCGGGCAGATCTTCAGCGGGTTGTCTTCAAAACCTTGGCGCACGTCAAACTCGTGGCCGCAATTGGCGCAGTGGTAAGTGTAGATCGGCATGTTTATTTACGTATATAACGAACGGGCGGCATTATAGCCCTGCCCCATGGGCTTGGCAATAGCCGGCGGCTTAACCGTCCACCCGGCCTTGGGCCGTCTGGCGCCAATCCTCGGGGCTGGCGCTGGCGGGTAGCTCCAGCAGGCTGCGCCAATCCGCCAGTGCGTTCTGGTTTTGGCCCAGCGCTTCCAGGGACATGGCCCGCCAGTAAAAGAACATGGCACGCTGCTGGTCTGTCTCCACACGCGGGCTGCTGGTGTTGATTTCAAAAAAGGCCAGGCTGGGGTTGCCGGTGAACAGGTGGGCGCGAGCCAAACCAATGCGGGCTTCGAACCAATCGGGCAAGCCGTTGACGGCGATTTGCATGTATCCCAGCGCGCTGGAGGGGCGGCCTTCTTCCAGGTCTTGAAGGCCGTGATAGTACGAGGCGTAGGGCAGGTTGGGGTCCAGCGTCAGGCCGTGGTCGAAGGCATTCAATGCGTCTGCGCTTTTGCCGGTGTGTTCAAAGCCCAGGCCGAGCAGTTGCCAGCCCAGCGGGTCGCGGCCATTGAAACTGAGATAGCGTTGCATGGTCACGATCGAGGCCGGGTAGTCGCCGGAACCCTGTTCCGCCTCCGCTTTGGCCAGATAGTTGGGCAACAGGGTCAGGTCCAGGTCGTGCGCCAGTTGGCTGCTCTGCAAGGCGGCTGCGTAGTCGCCGCGCGCCAGGGACAGGCGGGCCTGATAGTACAGCACCAGCGGCGAGTTGGGAGCCAGGCTGGCCGCGCTGGCAATGTCTTCGCCGGCGGCATCCAGGTTGTTCCGCCCCAGGTTGAAGGCGGCTCGCTGCAAATAGGCATCGACATAATTGGCGTCCAGCAGCACGGCGGTGTTCAGATCGGTGATCACATCGCCGTTGCTGCCGGCCAGGCTGGCCCGCGCCCGCCCCAGGTAAGCCGGGGCAAAGCTGGGCAGGGTTTGAATGGCGCGGTCAAAGGCCGCGTTGGCCGCCGTCAGGTTGCCGGCGCCCAGGTAGGCTTCGCCCAGGTAGTACGCCACGTCTGCTGCTTGTGGGTTGCTGGTCAGCAGCGCTTCAAAGGCATTGGCGGCGGCCGCCCAGTTTTGTGCTCCCAGCGCCTGCAGTCCTTCCGTGTAACTTGGGCTTTCTGGGTGGGGCGTGTCCACATAAACCGGCGTGGGGGTGTAGGTGGCTTGCAGCAACTCTTGCGGGTTGCTGGGCACCAACACTGGCAGGGTAGCCGTGGCGCGGCTGGGCGGCGCGGTGCTGCCATCGCCAGGACTGGCTTGGGCTTGGGGACTGCCGCTGCCCAGACTGTCCATCCACTCGTCCAGTAGATTGTTTTCCGCGGCGTAATAGGCCAATAGAATTAATGCGACGCCCACGCCCAGGGCCGCCAAAATGCCGCGCAACGACCAGGGTTTCTCGCGCGTTTTGCGCCTGCGTTTGCGGATCTTGGGCGCGGCGATCTCTTTGGTGTGCCATTCCTCGGTTTCTTCGGGCAGGAAAGCGGGCACGTGGGGCAGCGGCGCATCCGCATCCAGCAGTTTTAGGTCATGCCGGGCGGCACTGTTTTCGGGGTCCAGAAAGAGCACATTTTGCAGACAATAAATGCGTTCTTCGCGAGATTCCACTGTGGTGCTCATCAGCAGCCAATACAGCGGCTCTCGGTTGTCTCTTTTGAGCAGCTTTAATAAAAGCTGGCGCGCAAGTGCCGGGTTGCCTTGCTTGCTGGCCTCAACGGCTTTCTCCAATAAGGCATCTTTGGAGGAGTTGGCGCTCATATGCGGTGAGTGTAGCACAGCGTATATGGGCCAACAAGCCAGGCCGGCATTGGCAGGCCGCTCGGTATAATTTGCCGGTGCAAGCAACTAAATGGCTTCTGCTCTTTGTGGGTTTGGCGGCCTGCGCACCGGGCGCTGAGGCCGGCTTGACCCCGGCGCCGAACCAGCCCGTGCAGGTTTATCAAACCGCCACCCCCACGGCCAGCCCGCCAGCCCCCACGGAGCCGGTTGTGCTGCCCACCGCCACACCCTCTCTGTATACCGTAGTGTCTGGGGACACTTTCTTTTCGATCGCCGCCCGGCACGGCATCAGCCTGCAGGCCCTGCAGTTGGCCAACCCGGATGTGAACTCCACTTTTATTTCACCGGGGATGCAGCTGTTCATCCCTTCCAGTGATGAAGCTGCTCAGGCACTGCCGAACCCCACCGCCGCCGCGGCTGATGTCAGCCCGGCCGCCTGCTACACCACTGCGGCTAACGAGCTGTGGTGCTTTCTCCTGGTGCGCAATATCAATGAAGTAATTGTCGAGAACCTTGGCGGCTTAATTCAATTGCTTGATGCCCAGGGCAAGGCCATCATCAATCTTGTGGCCAATCCGCCTTTGAATATCTTGCCCCCTGGAGATGCAATGCCCCTGGTGGCCTATTTGCCTGAAGCGCCCGAGGGTTGGCACACGGCTCGCGGGCAGCTGAGCGCTGCCTACCCGCTGACGGTGGATGACTATTATTTGGCGGCGCAACCCTACGAGGAGCGTATTCAAGTCTCGACAGATGGTCTTTCCGCACAGGTGACTGGTGGGGTAAAGGTGTCGGCGCCACCCAGCATGGTGTGGGTGTTGGCCGTGGCCTATGACAGCCGCGGCGATGTAGTTGGCATCCGGCGCTGGGAAAGCGGCGACCTGAGCTCAAGCCCTGACCCGCAGACTGTGCAGTTCGATGTGTGGGTCTACAGCCTGGGCCGGCCGATTGACCGCGTGGAGCTTTTGCTGGAGGTGCAGCCTTAGCCGCCGAAGGGGCCTTCGATGATCTGCAGCGGCACGGGGATAAACACCAGCAGGAAAATGATCAGCCCAAAAATGGCCAGCAGGATGCGCGGCCGGTCGAGCTGCGTGATCTGGTCCAGGGGTTGGGCGTGCCTGCCGCCCATCATTAAGATCAAGAAGACCCACAGCCACCAACCAGACCAGAAGAAGCCCAACACAGCCAGCACGCCCAAAATGACGGGCAGCGCAAAGCTGCTCAATTTCCCCAGCAAGCTGTAGAGCAGGTGCCCGCCGTCCAGTTGGCCCGCCGGAATGAGATTGAGGGCCGTCACCAAGAGACCCGCCCAGCCTGCCCAGGCGATGGGATGCAAAAAGACATCCGCGCCGCCCAGTGGGATGGGCTGGCCGGTGAACAGGAAGCGCACCCAATGCAGCAGAGGGGACAACTCATAGCTGGCGGGCTGGGGAAGCCACTGGCCATGCACGGCGTACTTGGCCAGCAGATAGAGGATGGAATTGCCCTCCAAACTGTAAGCATCGCCGGCGCGCACAAAGTTGGGCAGCTGCGTGATCTCTGAGAGCGACAGGCCCAACAGCAACACAGGGATGGCCACCAGCAGCCCAGCCAGCGGCCCTGCCAGGCCAATATCCAGCAGCACGCGCTTGTTGCGCGGCGGCTCCTTGAGCTGAATGAACGCCCCCAATGTGCCAAATATGCTGAGCGGGAAAGGCAGAAAATAGGGCAGGGTCACTGCGGTCTTGTGGTAACGCGCCGCCAGGTAATGGCCAAATTCATGCGCCAGCAAGATCGCCAATAAGCTGGCGGCGAAGGGCACACCATCGCCCAAGCGGGCGAATACTTGCTGGATCAGCAGCATGCTGTCTTCCACAGCCGGCCCGTCATAGCTGTACAGGGTGCCGGCCATCAGCATGCTGACCACAGTCAGGATGAACATGACCAAATTGACCAGCGGATTGGAACCTTTCGGCTTGGGAGGTGAGGGCATCAGCTGGATGATGTGCTGACCCTTCTCCTCCAAAAAGAGCGGGGTGATGCCCATCTTGTCCAAGCTGTGGCTCAGTGCGGCATAGGCTGTTTCCGAATCCTGGGTCAGGCGGCCCACATACTTGGTGATGAAGGGGAAGCGGCCGCCCCCGGGGATGATCTGTTGGATGTCGAATACCCGCGCTATGTGCGGGGTAAGCATTTCTTGTGGCTCAAAGGCTTCGGTGGGTTCACTCATGTCGTCTCTTTAGAAGAGCAGGGCCGCCAGGTCAGCGCGGTAGGCACGCGTGTTCGGGTTCTCATCGCCCAGCACGGCCAGGCAGCCCAGGAAGACTTGCCGGGTGCGGCCGGCGGCGTGCTGCTTGTTCTCGCGCAGCACGTCCAGCAGGCCATCCATCGCCGCCAGCAATTGGCCGCGCCCGGCCAGGCGCATAGCGTTGGCCGCCAGGGCGTCCAGCTCCTCCGCCTCATCGGGCGGGCTGTCGTTTGCGGCGGCCATTGTTTCCGCCAGCGGGATAAGCTGCTCTGCAGTGGCGTAGAGCTTGCTTACTGGGAACTCGCGCAGGATGGGCAGTGCCGCGGCGGCCAGACCCTGGGCCAGCAGGCTGCGCGCCAGGCCCAGTAAGGCTGCCGGATGGTCTGGGTTGTCATCCAGTGCCTGGCGGTAGAGATCTTCTGCTTCTTCCCAGGCTTCTTCTGCCAGCAGCGCATCAGCTTTGCCAGTGGCCATGTCACCCAGGGGCGGCTGTAGCGCTTTCAGAAACTGGCGGATTTCTGTTTCGGAACGCACACCGCTGAATTCGGCCACGACCTGACCATTGCGGAAAGCCTTGATGGCGGGGATGCCGCGCACGCCAAATTGCTCGGCCAGCCCCGGGTTGGCATCTACATCTACCTTGGCCAGGCGAAAGGCGCCGCCTTCCTCGTGGGCCAGCTTTTCCAAAATGGGGGCGATCACTTTGCACGGCGCGCACCACTCGGCCCAAAAATCCACCACTACTGGGCGCTGGCTGGAATGCAGCAGCACTTCGGTGTGAAAATCAGCCTGGTTTACCTCAATAATGTGGCTTGAAGCGTTCATGGATTGATGAATCGTACCAGATGTTTGTTTTAACCATATTTAAAATCCGCTTTTGATTGACGCTGCTTGGCCCACATGCTAAGATAGCCGCAGTTCTTGCAGTTTATTGCACTTATTTGACTCACGCTTAACCCTTGGGTTAGCACGGACTTATTTTGGCGAAGTGACATTGCCAGCAAACTGGTTCATGATCTAAAAGACACAGGGTTGGCGCAGGGGACTGCGCTTTTCGCTATTGCGGGCGTGAGAGACTAGGAGATGAATGAGCATTGCGTTTTTCTCGCGCTTGGTCGGCATGCTGGTTTTCGGCATTGCCGGCTGGTATCTGGGGGGCGCCCTGGCCCCATTGGTCGGTTCACAAGACATCACCCTTTGGTCACAAGCCGGTAGCGCCCTGGGCGCCCTGGTGGGTCTGCTGCTGACCCCCTGGTTGGCTTTACGCCCGCTGCGCGCCACCTATACGTTTCTTTCCCAGCTTTCCCTGCGCTCGCTGATGGCCGGGTTGCTGGGCCTGATCTTGGGCTTGATCGTCTCGGGCTTGCTGGCTGTGCCGCTGTCCCTGCTGCCCCAGCCCCTCAGCCAAATTTTGCCGATCGTGGTTGCCGTGGCTCTCAGCTACCTGGGTGTGGTGACCAGCGTCAACCGCCAGGGTGAGATATTTTCGATCTTCAGCAATTTCGGCAACCGCGCCGCAGCCGAAGGCCGCAGCAAGGCCACCCCGGCGGCCGGCCGCACCATCCTGACTGACACCAGCGTGATCATTGATGGCCGCATCACCGATATTGCGCGTACCGGCTTCCTTTCAGGCACCTTGCTCATCCCGCGTTTTGTTCTGAACGAACTGCAGCACATCGCCGATTCGTCCGATAAGCTGCGCCGCCAGCGCGGCCGTCGCGGCCTGGAAGTGCTGGCGGCCCTGCAAAAGGACCCGCATATCACTGTGCAGATCAGCGATATTGATGTGGAAGGCATGCGTGAGGTGGATGACAAGCTGGTGGTTCTGGCCCGCCAAATGCATGCGCCGATCCTGACCAACGATTTCAACCTGAACCGCGTGGCCGACCTGCAAGGTGTGCTGATCTTGAACATCAATGACCTGGCCAACGCGGTCAAATCGGTCTTTTTGCCGGGCGAGGAACTCACCGTGCGCGTGATCCAGGAAGGGCGGGAGCACCGCCAGGGCGTCGGTTACCTCGAAGACGGCACCATGGTCGTGGTGCAAGATGGGGTGGACTTTATGGGGGCAGAAGTGCGCACTTCGGTGACCAAGGTGCTGCAGACGGCAGCCGGGCGCATGGTCTTTGCCAAGCCCGAAGAAAAACCCAAAAATTCCCCACGTCCGACCCGCAACGGCGGACGCAAACGTTAGGCAGCTCAATGGCATTGCGTATCTACAACACCCTCACCCGCAGCACCGACGAATTCAAGCCGCTGGTGCCTGGGGAAGTCTCCATGTATGTCTGCGGCCCCACCGTGTACGCATCGGCGCACATCGGGCACGCCATGTCATCTTTGATCTTTGACGTCGTGCGGCGCTATTTGGAATACCGCGGTTATAAGGTGCGGCACGCCATGAACTACACGGATGTGGATGACAAGATCATCCAAAAGGCCAACAGCGAGGGCAGCGATTCGCTGAGCGTGGCCGAACGCTACATTGAGGAATACGCCAAGCACCTCAGAGAATTGAATGTCTTGCCTGCCACGATCTACCCGCGCGCCACACAGGAGATCGATTACATCATCGATATGGTTTCTGGCATGGTGGCGGGGGGCGCGGCCTATGAGGCCGGCGGCGATGTCTACTACCGGGTTGAACGAGACGAGGATTATGGCAAGCTCTCCGGCCGCCGGTTGGAGGACATGAACGCCGGAGCGCGCATCGATGTCGATGAGCGCAAAGAACACCCCATGGACTTCGCTGTGTGGAAGACGGCCAAGCCGGGCGAACCCGCCTGGGACAGCCCCTGGGGGCCGGGCCGCCCCGGCTGGCACATCGAGTGCTCCGCCATGGTCTTCCATCATTTGGGCGAGCAGATCGATATTCATGGCGGCGGCAATGACCTGATCTTCCCCCATCATGAGAACGAAATTGCCCAGAGCGAGAGCCTGAGCGGCAAGCCATTTGCCCAGGTGTGGATGCACAATGGGATGATGCAGCTCTCGGGCGAGAAGATGTCCAAGTCGCTGGGCAACCTGATCACTATTCAGCAATTTTTGGATGCACACTCGGCGGATGCGCTGCGCATGATGGTGCTGAACACCAGCTATCGCCACCCGCTGACTTACAGCACCGAGATCGTGGAGCAAGCCGAGCGCGGCCTGGACCGCTTGCGCAGCGGCCTGCGTCCGGCCCTGCCGGGTGTCAGCGGCGCCAGCCCCGAGGCGATAGAGGCGCTGAACGCCCGTGCTGAAGCCGCTCCGCCGGCCTTCGTTGAGGCGATGGATGACGACTTCAATAGCGCGGCGGCTTTGGCGGTCATGTTTGAGCTGGTGCGCCAGATCAACCAGGCGCGGGATGCCGGCGCTACGGATGCCCAGCTGGCCGCAGCCCAGAACGTCCTCCTGGAGCTCTCCGGCGTGCTGGGCCTGCGTCTCAAAGCGGTAGAGCGCCAGCCGGATGTCGCCCCACTGCATGGCCTGATCGATGAGATCGCTGCCGAGCTGGAGGGCCAGGCAGACCTACTGGAGGCCGCCCGCTCGGCAGAGAACGGTGCAGCTCTGATGGATACATTGCTGGAGCTGCGCAAGGCGATCCGCGCCCAAAAGCTGTGGGCGCTTTCGGACAAGATCCGCGACCGCCTGGCTGAGCAAGGCATCCTGGTCGAAGACAGCGCCGGCGGCAGTTCCTGGCGCTGGGGCTAAACTTGAAAGAATGGATCTATGGCCGTCATGCAGTCTATGAAACCCTGCGGGCCGGCCGTCGCAAAGTCCATCGCTTGAAGCTGGCCCAAGGCTTACAGACCAGTGCAGTCTTGCAGGCCGCGCTAGACCTGGCCCAAAAGCTCAAAGTGCCCGTCGAGCAAGTGCGCCGCAATGAGCTGGACGGCTTGGGTGACAACCATCAGGGCCTGGCACTGCAAGCTGATGAATTCCGCTACAGTCATTTGGGGGAGCTGCTGGCCAAGGCCAAATCTTCCGGCGAGCCCCCTTTCTTTTTGATCCTTGATTCTTTGCAAGACCCGCAAAACCTGGGTACGTTGCTGCGCTCTGCAGAGGCGGTCGGAGTGCATGGAGTCGTGCTGCCGCAGCGGCGCACCGCCAGCATCACCCCGGCCGTGGTCAACTCTTCCTCGGGCGCCAGCGAGCACTTGCTGGTGGTGCAGGCCAACCTGGCCCAGGTGATCGAGGAACTTAAACGCGAGAACGTGTGGGTCATCGGTCTGGAGGGCGGCCCCGGCGCCCAACCGCTCGGCCGGCTGCGTTTGGATGGCGCCATTGCCCTGGTGGTGGGCAGTGAGGGTGAGGGCTTGCGCCGCCTGGTGCGTGAATCCTGTGATGGCTTGCTGAGCCTGCCGATGAAAGGCCAAATCGAGTCGCTAAATGCGGCTGTGGCCGGCTCTGTGGCACTATATATGGCTTGGCAAGCGCGTAACTTTTCCTGAGTCTATTGACTCCCTACCTGTCCGCGGATACACTTCGCCTTCGCCCAGTTGCCTTGAAAGCCTAAGGCTGGCTTGGTATAATGCGGCGCGCCTTGTGCGGGCTTCTTTAACATGTGAATACGCCGACGTAGCTCAACGGCAGAGCAACCGCCTTGTAAGCGGTAGGTTATGGGTTCGATTCCCATCGTCGGCTTCCGCACGCGGCCAACCGCGTTGCGGCTGGGGCAGGTACCCAAGTGGACAACGGGGTCTGACTGTAAATCAGATGGCATCGCCTTCGGGGGTTCGAATCCCTCCCTGCCCACAAGCCTGCCTGAGAAGGCGGCGCGAACAACCGTGTGAGCCGCGAAGCGGCCGCTGGAACACGCAAGGCAAAACAATTGCCGCAAGCAATTGTTAGCCCTCATAGCTCAGGGGTAGAGCGCATTCTTGGTAAGAATGAGGTCATGGGTTCAAATCCCATTGAGGGCTCTGTAGCCAGAAAAACGAATTACGCAAAATTTGAAGGAGAAGGCAATTATGTCGAAGGAAAAATTTGATCGGAGTAAGCCGCATTTGAATGTGGGGACCATGGGGCACATTGACCATGGCAAGACCACGTTGACGGCCGCGATCACGAAGGTAGCGGCGTTGATGGGCAAAGGCGAGTTCAAAGCCTATGACCAGATCGACAATGCGCCGGAAGAGCGCGAGCGCGGCATCACGATCAGCATCACGCATGTGGAGTATGAGACCGAGAAGCGCCACTATGCGCACGTGGACATGCCGGGCCACCGGGACTACATCAAGAACATGATCACGGGAGCGGCGCAGGTGGACGGCGCCATCTTGGTGGTGGCGGCCCCGGACGGGCCGATGCCGCAGACGCGTGAGCACGTGCTGCTGGCGCGCCAGGTGGAAGTGCCGAGCATCGTCATCTTCCTGAACAAGACCGACATGATGGACGACCCGGAACTGTTGGAGCTGGTGGAGCTGGAGCTGCGTGAGCTGCTGAATGAATATGGCTTCCCGGGCAATGAGACCCCCATCGTGCGCGGGTCGGGCTTGAAGGCCTTGGAGAGCACCTCCACGGACATCAATGCGCCAGAGTATGCGCCGATCGTGGAACTGCTGCGGGTGGTGGACGAGTACATTCCGGAGCCGACGCGTGAAGTGGACAAGCCGTTCATGATGTCTGTGGAGGACGTGTTCTCGATCAAAGGTCGCGGCACGGTGGTGACTGGCCGCATTGACCGCGGCAAGGTCAAGCTGAACGACACGGTGGACATTGTGGGCCTGCGGGATGAAGCGGGCAGCACGGTGGTGACGGGCATTGAGATGTTCCACAAGCAGCTGGAAGAGGGACTGGCAGGCGACAATGCGGGTCTGTTGCTGCGTGGTGTGGACCGTGAGCAGGTGGAGCGCGGCATGGTGTTGGCCAAGCCTGGCAGCATCAAACCGCACCGCAAGTTCAAGAGCGAAGTGTATGTGTTGAAGAAGGAAGAGGGTGGGCGGCACAAAGCCTTCTTCAGTGGGTACAAGCCGCAGTTCTACATTCGGACGTTGGACGTGACGGGCGAGATCACCCTGCCTGCTGGGGTGGAGATGGTGATGCCTGGGGACAACGTGAACCTGGATGTGGAGTTGGGGACGCCGGTGGCGCTGGAGCAGGGCTCGAAGTTCGCCATTCGCGAAGGCGGCCTGACCGTCGGCGCCGGTGTCATCACCGAGATCCTGGACTAAGACCAGGCAGTAAGCTAGGACGTAGAGATGGCTGGAAAAAAAGGTATACGAGTGGTGATCACTTTGGAGTGTACGGAGTGCCATGAGCGCAACTACACTTCCGAGAAAAGCCGGCGCAACGACCAGAACCGCTTGGAAATGAAGAAGTTCTGCCCGCGCTGCCGTGTTCACCGGTTGCACCGCGAGACGAAGTAACCCTGCGTCCCAGTGGTTGGCAATACATAGGCGAGTAGCTCAATTGGCAGAGCACCGGTCTCCAAAACCGGGGGTTGCGGGTTCGATTCCTGCCTCGCCTGCCTAAATTGCCGACAATCAAACAGAAACTGAAGCAAAGCCGCTGTACAGCGGCTTTGCCCACAGAATAAGGTGTGCATATGAGCCTCAAATCAGTAAAGCGAGAACCCAATGCCCTGCAGCGCTGGGCGCGTGAGACGGTGACCGAACTTCGCCGGGTCTCGTGGCCGACGCGTGAGCAGGCCGTTCACCTGACCATTGTGGTGTTGATAGTCATGCTGGTGGCAGGCGCCATTTTGGGCAGCCTGGACTTCTTGTTTGAACGTCTGTTTGTTGTGTTGCTGGGGCGATAGAATAGTTGGTGAGTTTGCATGGTTGAGGACGAGAAGGACTTCGTAGCAGAGGAACAAGACGGCCAAGAGGCCGACTTGGCCGCGCCTGCAGAAGAAACACCTCCTGAAGCTGAAACGATTGCTATTGGCGAGGTTTCCGCTCAGGAGCCGGCTGCCGAAGACGAAGACGCGCCTGCAGCCACGGCGCCCGCGGCTGACGCCGAAGGCGATGACCGCGCTTGGTATGTGGTGCACTGCTACTCGGGTTACGAGAATAAAGTGCGCCACAACCTGGAACAGCGCATTGAGTCGATGGGCATGAAAGACATGATCTTTGATGTGGTGGTGCCCACCGAAGAGGAAATCGAAGTCAAAGAAGGCAAGCGCCGCACGGTAGAGCGCCGCGTGTTCCCTGGGTACATCCTGGTGAATATGGTCATGACCGAAGAGTCTTGGTACGTGGTGCGCAACACCCCCGGCGTGACCAGCTTTGTGGGCCAGGGCAACACGCCCCTGCCCCTGCGTCCGGAAGAAGTGGCTCAGATCGTCAAGCGCATGGAAGCTGAAGCGCCGCGCATCAAGGTCACTTTCCGCCAGGGCGAACGTGTACGCATTGTGGATGGCCCTTTCAACGATTTCCGCGGCACAGTCTCGGAGATCGACATGGAGCGCGCCAAGGTGCGCGTAATGGTGAATTTCTTCGGTCGTGAAACGCCGGTTGAACTGGACTTTTTGCAGGTCGAGAAAGCGTAGCAATCAGGCGGGAGGCTTGCACAGCTCAGGGCTGCGCGCCGCTAATACCGCCAAGGAGAGAAAATGGCAAAGAAGTTAAAAGCAGTAGTTACCGTGCGCATTGAGGCCGGCAAAGCCAGCCCCGCACCGCCGATTGGTCCGGCTCTGGCCGGCCACGGCATCAACCTGATGGGTTTTTGTAAGGAATACAACGCGCGTACGGCCAACCGTATGGGCGATGTGATCCCCGCTCAGGTCACCATCTACACCGATGGCTCGTTCACCTTCATCCTCAAGACCCCGCCCGCTTCGGTGCTGTTGGCCAAAGCCGCTGGCGCGGCCAAGGGTTCTGGTGAGCCCAACCGCCAGAAGGTTGGCGAGGTGACGCGCGCCCAAGTGCGTGAGATCGCCGAAGTCAAGATGGTGGACTTGAACGCCAACGATATTGAAGCCGCGATGAAGCAGATCGAAGGCACCGCCCGCAACATGGGCATCACCGTACGCGACTAACTACACATAAATACGTGGGAGAGCTGCGGTGCTTCGCACCGCGAGTCAAAGCCAAAGGTTTTGACTGCCATTGAGCGGCTCGCCAAGTTGACGGGTTTCGTCGGCAGACCACAAAGGAGCAAGAATGGCTAAACGAGGCAAGAAGTACAAAGAAGCAGCATCCAAGGTCGAACACGGCCGCCAGTATTCCCCGCAGGAAGCGCTTTCCTTGGTGAGGGAAACCTCCTACACCAAGTTCGACGCCAGCGTGGAAGTGCACATCCGCCTGGGTGTGGACCCGCGCCATGCTGACCAGCAAGTGCGCGATGTGGTGGTTCTGCCGCACGGCTTGGGCAAAGACGTGCGTGTCTTGGTGTTCGCCCAGGGTGACGCTGCCCGCGCTGCCCGCGAGGCCGGCGCTGACGGCGTGGCCGATGACGATGCCACGCTGAAGAAGATCGGCGATGGCTGGCTGGACTTTGACGTGGCGATCGCCACCCCGGACATGATGGGTGCCGTAGGCCGCATTGGCCGTGTACTCGGCCCGCGCGGCCTGATGCCGAACCCCAAAGGCGGCACCGTGGTCAATGAGAAGGACCTGGTCCGCGCCATTGAGCAAGCCAAGGCCGGCCGCGTAGAGTTCCGTTTGGACAAGACCGGCAATGTGCATGTGGCGATTGGCAAGGTGTCCTTTGAGCCCGAAAAGCTGCAGGAGAATTTCTCCACCCTACTGGACGCGATCATCAAAGCCAAACCGGCCTCATCCAAGGGCGCTTACATTCGCAGCCTGACCCTGTGCGCCACCATGGGGCCGGCGATTAGTGTGGATCCGCTGCAAGCTCAGAACATCGGCGCTGCCGCTTAGGATTATGTAGTAAAATCTTGCTCGCCCTAGATGGGCGCCCTGCCAGTGACAGCAGGTGTAGCGTAAAGCACGCTACTTAATTCCCTGCCGAGGTAAGGACTTTGCAGCTTTTGCCTGCTTATAAGTCTTTGCTTCGTCACTGGAGCAAAGACTTTTTGTTTAGGAGGTAAAGACTTGGCGCTTTCGAAAGACAAGAAGCAAGCCATCCTGGCTGAATATGAAGACTGGCTGAGCAAGTCTGAGGCCGTGTACTTGACTGAGTACACCGGCCTGACGATGCCAGACTTCAATGAACTGCGCAAGCGCGTCCGCGAAGCTGGCGGCGAATTCCACGTGGTCAAAAACACGTTGGGACAGTTGGCTTTCAAGAATGCGGGCTATGATGTGCCCGCCGAATTCTTGACGGGCAGCTCAGCCGTCGGCCTGGCGTTCAGTGATGCGCCCGGTGTGGCCAAAGCGATCGCCGATTTCTCCAAGGAGAAAGAGGCAGTCAAGATCAAAGGCGGTTTCCTCGGTAAGGAACTTCTTTCCAAGGATTCGGTCACGCGCTTGGCTACGCTGCCCTCGCTGCCGGTGGTGCGCAGCCAGTTCCTGGCTCTGCTCAACACCCCGGCCACTCAGTTGGCTCGCTTGCTGGCAGAACCTGGCCGCCGTGTGGCTCAGGTTGTCAAGGCCTATGCAGACAAACCTGCATCGGCATAACTTTGAATTTTTGAACCTATAAGGAGTAAGAAATGGCTGATTTGGATAAATTGGTAGAAGAACTCGGCAAGCTTTCCGTTGTGGAAGCTGCTGAATTGGTGTCCAAGCTGGAAGAGGCTTGGGGTGTGACTGCTGCGGCCCCTGTGGCTGTGGCGGCTGCCCCCGCTGGCGGCGCGGCTGCCGCCCCGGCTGAGGAAAAGACCGAGTTTGACGTGATCATCAAGGACGCAGGTCCCAAGAAGATCGAGGTCATTAAGGTCTTGCGCCAGCTGACCAATGTGGGCTTGGCGGATGCCAAGCAGCAGGTGGAAGCCGGCAACACCAAGGTGCTGGAAGGCGCCACCAAGGAAGCGGCCACCGACGCCAAGGCGAAGCTGGAAGCTGCTGGCGCTGTGGTGGAACTGGCCTAAGTTTTACCAGTCCCTGTCAAAGGCCGCCCATCCGGGCGGCCTTTGTTGTTAATTTCACGCAATTATTAATCTTTGACGCTATTATTAAGCAAATCCAGAAACTTGGAGACACTGCACATGCCTACTCGCATATTAGTGATTGAAGATGACGAAGCAATTTTGGCCTTTCTGCGCCGCGGATTGGGTTATGAGGGCTATGAAGTCGAAACTGCTGAAAACGGGCAGAAGGGTCTGGCACTGGCTGCCGGCAACCGCCCCGATTTGGTGGTCTTGGACTGGATGCTGCCAGGCATGGATGGTTTGGAGGTGTGCAAGCGCTTGCGCACCATGGGCAAAGTGCCGATCTTGATGCTCACCGCCAAGGACTCGGTCAGCGACCGGGTGCTGGGGCTGGACGCCGGGGCGGATGACTACATGGTCAAGCCCTTCAATCTGGATGAGCTTCTGGCCCGGGTGCGCGCCTTGCTGCGGCGCACGCAAGCCCCCAAACAGAAAACCTACACCTTTGGCGACTTGGAGCTGGATACCGGCACACGCCGGGCGCAGCGCGGCGAGCGGGTGATTGACCTGACGGCCAAGGAGTACGAACTGTTGGAGCTGTTTATGCGCAACCCGCGCCAAGTGCTGACGCGTGAGATGATCTATGACGAGGTGTGGGGCTACGATTTCGGTGGGGAGAGCAACATTATTGAGGTCTATATTCGTTATTTGCGCCAGAAGATTGAAGAAGGCAGCGAGCCCCGCCTGCTGCACACCGTGCGCGGTATGGGGTATGTGCTGCGCGAAGACGAATAAGCCTGCATGTCGCTTCGTTCACGGCTGACGCTTTTCTATACCATAGGCTTGGGCGTCGTCTTGGTCTTTTTTGGGCTAAGCGTCTACGGTCTGGTGTCTGTGGTGCAACTGCGACAAGTGGATGCGACCCTTGACCGCACCGCCCGTGATCTGATCGATGTGACCCGCGTGGACGAACGCGGCCAGTTTGTGCTCTCCGAGCGCGTCTCGCTCGATTCCAGTGTGATTGTGCAAATTTGGGACTTGGATGGCAACCTGGTTGGTATGACCCTGGCCGTGGAGCCGGACAGCCCGCTGCGGGCGCCCTTTGATCCTTCTGCCATGCAGACTAGCCTGCCCATATACAGCAGCGCTGATCTGGGCGGGGTGCATTTCCGCGTGCTCAGCGTGCCGCTGCACACCGGCGGTACACCGATCGGCGTGATGCAGGCGGCCACCTCGCTGACCGTGATCGATGCGCTGCGCACCGATATTGTGCGCTACCTGGTGGTGCTGAGCGCTCTGGCCATCCTGCTGGTCAGCTTGATCGGCCTGGTCACGGGCAGCCGGGCGCTGGAGCCGCTTTCGCAGATGACCGAGACGGCATTGCAGATCACCCGGGCGGACGACCTGTCGCGGCGCATTCCCACCGAAGGCATTGTGGACGATGAGGTCGGCAAGCTGATCGTGGCCTTTAATGACACCCTGGCCCGCTTGGAGAAATTGTTTGCCACCCAGCGCCGTTTTCTGGCGGATATTGGCCATGAGCTGCGCACACCGCTGACCGTGATCCGCGGCAATCTGGACCTGATGCGCCGCATTGGCGAGTACGACGAACAGGCCCTGCATAGCATGGGTCTGGAGGTGGACCGCCTGGCGAGGATGGTGGCCGATCTGCTGCTGCTGGCCCAGGCTGAGTCCGGCAGGCTGCCCTTGGATCAGCGCCGAGTGGAGCTGGATACGCTGTTGCTGGAGGTCTTCAATCAGGCGCATGTGCTGGCGGGCGAGCGCGTCAGCCTGGAAATCGACACGATTGACCAGGTCATTGTTTGTGGTGATCGGGATCGGCTGAAGCAGGTTGTGCTCAACTTGCTGGCGAATGCGATCAAGTATTCCAAGGATGGCGGCAAAGTAATTGTCAATCTGTCGAAGAATCAGGGGCAGGCGTTCCTGGCGATCAAGGACAGCGGTATTGGTATTCCGGCGGAAGATTTGCCGCATGTGTTTGAGCGTTTTTACCGGGCCGACCGTTCCCGCTCGCGGGCCAAGGATGGTACCGGGTTCGGTCTGGGCTTGTCAATCGCTTACTGGATCGTACGCAATCATTCTGGCGAGATCGACGTGAAATCCCGTGTGAATCGCGGCAGCACCTTCACCGTGCGCTTGCCTTTGGCCGGCCCGGACTGCGCCGATACGACCACTGATCTCAGCGGCCAGCCTCTGCCAGTTGCTGAGCCTGAGCGCATAGGCTAGCGCCGCCCGCCGCCAGCCATTCCTGCAGCACGGGACTACTCTCGCGGCCTGTGGCTGCGTCGGCGTAGATGTTTTCTCCCCAATAGACATAATCTCGGGTTTCTTGCGCCCAGGCGGCCGCGGGGCGGCTGGCGCCGTTGATGCCGCCGTTGTATCCCGCCATCGCCATGGGCGGCGACCCAAAATTGTCGAGTGATTTGCGTAAGTAGGCCAGCCCGCGGTGGGCGTTGGTGTCCGGGTCGAAGCTGTTTTCGCCGTCCGCAAAATGGTAGGGCATTACCTGGAACAAGCCCATGGCGCCGGCGCGGGAAACCGCCTGCGCGTATCCACAGGATTCGATTTGCATGACCGTGGCCACCAGGTTGGGATCCAGGCCAGCGTCGTCTGCCCAGCGCAGGATCTCAGTTTCCCAGCGCAGAACTTGCGGCGTGAACAGGGCCGCCAGGCGGCCGCTGTAGGCGGCGGGCTGCTGCTCTGCGTTCATCTTGGCTGGAGCGACAGCGAAAAAGGGCAGACTGATGTTGGTCAGCAGGTGAAAAATCAGCGCACCGGCCAGGGCGACACTGATCGGCGGAAAAAGCAAGAAAGAGAGGCAGCCGCTTCCGGTTGCCTCTCTTTCTGCGTAGGGTGCGCTGTGCGGCATGCCCACGATTTAGAAGTCGTTCTCGTCGCGGCCCTGGGGTACCAGGCCGTGGTACATGGCGGGCTGCGCCTGGCCCTGGCGGACGGCCGGCGCGGGATTGGCCCGGCGCAGGGTGGGCGGGTTGTTGCGCTCCACGCTGGAGCGGGTGAACATCTTGCCGCCCGTGGTGATGAAGGCGCCGATGACCAGCATGCGGATCAGCCAGACCAGCACGGCCACGAAGGCGGGCACGGTCTGCAGCATGACCTCGCGACCCATCAGGCTCGTGCCCAGGCTGACGTGGCCGGCGATCGCCACGGTGATGCCCCACCAGGTCAGCACGGCGTTCATGGTGGCAGCCAGCAGCCAGGCGCCGAACAGGTACCAGATCTCCAGGGCCTGTTTGTTGCGCAGATCGCTGCTGTTGCTGAACAGGTGGGCGATTCCAGCAAAGTCCATCACGCAGATGGCGAGCGCCAGCAGGGTGGCCCAGGCGAACTCGCCGAAGCGCAGGTCTCCCAGCAAGTCGCGCATGGCGAATTCGGTGGTGCTGAAGTTGAAGACCTCGAAAGCGACCAGCGCGGCGCCGGTCAGCAACCCCCAGACCAGGTTGCGGGGCAGGCGGCCCGCCCATTCAAACTGTTGAAGCAAACCTCGATTGACCATCTTGTTCTCCTTTGGCCTCGCGGCCTAGAAACAAATGTTCTATGTGATGGCCAAAGTATAGAACGGATGGGCTAATAGAGTCAAGCGCTGTATATGGGGGCACGTAGCGGTGCCACCTGCTTGTGTGGGTGGAGTCGGCTGCTTGCCTGTATACTTGGCGATGACTTGTTTCATCGTGGCTTATGACCCGCAGAGTAAGCAGTCGGCATGGTGGTGCAGCCCCACCGGCTCGCCGTCGGTGCTATCGTGGCCTGGGCGCGGTGGCCACGCAGTCGTAGCCAATGTCGCCTTCGGCCCGCAGGGCCTGGACTTGCTCGCAGGCGGCGCCAGCGCGACGGAAGCCCTGCCTGCTGGCCAGCGGCTTGGCAGCAGCGGCCCGATGGCCAGGATGCTGATGAGGGCGGCGAACTGGACGAGGACAAGACACGGGGTTCATATTTGCTATTTACGGTGCAATTACCTTTGCATCAGGGTATCGCTGATCGAATCTCCGTGCTACTTCAAAAATATAGTCTAGGACGTACTTATGTAATTTTAGAAAATCCTCAAAGCTGATTCTGATGTTTTCACCCTCTCGATATCCTAACCATGGACAACTATCAATGAACTTTCTATCTGCGACCGCATTGTTATGGATAAACGAATTCCGGATTTGTTGGACTTCCGCAATCTTTTTGTGCAGCCGCTTTCCCGTGGCACCAGCTAAACCAACATGCCTTAGTATGCAATCAAAGCGCTCAGCCCCTAGGAATCTATTGCAATAAGTAGCGTTTAGTAACAAATTGGCTGTGTGATCTATTTGCTGATCCTTGGTCATCCTATGATAGTCCAGTAAGGAAACTCTAATTTTCTTGAATTCTTCCGAAGCGAATGTCGTGCGGTCAAATTCGAGTATCAGTGAAACAAGATCTCGTACAAAGACTTCCAATATTGTCCATAGCAAAGTAACGCCCTGAAAATATACTTGTCTCAAGTAATTCTCTTTTGCCACTTCCAGTCCAACAACCCAGTCATCGAAATCCGGGATGTTGCCAGGATCGAGCATCTTCATAAGTGCTTCGCGCACGACTCTTAGCTCCATTTCACTACCCTTTAAATTGTAATGAGAACTTAAAGTCATAAGCGAGACAGAGAAAGACATTTCTATGGCTTGTGTTACATGAAGGCATTGGCGCGCTTTTTGAAACGCTTGAGCCCACAAATGCTGAAAATCCTTGTAAAAAATTGCTTCGTCAAAGTTCATCACTGACTCAGTTCAATACCCCATCTCTTCCTTGAGCTGCTTTTTGTCCTTGCCGCTACCCTTGCTGCCTTGCAGTTCGTCCCAGAACGTGTCGTCGTAGCGGCGGCTTGCGTCGCTTCTCCATGTTAGAAGCCAAGCTCTTCGTCAACTTCCTTTGCGCCTTTTCTCTTGCCTTTGCCTTGCAATTCATCCCAGAACATATCGTCATATCTTCTTGATTTTATAGGCAGCGGCATCGGCACGCCCCAGCCCAGCAGCAGCACCTCCTCCTTCGGCTGCAGGCGCGCCAGCATGCCGCGCAGCGCCTCGCGGCCGGCCAGGCCGCTGAGCACGGCGCGGATGTCGTCGTCGTCGCCCAGCCAGCCGGAGATGCGCGTGCCCAACTGCGACATGACCTCGTCGTAGATCTGGCTGGGGCGCTGGTCGATGATCAGCAAGGTCACGTAATACTTGCGCAGCTCGCGGGCGATGGTGCTGAAGGTGGTCTGCACGGCCATCTCACGGTTGAGCAGCTTGTGTGCCTCCTCTACGGCGATGACCAGCGGGCGCGGTTCGCCTTTGTTGTTACTGCGCAGCTCGTTGGTGGTCTGCTCCCAGCGTTCACGGATGCGGCGGGTGAGCAAGTTGCTGACCAGCAGATAATCCAAATCGCTCTCGTGCTTGCCAAAGGAGAGGATCACGTGCTGGCCCGCCTCCAGCGATTTGACGATCTCGCCCACCGTGTCCACTGCCGGTTTTTCTGCCAGGTAGGCCAGGCGGAACACCTTGCCCAGTTTGTTGTGCAAACCCTCGGCCGCCATTTCATTGACGTTGTTCTCTCTGGCCCAGGCCGCTACGCTGCCTGGGGCGTCTGTCCTTTTCCCGTCATCGCCTTCCACCTTGGCTCGCGACATCTCTTTGAACGCTTTAAACCACTGGGTAGGTCCGAAGCTGGCCAGCAGGGCGTCCAGAGTGGCAGACGTGGTTTCTTTTAGGTTGAGCTCTCGGGTGAGCAGTTCGATATCGCCGGGCTGGATGTCGCTCATGGCGATTTCCAGGTTGAAGTCGGGCGTTTTGCCGCGGATGGTTGCCCCAGCCCCCAGACCGGCCACGCGCACCTTGGCGGGAAACTTGTCGCGCAGGCCGCTGACCGGGTTGCCGTTCTCGTCCTGATCGTTGTAGGCGTACTCGTTGTGCATGTCCAGCACCAGCACTGAAGCGGCATTGTGCTGGATCAGCCCGGCCAGCATCAGCCGGGTCAGAAAGCTCTTACCGGTGCCGGTGGCGCCGAAGATGCCGGAAGAGCGCTTGACCAGTTTGTCCAGGTCGATCGCCACCGGGTGGTTTTGCTCGCGGGTGTGGCCCAGCACAAAGTCGCCTTGGAACACTTCGGCCACGTCACCCTCGCTGGCCAGGAACACATCCGCCTGGTGCGAGGGCACAGTCTTGACTGGCAATGGTCCCTGGCGTTCTTCGCCGCCGGTGAACATCAGGGCGGGCAGGATCTCGAGGTTGGTGTACAGCGTTTGGCCTTGCAGCAGGCCGGCCAATTCGCCGGGCAGGCGGTTGGTGGTCTGCTCGTCGGCAAAGCGCGGGTTGGTGGCGCCGAGCTGCAAGTCGGTCACCAGGCCGTGGAAGAGCCAGTCATTGCTCTCGATGACCACAAAAGCGCCCTCCTGCACTTGCTGGGGGGGCACTTGCAGGCGGGCCAGCAGGTGGGTTTTCAGGCTGCCACCCACGACGAAGCCCACCCGGCGGCGGCCGCTGGATTGCTGATTGCTGATTGCTGAGTTCTGATCTGTCATGAAAGAACCTGCCTCTTCAGATTGCTTGACGCAGTTTTGTGGGAAGCTGTGAGGATGGCGGTAATTTGGTTAGCCTCGTCGAGCAGCATGGCTGCTTGTTCAGCGGATACGATCTGAGCTTCCAACAGCATTTCCAGCCAGTAGACGCTTTCGTCCGCCTCCCTATTGAAATCCCTAGCTTGGCGATAAATTCAGCTTTGGAACGCCCTCGGCAAGCCGCGCGATAATTCGCTCCCACCGAAGTGGCGGAACGAAGCAATTGGCGCCGAATGACGAAGCTAGTTTCGTTTCGGGGAAGGATTTGGACGAACTTGATCACGTCCAATCCAAAGCGTTTCGTTCTGGCCTTTAGTTCAACCTGGTCCATCTTTCCCTCAATCAGCGATCAGCATTCCAAAATTTGACAATCAGCTGGCGTCAGCCAGCGCGCTCATCACCTGCATCAGCGTTTCGTAGTCGTCGCGCAGCAGGGTAATGATCTCTTGCGAGGCGCGCTGGCGCCAGGTGCCGTCTGGGTGGTCGGCGGCGGCCTGGTGGATGTGCGCCGCCAGCAGTTCGGCGGCTGGCAGTTCCGGGTTGGCCGTATTGCGCAGGATGTGGCGGAAATACCCCAGCCGCTCGGTGAACTCGGCCACTTCGGCGGGCTGGCACTGCCAGACGATGTCCAGGCTCAGCGGGGCGCGCGGCGGCAGCAGGTGCGAGACGGCCTCTTCGCGGCGGTGGCCCACGGTGAGCACGCTGATCTCCAGCGGCACCGTGCGGTTCTTGCGGTTATCCGCCACCACCACCTCATCCACATTGTCGCTGGTGGCGATCTGGCGCACGGTGCCGTCGTCGTCAATGTTCATGGCGTAGATCAGGCCATAGATCCACATGCCGGGGTTGAGCGGGGCTTTGACCAGCGCGCCGAACTGCGGCGCATCCTGCTCGCTGACCCGCGTGCCGGCCACAAAACCGGTGATGGCCGAGCGCAGCAAATAGCCGACCTTGTAAGCTTGAGCATCGTTCACAGAGTAAACCTCCTGCGGCCGGGCAGGTTTTTGGCCGCCTGTTTTTGCGAGAGCTCGCCGGGCTCCACACCCATGGCGCGTAATTCGTTGATGATCAGCTGAGCCACCTGCTCGTGCTCTTCGTACTTCACCAGAGCGATCTCGTGCGCCCGGTGCAGTACATAGGGATAGGTGTAGGAGCCCAGAATGTTGTTTTGGGCGACCAGCACGGCGTGCAATGCGTCGAGCAGCGCCGGGTTGCCCGCCACCCAGCCGGGGATCTCCACCCGGGCCAGCCAGGGCGCGCCGGGCTTGCCCACGTTGAGATAGAAGAAATGCAAGGCCAGATGGCCAAAGTAGCGCCCGGCGGATTGGGACTGGATGCCGAAGACGGCCGAGCGCTCACCGGGCTGCAGCAGGTCGCGCAGCAGGTGCGCGTCGGTCACGCCGCGCAGCGGGCGCGCCCGCAGGGCCTGCGCATCAGAACCTTCGGGCAGCTGCAGCACCTCCAGCATGCGCACCAGCAGGTCGGCGCGCGGCTTGTCCACATAGCCCGCCGTGGCTGCCCCGCGCTGGTGCAGCTGCTCCAGCGCCGCCAGGTATTCGCTGAGGTGTTCGCTAAAGGCCTTGTCATCCCCGTAGCCGGCGGCTTTTTCGCCCCACAGCTCCAGCGGTCCGTCGGTCAACGTGATGATCGGCTGCTGGGCCGCGCTTTCGGCCAGCTCGGCGACCAGTTTGCGTTCGCCTTTGTCGCGTTCCAGGCTGACCATCTCTTCAGAATAGCCGCCGCTGCGTGTGTATTCGGCCACGTGCAGGTCGCTGTGAGTGAACACATCGGGAGCCTGGTCGCCCCCGCCCTGCAGGCGGATGGCGCCCAGGTTGACCAGGAAATAGTGCACCGGAGCGTGGGCATTGGGGTTGATCTGCGAGCCGTCGGCAGCGATCAATGTATAGGCAGCGGGGGCGGCAGGCAGTCCGCCGGCATGGGTCAGCGGCTCGCTGCTGGGCAGGGCACAGCGCAGCCGGGGGTCCAGGTGCGCTGCGTCGGCCACGCTCTGGCGGATGGCCTCCAGGTCGCTGGCTCGCTGTTGCAGCAGGGCCGCCGCCACGGCGCGGCGCTCCTCGACCTGCTTTAGGGCGGTCCTGGCCTTGAGCGCTTCGGCTTTGGCTTGCTGGCGCAGATCGAGGTAATTAATTGGCATAGTCTAAAGCTTGACAAGGGTGTGCGGGCATGGCATTATGGCGCATAGAACACTTGTTTTATTGTAACGCAAAACCCTGCTGCAAATGTATTGTAATCGGCAGGGGAAACTAAAACCGGCAACAAGTGTGAGGAGCAACGATGCACGAAGCACGCGCGTCATTCAATGGCTATTTTTACGGCCCGAGCGGGGGCAAAGACCAGTTCACCTTACGCCAAACTGAAGAACAAAGCGACCTGGAGTTCATCCAGCGCGTCGAGGCTTTCGTGGCTCTGCTGGCCGAGCGCGGCTGGAATAGAGTTTGCGAAGCAAATTCTGATGTGTTGCGTAGCAACACTACGCCCGCAATCCATGGCAACGGCAGCCCGGCTGCCACTGGCAGCGAGG
Organism: Anaerolineales bacterium; assembly: GCA_019637805.1. Lineage (NCBI taxonomy): Bacteria > Bacillati > Chloroflexota > Anaerolineae > Anaerolineales > Anaerolineales bacterium. Next base: position 482,140 of record JAHBVB010000001.1, on the reverse strand, counting down.
CCACCCCGCCGACAAAATCCTTCGAAGTCGACAGCATCAAGCTGGCCGCGGGCGGCGAGCACCCGCGTTGGGTGATAAAGGGCGGCAGCTTCAAGAAATTTGGCGTAACCTGCTGGCCGGAGACGCTGGAGGCCGCCGGCCTCCGCGGCCTGGACCCGCTGAAGGACAACCGCCCGCGGGGCGCCTGGCTGGCGCACTACAGCAAACGCCAGAACGACGAGGGCCGCTGGGTGCCGGATAAGGTAGTGCGGCTGGAGAGGCAGTCCGCCTAAGCGATCTTGATCACCCCGCTCGCCCCAGCATCCCAAGCCAGCGCGGCATGCTCGGCGATGAGGCCGTCAAAATAAGCGACGATATGCTCCGGCAGCGGGGCGCTGCGCCGGGTGGACATGTCGATGTGGATGCCCAGCAGCTCGCTGGTCGCCGATAGCGCGCCATCGCTCAGGCGCTGCATGTACATGATGTAGTGGAACAGCTTGGCGTTGCGTGCCAGCATGCGGATGTGCACACCCAGCCGGTCGCCTACGCGCAGCTCGGACAGGTAGCGGGTGTGCGTCTCCAGGGCGAAGCTGCCCCAGCCGCTTTGCGTGTGATAGGAGGCGCCAAAGTCAAAGCTCTCGTACCAGTGCCAGATGGCCTTGTCAAAAAAATGCGTGTACCACATCACGTTCATGTGGTTCATATGGTCCAGGTGTTTCGGCTCCACTTCGGCTTCCAGCCAGCGCGGCAGCAGATTGAGATCGATCGTCATCAGGCCATCACCTCTACCGTGAACCCGCCGGGCGCGGCTACGTAAAAGGTGTAGGCGTGTGAATCTACAGGCGGCTCGACATTAAACCCATCTTCTTTTAACTGTTGGTTGAGCGTATCCACCATGGCGCGGTCCACTTGGCTGAAGCCGATATGGAAAGTTCCCGGATACTGCACAGACCCCTTGGTCTTCATCAGCGAGAGCACCAGGCCGTTCTTGTCCATCAGGAAGGCCATGCCCTGGTTGCCTCCCTGCGAAGTCATCTGGAAGTACTTGACCAGAAAATCCGCCGCGGCCGGCACATCGCTGACCGCCAAATTGATGTGGTTGAGGATCATGATCTGCTCCTGAGGAATGCCAAAGGTGGATTGTACCTGCCTTGGTATAATCCACCTTTGGTTTCATGATCACCACAACATCCGCAGCGATGCGGGGGTTGTTTTTAATGGGAGCACCCTACATGACATTGAAGAAGAAGGATCATCTGGAGCTGTACCGCCAAATGGTGCTGATTCGCCGCGTGGAAGAGCGCGCCGCGGAGCTGTATCAGGAAGGCAAAATTGGCGGTTTTCTCCACCTCTACATTGGCCAGGAGGCGGTCAGTACCGGCATTGTTTCCGCCCGCATCCCTGAGGATCGCGTGATCACCGCTTACCGTGACCACGGCGTGGCGATCAACTGTGGTATCAGCGCCAAGCAGGTGCTGGCGGAGCTGCTCGGCAAGGAAACTGGCATCTCCAAGGGCCGTGGCGGTTCCATGCACATGGCCTCTGTGGAGAACAACTATTGGGGCGGTCACGCCATTGTTGGCGCCCACCTGCCCATCGCCTCCGGCATGGCCCTGGGCGACCAGTACTTGGGCAACAAGGGCGTTACCATCTGCATGTTTGGCGATGGCGCCACCAACATCGGCTTCTTCCACGAGGGCGTAAACCTTTCCAAGGTTTGGAACCTGCCTGTGCTGTGGATCTGCGAGAATAACCAGTACGGCATGGGTACCGCGGTAGACCGTGCTTCGGCAGTGGAAGAGATCCACATGAAGGCTGAAGGCTACGGCATCCCGCACTCCCGCCTGGACGACGGCATGGACGTGATGAAGGTGCGCGCCAAAGTGGCCGAAGCGCTCGATTTCATCCGTGCCGGCAATGGGCCGTACTTTCTGGAGATCATGACCTATCGTTTTGAGGGCCACTCGATGGGTGACCCGCAGCGTTACCGCGACAAGGAAGAAGTCACCCAGTGGGAGAAGACCGACCCGATCGGCATTTACCACCGCTATTTGGTGGATGAGAAGATTGCCAGCAAGGCCGACCTGGACAAGATCGAGGCGGCCGTGGAAACTGAGACGCAGGAGGCCGTGGAATTTGCCGAAAGCAGCCCAGACCCGGCGATGGACACTTTGTTTGACTTCGTCTACGCGGAGGGCAACTAACATGGCAGAAATTACAATGCGGCAGGCCATCTCCGACGCGCTGTGGGAGGAGATGGAAAAAGACGAGCGTGTCTTCATCATGGGCCAGGAAGTGGGCGTGTGGGGCGGTACCTACGCCGTGACCAAGGGCTTCTATGACCACTTTGGCGAGAAGCGCGTGCGTGACACACCCATCGCCGAGTCGGCAATTGTCGGCGGCGGCATTGGCGCCGCCCTGGCCGGCCTGCGTCCGGTAACCGAGATCATGACGATCAACTTCGCCTTCGTGGCGATGGACTATATCGTGAATGAGGCGCCCAAGATGCACACCATGTTCGGTGGGCAGATGCGCGTACCGTTGGTCATTCGCACTGCGGGTGGCGGCGGCCGCCAGCTGGGCGCAACGCACTCCCAGACGCCCGACGCTATTTTTGCGCATTTCCCTGGCCTCAAGGTGGTTTCGCCCGGTACCCCGGCGGACGCCAAAGGCCTGTTGAAGGCGGCCATCCGCGACGACAATCCGGTGCTCTTCATCGAGCATGCTGCCATGTACCAAGTGCGCGGCGAAGTGCCGGAGGGCGACTACACCGTGCCCATTGGCGTCTCCAAAGTGCAGCGCGAGGGCAGCGATGTGACCGTGGTGAGCTACTGCCGCGGCCTGCAGCTTTCCATGCAGGCTGCCCAGCAATTAGAAGCTGAAGGCATCAGCGCCGAAGTGGTCGATTTGCGCAGCCTGCGCCCCTTGGACATGGGCCCAGTGATCGAATCGTTCAAGAAGACCAACCGCGCCGTGGTGGTGGAAGAGGGTTGGCCCAGTTACGGCGTCGGTTCTGAAGTGGTCACCCGCCTATATGAAGAAGCCTTTGACTATGCCGATGCGCCGATCAAGCGCGTGGCCCAAAAAGAAGTGCCCCTGCCGTACAACCAGGCGTTGGAACAATCTGCCCTGCCGCAGGTGGCCGATGTGGTTGCCGCGGTGAAGGAGGTTATGTAGTGGACCAGCGCATCTGCTTGCTACAATTGACATGCGAAATGATCGTGATTGACGAATGCACTTCTGGAGGCCACTTTGGCTGAAATCATCTCCATGCCCAAGCTGGGCTTTGACATGGCCGAAGGCACCCTGGTTCGCTGGGTTAAGAAGGAAGGCGACAAGGTGGAGAAGGGCGAGTTGCTCGCCGAGATCGAAACCGATAAGGCCACGGTAGAAGTCGAATCGCAATATTCCGGCGTGGTGCTCAAACACCTGGTCGCCGAAGGAACCAGCGTGCCGGTCAGCCAGCCCATCGCCGCCGTCGGCGAAGCCGGCGAAACCGTGGACGTCGCCGCCATCGGTGGCAGCGCGCCTGCGGAAGAGCCGCCTGCTCCGGCGCCCAGCACACCTGCTGCCGAACCGGCTGCCGCAGCACCAGCCCCGGCGCAGACTGGGGCTCTCGCGCCCGCTCCGGAAACCCCGGCAGATAGCAACGGCCAGCTGCCCGGCGGCGTGCGCGCCTCGCCTCTGGCCCGGCGCATCGCCGAAGAGCGTGGCGTCAATCTGCAGGCTGTGCGCGGCTCCGGCCCGCAAGGCCGTATCATCAAGCGTGATGTGGAAGGTGCCCAGCCCGGTGGCGCGGGCCTTCCGGCTTTGCAGTTCACCCAGCTGGGGCCGGCCCCGGCTGACAAGCGCATCCCGCTCAGCCGGCTGCGCTCGGCCATTGGCCGCCGCATGGTGCAGTCTCGCCAGCAAGTGCCGCACTTCTACGTCACCCACGAGTACGACATGGGACCGATCATGGACGCCCGCGCCCAGGCCAACCGCGCCCTGGAAGGCAGTGGCGAAAAGCTCTCGGTCAATGACTTCATCGTCAAAGCCGCTGCGCTGGCCTTGCGCCAGTTCCCCAACCTGAACGCCAAGTTGGATGATGACGCGGTGGTGCAGTTCGGCCAGGTCAACATTGGCGTGGCCGTGGCGGTGGAAAATGGCCTGCTGGTCATCGTCTGCCGCGATGCGGACCGCAAGCCGCTGCGCCAGATCTCGCAAGAAGTGCGCGAGATGGCCGGGCGGGTGCGCTCTGGCAAGGTCAGCCCGGAGGATATCGAAGGCTCCACCTTCTCGCTAAGCAACCTGGGTATGTTTGACGTCTACGACTTCACCGCCATCATCAACCCTCCGGAGGCAGCCATCCTGGCCCTGGGCTCCGCTCAGGAACAGGCCGTGGTCAAGAACGGACAGATCACGGTTGGCTGGCGCATGCGCGCCACCATCTCGGTGGACCACCGCGTCAGTGACGGCGCCGAAGCGGCCCAGTACATGCAGGCCCTGGCGACTTACATCGAGAACCCAGTGGCCCTGCTGCTGTAAGTTCGAATAAATCGAATGGATTGTGAAAGCCGCCTCTGTGCACAGAGGCGGCTTTGCTTTCGGCTGTCCGGGCTTGTTATACTCATAGCATGCAAGCTCAAGACCAATTGAAATTCCTGCGAGACGGCCTGGCTGGCCTCAAAGACTATTTGCTTTCAGACGAGTTATTTTGGCCCATGGGGGGCAGCCAACAGCTTACGCCGGGTAACCTGCTGTTCGCCATAGCCTACCTTGAAGGAACAGGCCAATCACTGGCCAATGAGGCACAGCAACTGGCCGCCCTGCAAACAGAGTGGCGCCAAGCCTGGCAGAAGAAAACCGCCCGCGAGTTCGATTCACGGCTGCGCCAGTGGGAACACGTCCTAACCGAGTGGGCTGACCAACCCCAGCGCTATGCTGACTATTATGCGACGGAGGTGCGTCTGCGCGCTTTGCTGGAACTGCTGGCGGAAACGCCGGAGCAGCGCCAGCAATTGGCCGGCCCTGATGCGTTGCTGCGCGGCCTGACGGTGCCCGGGGACTTCGTCTGGGAACCAACTGCCGCGGCCGCCTTCCCCGCGCAGGCGTACTGGTTCCTCTATCGCCGCCCCAAACCCGCTGACCAAGACTGAATGGCATCCCGGCCGCGCATTGCTGTGATCTCTGATACGGCGCCGCCCACCAGTGGCGGCGGCGTGGGCGTGGCGCACTATAACCTGGTGCGCGCCCTGCACAGAGAAGGTTATCCCGTACAGCTTTTTCTGTTTTTTGATGGCGGCGACCTCATCGAGGACGAAGGCGAGTTGACCGGGCTGGTGCATCGCTTTGGAACCAGCAAGCGCTTGTTGAAGCTGTTGCGCATTGCAAATGGTCGCTTGTTTGGACGCCTGTCTCCGGGCAGAGCCGCCTGGAATGTAGTGGATATTTTCGGCACCTGGCCTGGCATGTTAAAGGTGAACAAAGCGCTGGCAAAATTTGCCCCTGATGTGATCGTTATTCCCGACCATGGGGCACCCGCCCTTTGGCTACGTAAACCCAAAAATGCAGAAGTTATTCTGATCGCTCACCATAATCCGATGCGTTTGGCAGATATGAACCTGGAAGTCTATTCGGAATTGGATGCGCGCTGGGCTGTTACGCTGGAGCAGCGCTCTCTGCGCAAAGTCAGCAAGGTGATCTCTCCATCCCGACACATGCAGGAGTGGTTTTTGAGCACCTATGACTTTGAGGGAGAACAGGCGGTTATCCCCAACTTGGTGATTGCGGAAGACCTGCAAGCAGTACCGCTTGCAAGCGGCTTGCGCTCTCGCCTGGGCTTGCCGGATAACGCCTTTGTCATCTGTGTTCCCTCAGCACAGGCTGTGGTGAAAGGGACGCGCTTACTGCCGGATATCCTGACCGGATTGGCAGAAAAATTGCGACGGCCGTTCGGGGTTTTCATTCCAGGTGAATTGGATGCGGAATTCGAGAAAAAGCTGCCCTTCCTGCCGGAAGTAGTTCGCCTTTATACTCCGGGCAGGTTGACTTGGCAGGAGTACATTGGACTGCTTAAGAGTTGCTCGCTAGGCATGTTCTTGTCCCTGCGGGATAACTACAGCATGTCTTTGGTGGAGGCGACCCATTGCGGCGTACCAATGGTTGCTTTTGATGCTGGAGGGAACGCAGATATTGTTAGCCACGGCGTCAACGGATTACTGTTCGATGAAGTGGATATCGCAAAACTGACTGATGCAGTTGCCGAGTTGGCAGACGCGCCCGAAAAGCTTGAAGCTCTGCGCAATAAGTGCCTTGCAGACGCGAGCGAGCGCTTTGATAGCCAGAAGATCGTGAAGGAGTATCTGCGCTTTATTGAGGATTGAGGTCCGAGCATGTGTGGCATTGCTGGCTGTGTTTCATCGGAGGAACTAACATCCAGGCAACGTGAGCAGGTAAGCCGCTTGCTGGCTTGTATGGTGCATCGCGGTCCGGATGGGGCCGGGGCGCATTCGGCCTCGCATGCTGAGTTGGCCATGCGCCGCTTGAGCATCATCGACCTGGACGGCGGTTGGCAGCCCATCTACAACGAAGACAAAAGCCTGGCCGTGGTCTGCAACGGCGAAATCTACAATTATGTGGAACTGCGAGCCGAGCTTGAGACGCGCGGCCACCGCTTTTATACCAATAGCGATGTAGAGACCATAGTCCACCTGTATGAGGAACATGGGCTTGACTTCGTGAGGTACCTGCGTGGCATGTTCGCCATTGCCCTCTGGGACGAGAATAACAGCAAGCTGATCTTGGCTCGAGACCGGATGGGGGAGAAGCCGCTTTATTACCTGGAAAAGTCGGATGGCCTCTATTTCGCTTCTGAGCTGAAGGCGATTTTGCGAACCGGACTGGCGGCATTGGAGTTAAACCCCGCTTCAGCTTACCAATATTTCCATTTTCAATACGTCCCAGACCCGGCCACTATGGTCCTTGGGGTCGAGAAGCTGCCTGCCGCGCATATGCTTGTAATGACTGCCCATCCCTGGCAGAGCCAGCTGATCCAGTATTGGCATTTTGAGGAGGCTGACCCGATCGACGCTGATCCGGCGACAACGTTGGAGGCGGAACTGGATCGCGCCAGTGAGCTGGTGGTGCGCTCCGATGTTCCCGTGGGGCTGGCGCTGAGCGGCGGGGTCGATTCGGCGATAGTGGCGGCTTTTGCCGCGCACAAATACCCTGGTGTGCTGCAAACCTTCAGTGTGGGCTATGCGGGTGGAGCGGCTTCCGATGAACGCGAGGACGCCCGGGCTGTAGCCGACTACCTCAAGGTGCCCTTCACCAACATTGAGATCAACGATCAGGAGATGGTTGACTTCTTTCCGCAGCTGGTCTACTGGCGTGACGACCCCATCGCCGATATTTCGGGTCAGGGCTATTATGCCGTGATGAAAGCGGCCAGCCAGCAGGGAGTACGTGTCATGCTGCAGGGTCAGGGTGGCGATGAGCTCTTCTGGGGCTACGACTGGGTGCGTCGCGCTCTGGCGGAGAACCGTGAACGGACCGTACGCAATCGTGATTTGCGTAGTTACCTCAACAATTGGGAGCCGGTTTGGCCCACAGGCTTAAGTCGCGCCGGCCTGGGGCCGTTCCTGCGCAGCGCCGGGGGCCTGCGCACCAGCTGGGAGAAGCAGCAGCGGTTGGCCACCACGCCTGACAGCCAGATCATTCTCTATGAGCTCAGTCGCGATTTTCAATTGGCGCGCAAAAGCCTGCACCCATACCTGGATCGAAAAATGGCTCTCGGCTCTTATGGGAAAGCCATGGTTTGGCCCTTTGAGATGAACGGATTCGATGCGCCATTGGAAGTGCAAATAACTAAAGCGATTGCGCATACGTATTTAATGGAGAACGGTGTGGCGCAGGGCGATCGGCTGGGCATGGCCTCTGGGGTGGAGCTGCGCCTGCCTTTATTGGATCACAAGCTGATTGAGACGGTCGTGGGGCTGCGCAAGGCGCAGCGCGACGACGTTTTGGAGCCCAAGGAGTGGTTGAAACAAGCCGCGGCTGGGCGCATCCCGCGCCGTTTCCTGGACAAGCCCAAGCGCGGCTTTGAGCCGCCGGTGCGCCGCTGGCACCAAATGCTTTTTGAGCGCTATGGCAATTGGCTGATCGATGGTCAGCTGGTGCAGCAGGGCATCCTCAGCCCGGCTGGCGCCAAGCAGCTGGCGCAGGGTCCTTTCCCGAAATTCGCGGTCACTCCCATTTCGTTCAAGGCCCTGGTGCTGGAGACTTGGATGCGGCAGATGGCCAGCGCACAGGAGCCAGCATGAAAACCCGATCCAATCTGGTTGGCGTGGCAAGCTCAGTCATGGTTTTACTGCTCGCCTATGCGGTTGATCTGGGGCTGAATGCATTGCGTGAATATAGCGGCCGGAGTTTTGATTTTCGCACGGCTATCGCCGGGCAGTTGGGCCTGGTTTTGCTGTTCGGGCTCTTGCTGGTCGCCTTTCAGACCGTGTTGGTCCACCTGAGGCCAGACCGTTGGTTGTTCTGGGTGTGTATTGGCCTGGGCGCCATCGTCTTTGTTCCTTTTGTCGGCTTCCACTTTGCGGCCATTCCAAGCATTCCCAGCTTGTCCAGTATTGTGCCGCCCTGGCCGTACACGTGCATCGCTGCCGCTGTCGTGCTGTGGACCGGCGTCAGCCATCTGTTCCGCCGAGACCTGGACTAACCGGTCGCCTGCACCAGCCCGACTCCCAATACCAATAAGCCCGCCGCCAGCACCACCGCGCCGACATACGCCAGGTTGATCAGTCGGTTGGGTTTTTGCGCGTCCGGCTTCAACACCGAAAGGAAGAAGGCCACAGGCAGAAAGATGGCTGAGCTTGGGATAGCGTTGCGTACAAAAGTTTTCCAAGCAGGCGCCAGGGCGGTCTGGTCCACATAGAACAAGGCTACCAGGGATAAGATCAGCAGAACGCCGGCGTGAGCATGCCCCGCCCGCCACAACTGCTGGCGCAGTGGATTTTGGCGGTAGCGCGGGTCACGGATAAGCAGGGTCAGCACGCTTACCCCGCCAAAGATGACCGTCGGCAAGATAATCAGCAAGATGCCGGCTGTACGTAGGCTTTCGGGGCTCATACTTTTTACTCCTGGTTATTCGTAGCGAAAACGCCAGATACCAATCAGAAGGAAGGCCAGTGCAAAACCAAAGAGCATACCGGCCTCCTGCAGGACGTCACTGAAGCCCAAGCCGCGCGTGACGATATCGTGAAAACCGCGCATCGCCCAGCCAGTCGGCAGGAATAAAGCCAACTGCTGCATCCAGGTCGGAGTGATTTCGATCGGCCACATCGCTCCACCCAGGCCGGAGAGCGGCAGGATGATCAGCATGCTCAGCGCGTCCAGCTGGGCAAAGGTGCGCACCAGAGCGGCCAGCAAAATACTGAAACAGGTGATGCAGAAGACAAAGGCAACCATCATTAACGCCAGGGCGGCGGGTTGCGCGCCCCAATCCACTCCGAAGACGAACTGTCCAAACAGCACCAGGATGCCGAACTGCACCAGGCCAGCCAGAAAGATGCCCAGGATCTTGCCGCTTAGGATCATCCACTTGGGTGTGGGCGTCACCAACAGCCGGCGCAGAGTGCCCTGTTCGCGCTCCAGCAGCAAGCTGGCGCCACCGTAGGTGATGAAGAACATGGTGAACATCACCCCCACGCCCGGCGAAGTCTGCTGGAAGCCTAGCGGGATTTGCGGCTCGGTTTGTGTGCGCCCGGTCACCTGTCGGCTCAGCACCGTTACCGGCGCGCCGGCCGCCCAGGCCGTGTCGGTCGCATCCAACGATTGGTTGAAGTAGTCCCGTGGGAGAGGCGCCCCGTCCAGGCTGAAGAGTTGCAGGTCCTCTGCTACACGCAGGCTGGTTTCCGCAATATTGACCGCGCTGCTCACTTGACTCAGGGCGGCCAATACGGCTTGCTCGACCACTTGTGCGGTAACCGGCTCCTCTACATTCATCTGGAAGTCCAGGTTGATGCGCTCGCCCATCAGCAATTGTTCGCCGAGCCCAGCCGGCAGGGTCAGCACCGCCGAGGTTTCGGCCGCCGCTAAGGCCGCGGCGGCGCTGGTGGTATCGGTAGGGTGCACGTCCAGCACTGGGTCGCTGGCCAGGTGGTCTGCCAGGCTCTGGCTGATGGCGCTGCGGTCATTGTCCACCAAGTCCAGCCGCCAAGTGGTCTGCGGCTCACCGCCGCCAAAGCCGGCGATGCCAAAGCCGATCACCGTGGTGAAAATCAGCGGCATGGCGAAGCCATACACAAAGCTGCTGCGATCCTTGTAGGTGGTGTACAGGTACTGCCAGGCTATATCCCATATTTTGCGCATGGTTATCTCACAAAGCGACGGCGAAAGCCGTAGAGGGCCAGAACAAAGGTCACCAGGCCGATTGCGCCCAGCACCCCCGCTTCTGGCAGGATGTCGTAGAAGCCTGCCTGCCCGATGGTCAGCTTAGTGAAGCCCTCCATCGCCCAGCGATTGATGGTCAGCCGGCTGGCCAGGTCTACGATGCCGCTGAGGTTCGAGGCGGGGAAGAAGCTGCCGCCCAGAGCGCCAAAAATGAGCGAAACAGCAGAGACGACGATGCCGGCCTGGCTTTCGTTGCGGGCTGCGCTGGTTAGTAAGGCGCCCAAGCCGCTGGCGGCGAACACGGTCAGCACCATGATCAACAGCACTCCCGCGGGTGAGCTGCCCCAGTTGATGCCGAACAACAGGCTGGAAGCCAGAACCAACAGGGCAAATTGCAGCAAACCGGTGAAGAAGGTGCCCAGCATTTTGCCCAAGATGATTTGGCTGTGCGGGGTGGGTGTGGTCATCAGACGCGGCAGCGTGCCGCGAGTTTGTTCTTGCAGGATCGAACGTGAGCCGTCAAAGACGCTGAACATCAGGAAAAAGACCGCCATGCCGGGAATAAAGAAGGCGTACGGGTCAAAAGCAGGGCCAGCTTCGCCGGTCTGGGTCACATCCAAGCCCAGGCGTGACTGGCGTATGTTAAGGTTTTGCTCGGTGAGTTGGGCGGAGATGGCCTGACCGATGCCGGCCATACGCTCGCCCAACAGGGCGGCATATTCGCTGGCTTGCAGCGCGCTGATCTGGCCGGAAAGCAGGACGCTGTTCAATCCAGTAGAGATCTGTTCCACGATGCTTTGAATAATGAACGGGCTGATGTTGGCCGTCGGATCAGTGAAGATTTTAACCTCAGCCAGTGGGCCAAAATCGCTCCCTTGCGCTCCCTCCAGTAGACTGTCACTAAACCCGGCAGGGATGGAGACCACGGCGCGCAATTCACCCTCGCGGATGCGCTGCTGCGCCGCTACCAGGTCATCCATCGTTTCAGGAGCAAGCAGGTCTGCCAAGTCTTCGGAGTGCAGCACATCTACATAGATCTGACCCAGTTCACCCTGGTCGTGATTAACCACCGCCACGGCAATATCACTGATCGGCGTTTCTGCGTCGTCCAGGTTGCCAAAGGCCAGGCCAATCAGGGCAGAGATCAGCAGCGGGGCGGCCAGCATGCCGGCCAGCGCTTTCCAGTCACGGAAGCGCCGCAAAGTATCCTTCCAGCCGATGTAAAGAGCTCTCACGGTGGCTTCCTAGTCGCGCAGGGCGCGCCCGGTCAGGTGCAGAAATACGGCTTCCAGGTTGGGCTCATCCACCCGCAAATCCAGCAGGCGAGCCTGGGCTTGGTTGATGCAGGCTACGATATCGCCCAAGGCGGCGTGGCCGCCCTCTGCCTGCACCAGCAGCTGTCCATTTTCAAGGCTGGCGCGCTGCACGCGCTTCACCTTGTGCACTGCGTCCAATAGCTGGGTTTGCTCCAGTCCTTCCGGATCCAGGCCGATGCGCAGGGTGTCCACTTGGCCGACCAGCTTGGTCAGCTCAACTTGCGAGCCCAAAGCGATCAGCTGGCCGTGGTCCACGATGCCGATGCGGTTGCTGAGCTCGGCGGCCTCTTCCATGTAATGGGTCGTGTACAGCACTGTTAGACCCTGGCGGTTGAGCTCGAGCACCGTGTCCAAAATGCGGCGGCGGCTTTGTGGGTCAATGCCCACCGTGGGCTCATCCATGTACAGCACCTTGGGCTTATGCAGCAGGCCAACCGCAATATTCAGGCGGCGTTTCATGCCGCCTGAGAAGGTTTCCACCTTATCTTTGGCGCGGTCCGCCAAGCCAACCGTATCCAACAGTTCTTCACAACGTTGGCGCAGCAAGGCGCCACCCAGGCCATACATGCGCCCCCAGAAGCGCAAGTTTTCCATGGCGCCCATGTCTGGGTAGAGGGCGATCTCTTGCGGCACCATGCCGATGACTGCTTTGACCTGGCTGGCCTGGCTGCGGATCGAGTGACCATCGATCAGGGCATCACCCTGTGTCGGCTCCAGCAAGCAGCTGAGCATGGAAATCGTGGTGGTCTTGCCGGCGCCGTTCGGCCCCAACAAACTGAAGATCTCGCCTGGTTGAATATCAAAGCTGATGCCGCGCACCGCTTCGGTTTTTCCGTAGCTTTTGTGCAAGCTTTGGGCTTGCAGGATCGGTTGGGTCATGGTTTAGCCTCGTGCAGTCTTTCTTCGATAAGTTGCAGCAGGCGCTTGGTTTGGCGCAGCTCTTCTTCGCCAATGTTGGCGAAAGTATCTGAGCCTAGCCGCGTGGCGCGCTCGGCTACTCTTTCCAGAACTTCGCCGCCCGCCGCGGTCAGCACCAGACGATGGCTGCGCCGGTCTGGGCCGGACAAACGTTGCAGCCAGCCCAGTTTGACCATGCGTTGGCTCATCACACTGACCGTGCCGCGCTCCACCAGCAGGTGATGGGCCAGTTGGGAGGGTGCGATCCCTTCTTGCCCGCCGTGTTCCCATACGGCCAGCAGCATACGGAACTGGGCCTGGTTTACGCCCAGGTCGGCGAAGAACCGGTCGAAGGCGGTGGCCATGCCGGTGCCGATACGCATCAACGCCAGGCTGATCCAGGAGGTAAGCTCCATCTCTGTCATTGTTTGATATATAACTGTTTTGTGTCAAACTGTCAAGCGCTGGCCGAAGAACGAGTTGTGGTAAGCTCTCTTTCGAATCTGTTTTTGGAGCCTCGTGATGCGAACTGCACTGTTGCGCGTAGGGTTGTTGCTGGGCTTGCTGGCTGCTTGTTCTTCAGCCACCCTTGACCAGGAAACTGTCATGGCCACCATGGTGGCGGCCACCCTGCAGGCGCAGGTTTCGCCCACCGACACAGGCGAGCCGATCGACGGCGAGATCCAGCCCCAGAGCGTTTTTGGCGACTGCGCCAATTCGGGGCAGATCAGTGTGGCTTACCTCAAAGACGGTAACGTCTGGCTGTGGGTGCGCGGTGCGGCGCCCCGGCAGCTCACGCATGAGGGCGATGCCCACGATCTGCGGATTTCAGGCGATGCCTGCCGCATCGCCTATGCACGTGCCGTGGCCAACCCGGGCCATGACCCGGCAGAGGATTTCCCCCAACCTGAAACGTACAGCGAGCTGTGGGTTGTGGCCAGTGATGGCGCCGGCCAGCAGAAGCTGGCCGGGCAGGAGGTGTTTGCCGCCGCCCTGGCCGCCCCCAGCGGGGCTGTTACCGGCCTGCACCAGTTCGAGTGGCAGCCAGGCTCTCGCCTGCTGGCCTTTAGCACCCGCCAGTCCTTCTCCGGTCCCGGCCTGCTCACCAGTGGCGACATTCACCTGGTGGATGCCGATGTTCCCGTCCCCAGTCTGCTGCTGCCCGCGGGCCAGGCCGGCCGCTTTGTCTTCTCGCCGGATGGCCGGCAGATCGCTTTTGCCAGCGCCAACCGGGTAGGCGTGGTGCGCACGGACGGCGGCGATTTGCGTCCCGGCTTGGTGCATTTCCCGGCGGTCATCACGTACAGTGAATACCAATATGAGCCGCCGCTCTTCTGGACGCAGGCCGGTGACCTGATCTTCGCCTTGCCGCCCGAGGATATGTTCGCTCCGCCGGTCGATGGCCTCTATCCTGAAACTGTCTTGTGGTTCGTGCCTCTGGATGGCTCGGCGGCTTTTGAGGCAGGCGCCATCCAGGCTGTGGAGTTTCTGCAGCAGGAAGTCGCTTTCTCCCCCGATGGCGGGCGGATCGCTTATTTGCGCCCCCAAGCCGCCAGCGGTGAACGCGAACTGGTGATCGCCCTGAGCAACGGCAGCCATGAAAGCGCCTGGTTCAATGAGGCGGATGTGCTCTTTGGCGATTGGTCGCCAGACAATGAACGCTTCATTTACTCATTTCGAGATGGCGATTTGCGCTTGATAATCAGCGATGCGACTGGCGCCCTGGCAACCCCCCTGGATCTGCCCGGCTTGGCAGAAGCCCCGGGCGTGACTGTGGAATGGTTGAACGAGGATGCCGTGTTGGTCAGCCTGTTAGGCCCCAGCGCCCAGCTGTTCCTGTGGACAACCGATGGCGCCGTGGAGTTCATTGATGCCGCCGGTTTTGGCGCTGCAATATACGATGCGGCTGATTAGACGGCTAACTATTCTGATAGGAATAAAGTCCCGTTGTCCCGTCTTTAGGCCTGGGATACACTGATAGCGATGAAAAAGCGTTTGGGGTTTATCCAGCGGTCTCGGAGCAGTGAGAGCGGCCAGGTCATCGTCTTGATGGCCTTGTTGCTGGTCGGCCTGATTGGCGCCGCCGCCCTGGTGGTGGATGGCGGCCGCGCCTATAGCGAGCGCCGTTCGGTGCAGAACGCGGCGGACAACGCCGCCCTGGCCGGCGCCCTGGCGCTTTGCCAGAGCAGCGACGTGACTGCCGCTGGCCGGGCCTCGGCTGCCCAGAACGGCTTTGATAATTCAGCCAGCGGTGTCACCGTGGTTGTCAACCAGCCGCCGCTGAGCGGCCCCAATTCCGGCAATGCCGAATATGTGGAAGTGGTGATTAGCGGGCAATGGCAGCCTGGGTTCCTGCAGGTGCTGTCCGGCGATTCCGGGCCGATCACCTCGGCCGCCCGCGCCGTAGCGCGCTGCATCCCCAGTGCTGGCGGCCCGGTGGGTTGGGGCAATGGAGTCATCGCCCTTAATCCCAGCAATGACAATGTGGTTTATGGCCCCAGTAGTGGTTGTCTGCAAGTGATTGGCGGCGGCGTATTCGTCGACTCTTCGAACGCCAGCGCCATGTATTTGGATGGCGGCGATGGAAGCGGCTGCCCGGGCGGCGCTCGTATCGTGGCAGATTGGGTTCAGCTTGTTGGCGGCGTCAACCTGCCTTCCTGGGTCATTCCGTACGGCAACCCTTCGTTGTGGATCAAGCCCTGGCCTCCCCAGACCGGTCAAGCCCCGCGCGGCGACCCGATGGCTACGTTGGCAACGCCTGCGATACCTGCGCAGCCGGCAAATGCGCTTGCGCCCACGATCAGCGGCAGCTGCACGACCAGTTTGTATAGCGGCGGCAACTTGAATATCCCTACGGGAATGTCGTGGTGCTCCACAGGCGTCACTATCTACCCGGGAACCTACCGCAGTATGAACATTTCCAGCGATGTCCCGGTGACTTTCCAGCCCGGTTTGTACTATGTCACGCATGGTGACTTCACCCTGGCCGGCCCTTCCACCAACCGGCCTTCTGGCAGTGGTGTGTCAATTTATGTGGCCGCTGGCAATGTCAGCATTACCAGCAGTTCACAGGTCAATTTGTCTTCCGGCAGCTCCGGGGTCTTGTTCCATGTAGAGAGTGGCAATTTCACTGTAGGTGGCAGCAGCTCTACAAGAACACTTGCGGGGTTGATTTATGTCAGGAGCGGCCCGATTACGATTGATGGCAGTTCCGCCCTGACCACGACTGCGCCCACTTCCGGACCCTATGCCGGGTTGGGTTTCTTTATGGGGCGTGCCAACGCCAATGATCTGACCGTCACTGGCGCGGGTGTGCTTTCCATGACCGGCACTATTTATGCGCCGAATGGCCGCATTGCCTCAACCGGCTCTGGCAGCAACAAAACCGTCAACGGGCAAATGATCGCCAATCGCTTCTACGTAACTGGCGGCGGTCGATTGGTCATCAATTACGATGATGATGTAGTGTTTAGTGGCGGATCAGGGGGCAGTTCCATGATCGAATTTTCTGAATAAGGCGCTAATTTTTATAGTGATTTGTGCAACCAAAGCTGCCCCTTGCAAATTTGCAAGCCTGTGGTATGCTATTGGTTGTAATTTGTTGGAAAACGGTTTGTAAATCATAGAAAACCACCCGCTTATGGGGTGGAATATGATGCAAATACCCCATATATGGGGTGTTTGCCTGTAAGGGAATATTTTGGATATTGTTGTGACGGAAGACTTGGTGCAAAAAGAGCAGGCCAATAACGCCTTGCAGGCCCCTGGGCTGGATCTGGACGCGGTCCAGCAGCTCGGTGACCAGCGCGTGGTGTTGGTGGTGGAGGATGATCCGGATACCCTGGACCTGCTTAAGCTCACCCTGCGCCGGGCCGGCATGAATGTGGTGGGCGCCACGGATGGCAAGCAAGCCATTCGCAAGTGGATGGAGACCAACCCCAACATTGTGCTGCTGGATCTGATGATGCCGGAAATGGATGGCTGGGAAACCCTCAGTCACTTACGCGGCATCACCGATGTGCCCATCATCATCCTCTCCGCCATGAGCCAGAAAGAGAATGTTGTGCGCGGCCTGCGTGAAGGCGCAGACGATTATGTGCCCAAGCCCTTCCTGGGGGACGAGGTGGTCGCCCGGGTGGAAGCCGCCCTGCGCCGCGCCGGCCCGAAAGAGCCTGTCTCCAAGCTGGCGTTCCCTTCGCACCAGCTTTCGCTGGATCTGCAAACTCGCCAGGTGAGTTTGCGCGACCAAATGATCGACCTCACCCCGCGTGAATTTGCCGTGTTGGCTCTGCTGGCCAAGCAGCACCCCAAGCCGGTTTCCTATGAAATGATCGCTGAGGGTGTGTGGGGCGAGGATAGCGAAAAGATCCGTGAAAGAATCAAATGGATCGTGTACCTGCTGCGCCAGAAGCTTGAAAGCGACCCGAGCCAGCCGGAGCTGATCTTGAACAAGACCCGTTTGGGGTATCAATTGGCGGTGGACTAATGCTGGCGAATATATTGAGACGCTTCGTTTTTGCAGGCCTGATCATGGCCGTTCTGGCGGCGGCCACCATTACTGTGGCCCAGGCCTGGGACTGCACTGCCTACAATTTCCGCGTGCAGGAAAACGGCACGGTGCAGGTGGAAAACCGCTCCGGAGTGGACGAGGCCGCCCAGCAAGCTGATGTGTATATTCGTACAGGGGGCAGTTGGGGGACGCGGGTCGCCCGCTTTAATGTGCCCTTTATGCCGCGCAACACGGGTTGGCAGACTATTGGCACCATCACCCCGCCGACTGTGAGCTGGGAGTGGTGGGTGGATGGCACTGTTGACTGTGAGGACAAGGGCGAATACAAGATCAAGACTCCAACCCCGACTGTAACGCCTTCCAAGACGCCAACCAATACACCCACCAACACGCCTACCAAGACCCTGACGCCCAGCAATACGGCCACCAACACGCCGACCAGGACACCGACCAAAACCCCCACGCCGAGCAATACGCCCACGGCGACCTTTACTTTAACCCCCAGCATTACGCCCACATTTACGCCGACCTTCACGTCAACGTTTACGTTGACGCCCAGCATCACCCCGACCTTTACACCCACATTCACGCCGACCTTTACGCTGACGCCCAGCATCACGCCGACCTTTACGCCGAGCAATACCCCGACCTTTACGCTGACGCCTAGCATCACGCCGACCTTTACCCCCAGCAACACGCCAACCATTACGCCGACGTTTACGCCCAGCAATACGCCGACGTTCACGGTGACCTACACGCCCAGCAATACCCCGACCTTTACGGCCACGCTCACCCCGAGCGATACGCCAACCCTGACCCCGTCCAATACCCCGACGGAAACGGCGACCTTCACGCCCAGCAATACGCCCACGGATACACCGACCCTGACGCCGTCGAACACCCCGACAGACACACCGACGCTGACGCCCAGCATCACGCTGACGCCCAGCGAGACGCCCACCGGCACTTTGACCAACACGCCGACCGCGTCACTCACCTTCACGCCCAGCAATACGCCGACGGACACGCTGACTCCGACCCCGTCGGATACCCCCACGGCTTCTGACACGCCGACGGATACGCCGACCAACACGCCCACCGATACCCCGACCAACACGCCCACGGGTACGTTGCCGGATACGCCAACCAACACGCCGGTCACCCCCACGGACACCCCCAGCCTGACGTCCACCTTTACTGTGACGCCGTTCGTGCCTGTCACGGGTGACGGGCTTACCCTGGTCGGCCTGTGCGTCCAGCAAGAGGGCACCCTGCGCTGGGAAGTCAGCAATTCGCACCCCACCAACCTGACCTTCACCTGGTGGGTGGTGGGCGGCACCAACTCTGGCGGTCCGGAGAACATCCCGGCCAATGGCAGCATGACCTTTGGCTCGGCGGTGGAGGGCAGCCTGCCCAACACGGTCGCCATCATGTGGCAGGACCCGAATGACGGCACCGCCCGCACGCTGACCACTTCGAACAGTGGCACGCTCTGCGATGGCGAGCCTCCCACGGCCACCCCCACCGCCACGGCCACGCCCGGCGTGCTCATCCCGGTCACCGGCATTGAACTGCCGGCCATCTTCCGGGACAGCATGTTCCTCAACCTGGGCCTGGGCGTGTTTGGTTTCGCTCTGATCCTGCTGGGCATCGGCTTGAAGATGGACCGGGATGGCAGCCAGCCTCAGGACGACGAGGATGATGAGTACGAGTACTACTATGAGGACGAGGAGTAATCGTTCCCGGGCATAGCATCAAAGCGGGGCATCTGCGGATGCCCCGCTTTTTATTGCCTGCGGCAGCAAGGTAAAATCTGAGCGTTATGCAAACCAGCACACAGCAGCCCAAACGAGACGCCAATTTGCCCGTCATCGCCCTTATCTTTCTGGGCTTTCTGGTCATCTTTTTCGCCTTCGGCAAAAGCCTGGTGGATCTGTTTATCCTGCCGCCGCGCACGATTGACCTGGCGGTGGATGACCAAATAGAGGCCGGCTTCCTGCCGGTCTATTCCCTGGAAGGCGCCAATGCGGACCCGGGGCTGGTGGCGGTGCAGGCTGGCGAGCAGCAGGCATTCCCTACGCCGCTGGTTGAGGCTGGCGATGTGTTCCGTGACCCGGGCCTGGTGCCCGAGCGCATCCTGATCCCTGTGATTGATCTGGATGCCACCATCACCCCGATCAGCTATGAAAAGCTGCAGTTTGAAGGTGTAGTCTACGACCAGTGGCTGGCGCCGGATTACCGGGCGGTGGGTTGGCATGAAACCTCGGCCGGCTTGACCGTGCCGGGCAATACCGTGCTCAACGGACATCACAACATCTATGGAGAGGTCTTCCGCGACCTGTATCGAGTTCAAGTGGGTGAAGAGATCCGCATTATGGCGGAGGGGCAGGAGTTTCGCTATGTGGTCGTCTACACCGGGGTCCTGCCGGAGCGCAACCAGCCGCTGGACGTGCGTCTGGCCAACTCCGAGTGGATCCAGAGCACCGAAGATGAGCGCGTCACTATCATCACTTGTTGGCCGTACGAAAGCAACACGCACCGGGTGGTTGTGGTGGCGGTGCCTATCCGCGGAAGTTCCGGTTAGCGAAAAAAGAACAGCATTGAGTTAAAGAAAAATCCCCGCTTCCTCAAACGGGGATTTTTTATGCAGTCCTTTGGCTTTCCTCGGCTCGCTCAGCTCAGCGCCCAAGGACTGCGGAAAATGTCATTGAAAGCTTTTTAGCCGTTCACCGGCACGGCGATGATGAACATGCGCCCCCAGGTGCTGATGCCGTTGTTCTCGATGCAGGTTTGCAGCACCACCGGATTGTTGCTGTTGTAGATCTGGGCGAACAGGTTGGCCGCCGAGAGTTCTTTGCCGTTGTCCAGGTCCACGAAGCGCGACTGGGTCGAGTCTGGGGAGAGCGCCTGGAAGCGGCGGATGCTCTCGACGCGATACTCGCGAGTGCTGCCGTCACCCTGCACCAGGGTGATCGTCTGCCCCACGCTCAGCTCAAAGAAAGCGGCGCCGGCCAAATAATTGTGGGCTAGGAAGGCCTGGCTGCCGTAGCTGGCGGCCATACCGAATTTGGTGACTTCGTTGGGCTTGCTGGTCACATAGGCGGCGTTACCGGCGGGCTGGCTGCCCACGGGGAAGGCCAGCACATCTTTCACAAACAGTCCGGTGACCTGGTTGGCGTTGCCGGCCGACAGGCTGGCCGCAAAATGCTCCAGGCTCAGGGCCGGGGCGGCCGGGGCTTGCACGTCGCTGTTCGGGCGGCTGGCCGCCAGCTCCTGGCTGGGGGCTGCCGGAGCGGCCTTGCTCAGCTCCATGGTAAAGCTGCCGGCCAGGGCCGCCGCAGCGAGGTCGGCATTCAAGTCGGCCGGCGCCGCGGCGGCCATCGGGGCATCGCCCGTCAGGGGAGTTACCGGGTCACGCAGAATGGCTTGGGGATCGGCCGAGATGAAGGGCATCTCGGTGGTTTCGGCAGCTGCGGGGGAAACAAAAAACACGCCGCCGATGGTGAGGGCTAACAGGGTTCCGAGGAAAATGGTCAAGCTGAGCGATTTCATGTGTCTTACCTTTCCACGAGTGAGGAGCTCGTATCTGGTAAGATTTTAGTTAGTATTTGGTAATAAAGATATAGTATTGTGGTACTGCTAACAGGCCTGTAAGGAGAAGCAAAAAGAGCGCCTAAGCAGGCGCTCTGGCATTGGCGGTTTTATACGGCTTCTAGATAGGTTTTAAGGCTTGCTGCAGCGCTTCGCGGCGGGCTTCCAGCAAGCCCGGGAAAGTTTCGGTGACGTGGAAAGCGCCGTTGCCTTCTGTGGCCAGCGAGGCGGCGGCGCTGGCGGTGACCATTGCCTCGGGCAGGCCAATGCCCTGGGCCAGTTGCGCCAGCAGCGCTCCGCAGAAGCTGCTGGCGTTGTCGGTGATGTCATAGACGCGGGCCGGGAAGGGCGGCAGGTGAAATCGCTTTTGGCTGGCGGCGTCATACAATTGGTCGCCGCGTGCCGGGTTGCGCACGATGACCGCGGCGCAGTTGAATGAACAGACTGCTTCAGCCATTTCCCATATTTCGGCGCTTTGCCGGCGAAAGAGGCTTCCCAGGTCTTCGGCACTGGTGACAAACACGCTGATGCCGTTCACCAGGTCTGGAAACTCCTTCCAAAAGTCAGGGTGCATGTACCCCGGGCCGGCTTCCAGGGTGATCAGCCGAATGCCCGCTTCTCGCAAGGCTACCGGCATGATCGCATGGCTAAAGTAGTCCAATGGGCACAAGTGGGCACACTTGGCTTCCCAATAAGCCTCAGGCAGGTCTTCGGGACGCAACGTGAGTGGAGTGCGCTGTTGTTTTGAATCCAGCGCTCCGTCTGGGTTCTGGTAATGCAGCAGCGGCTTGGGCAGGGGCAGCCCCCAGCGGGCGAAGTGCCTGACCGGGTGTTCGCTATTGGCGCGGTACAGTTCGGGGTAAGCAATGAAGCGCAGCTGATCGGCCGGGTCGGCCAGCCGGCAGATGCCGTGGGTGTCCAGCCCTCGGCTGTCCATTGCATCCAGCCACTCGCCGGGGTAATCACTGCCCACGCGGGCCACCAGCCCCGGCCTGCCGCCCACCAATTGGCAGGCGGCCGCCGCATAGGGCAGGTTGCCGCCCAGCTCGTCCAGCCTTGCCTGGCCGTCAGCTGTCAGGATGATATCGCGCTGCAGGCGCCCCAGCAGCACACAGTCGGGCGAAGCCACGCGGGAAGGTTATTCGTCGCCGAGGGTCGAGATTTGACGCAACAAGCCAACCACAAGCGTTCCCAGGCTGATGCCTTCAGCGGCAGTCAGCATGGGCCGGTCACCCTGCTCAGCGCGTTTCAGCAAGCTGTGGCCGGCGGCCACGCCCACCAGGGCGCCCAGCAAACCCCCCAAGACCAAAACAATATTGCGGTTTGTCTTCATTGGTTATCCTCGTTTGAACAGGCGGCCCAGCGCGGCGGTCCAGCTTTCGATGGCCAGAAATGGGCGCGCAGCCCAGTGAGCGCTGCGGTGGGCGCCGGCATTCATAGTTTCCACCAGATCCAAAATTCGCACGGTCAGCTGCGGCAGCCACTCGCTGAGTTTGTTGACCCCGATTATGAGCATGACCAGCACCACCAACAGGGTGATCCCCAGCACCAGCAGAGGCAGGGCCAGCAGGATGACTGCCACCTGGGCCGCCTGTTCACTGCTGGCGGCCTGAGTGCTCAGCAGCTGGTACACCAGATAGGCCACCAGCCCCACACCCAGCAGCAAAGGCAGAACGATCTGCCAGAAGCTCTCTTTGCGATAGGCACGCCGGGCGCGCTCAGTGCGCACCAGGGCGGTTTTACTCTTGGGCAGAGCGTCGTTCATGTACGGATTTTAACACGCGGGCTTTACAAATAGTCGATCTGCGCAGGGCGCTGGCGCCTGGCAAACAGTCCGCACAGCAGCAATCCCATGGCGAAGCCGCCGATGTGCGCCCACCAGGCCACGCCGGTTGTGGCGGTGGCGCCGATGGAGGCCAGGCCGGAGAAAAGCTGCGAGACAAACCAGAAGCCGATGAAGATCACTGCTGGCAGGTCCATGATCGAGATGAAGATCAGGAAGACAGCCGTGCGCACCCGTGCGCCGGGGAAGAGCAGCACATAAGCTCCCAGTACACCGGCAATCGCCCCGCTGGCGCCCAGCACTGGGATCTGACTGCCCGGTGAAACATACGTTTCCAGCAGCGCGGCGGCCACGCCGCCCAGCAGGTAAAAGATCAGGTAGCGGATGGGGCCCATGCGGTCTTCCACATTGTCGCCAAAGATGTGCAAGATCCACACATTGCTCAGGAAGTGGAACCAGCCGGCGTGCATGAACATGCTGGTCAATACCGTGAAGGCAAAGGTTTGCGGGTCGCTCTGCAGTTTGGCCGGCATCATGGCGAATTCATAGATGAATTCGTTGAGCTGCCCATCGCCCAGGCTGATCTCATAGAAAAATACCAGGGCATTGGCCAAGATTAGCAGCCAATTCATGATCGGGAAGCGGCTGGTGCGGTTGCTGTCTCGAATGGGGAACATAGGCAATCAGTATAGTGCATTCTGGCGAGCAACGGAATTGGCCGTTTTTGGCCTTTCTTGACTGGCTCCGCCGGCAGCGAGTATACTCACCAAGCCCGGGGTGTAGCGCAGCCTGGCAGCGCACCGCGTTTGGGACGCGGTGGTCGGCGGTTCGAATCCGCCCACCCCGACTATGCAAACAAAAACCAAAACCCTACCCTCAAAGCGTGTGCGTAAGCTGGACGGCGTGGTCGAGGCGGCCCACTTCACAGCCGATGGCCAGCTGGCCTGGGTGCGCGCCTACGAGCGCCGCGGCCCCACCTGGTCGGACATCGTGCTGTTGGACCGCGCCACGCTGTTGGAGCGCCTGCGCCAGGGCAAGCGTTTTTACGTGGGCACCCGTCGTGAATTTTGGGCCAGCGAGTTCGACCTGACCGTGCCCCTGCGCCGCGTGGAGTTTTATCGCGGGGAAGCGCTGGTCACCGGGCGCGGCAAGCCGCGCCAGGACAGCCTGGAACACATCCCGGTCGTATAGCAAACGTAGTTGACTCGCAGGGCTACTTGGCAGTAGACTACCAGTAAGGAGAAAGCCTAAGATGCGATTAACGGCTTTCAAGTTAATCTTTTACTTCGTTGCCCAAAGGCACGCGCAATCCGCGCGTGCTTTTTTGTTTCCCACTAGTCAAGGAGAATGCTATGGACACAGGACTGCTGCGTAAGTTTGAAAAAGCCAAAACCTATGCCGAAGAACGCTCCCGCATGACCGTTGAGTCGATGGTGGTGCACTTCAGCGGCGTGAACAACCCGCATCGCGTCGAGTATCGTGACGGCTCCTGGCACTGTGACTGTGAATTCTTCGTGGGCCGCAACGAATGCAGCCACACCATGGCGCTGGACATGGTGTTGACCGGGATGTTGCCACAACCGGTTTAGCCCGCACCAAACGCTAAAAGGCCCCGGACACGCCGGGGCCTTTTTCTATTTGGCCTGCCATTTCATGTTCATGTATACATCGCCGCGGCGCAACTCATCCACGATCTGGTCCAACCGCTTCTGGCGGGTTTCTGGTCGCTTGGCGCGGTTCAGCCAGCCGATGTAGTCGTTCTGCTGATAGGGCGGCCGTGCCTGGTAGGCTTGGCTGAGCTGGTGGCTCTTCAAAGCCTTGGCCAGGTCTTCGGGCATCGCATAGCGCGGCCGGCTCAGCCGGCTCCAATCTTGTTCGCTCATCATGCCCCTCCAAACGGTTTCATGAAATCCACGCGCCGGCCCTCGACGGAAAGCTCTATTAACCGTGCCAGGCGTTTCAGTTGGGTTTCTTCGCGCTTGGCGCTGGTGACCCAGTGCTGCATGGTTCTTTGGTAGCCTGCGGGCTGCTGGTTGAAGAATTCCCAGGCTGTCGGGTGCGCTTGGAACTCCGCTTCCAGCTTGGTCCCCCAGCCCGTTTCCACCTGCTCAAACGAATAGATCCCAGAGCGCTCCGCGCGGCGCGCCTGGTAGGCAGCCAGCCCGGGAGGCTGCATGCGCCCCGTGCTGATTAAGCGCTCGGCGCTGGCAATGTTTTTGTTGCTCCAAATGCTGCCGGCCTTACGCGGCGTAAAGCGGATGGTGTAGCTCTCTGCGCCCAGACTTTTGCGCACGCCGTCAATCCAGCCGTAGCACAAAGCCTCGTCCACGGACTGTTCCCAGGTCAGGCTGGGTTTGCCCGTGCCGACTTTGTAATAGCCCACCAAAACCTCCCTGGCCTTGGCGTGGTTGGCCCACAGCCAGTCACCAAATTCCGCTGGAGAGGCAAAGAAGATCGGATCCATGCTGCCTACTTTTTGCCGAACGGATGGCGGTCATCGATGCGCTGGGCCTGCGCTGAGACTTCAATCAGGCGTGCCAGGCGTTTCAGCTGGGTTTCCTCGCGCTTGGCGCTGTTGACCCAGTGCCGCATGGCTTTCTGGTAGCCGGGCGGCTGCGTGGTGAAGAATTCCCAGGCGGCCCGGTTGGCTTTGAAACGTTTCTCTAGTTGTGGGTCCAGCGTTATCTCAGCTTGTTCAAACGAGTAGGTGCCGGTCTTGTCGGCTCGCCTGGCTTGATAGGCGGCAAGGCCGGCCGACTGCATCCGTCCGCTTGCGATCAGCGCTTCCACAATGCCCAAGTTGCGCTGGCTCCACACACTATCGGGCCGGCGCGGGCTGAAGCGCACCGCATAACGTTCACCATCAATGCTTTTGCCTACGCTGTCTATCCAGCCGTAGCACAAGGCTTCTTCAATCGCCTGCGAGTGGGTGATGCCTCTCTGGCTGCTGCCGGCTTTGTAATACCCCACGAAGACTTCGCCCGTACTGGCGTGGTTGACCTGCAGCCAGTCACGAAATTCTGCTGGGGAGCCGAAGAAGATCGGGTTCATGTTCCCTGCAGTGCGGCGTGCACCTTCAGCACCGTGTTCCAGTTGCGCGTGGTGATGCCGGCGCCAAAGTGCTTGTCCAGGGCATCCATCAAATTGAGCGTGCCCCTGCTGGCATCTACTTGCACTACGCTGGCGATATAGCCGGGCTGCACCTGCAGGATGCGGAAGTTCTCGTCCCCATCCTGGAAGGCTTGCGGTAGTCCTTGCGCGGGCTGGGCCAGAAAGCTGATGTACAGCCGGGTATCTTTATCCACGGCCACATTCTCGAACGGGGCCGCTTCCACCAGCGCGGCGATCTCTGCGGCACTGCGCAGTAGCACCGGCACCTCAAAGCCGAAGGCGGCCCGCATCACGGCTTCCAACTCCGCGCCCAGCACGGCGGCATTGGCTTGCGGGCTGGCCAGCAGCACGTTGCCGCTGGCCAGCAGGGTGCGCACATCGGCATAGCCGGCCGTGCTCAGCGCCTGGCGCAGGTCGGCCATTTTGATGCTGCGCTTGCCCAGGTTGATGCCGCGCAGGAATGCGGCGTACTCCGGCATTGGTTAGCCCGCGTCCACTTGGGTGCCCAGCGACCACAGGTTGCCAAAGGGGTCGCTGAAGGTACCGCGCTTGTCGGGGTCATTCCCTTTTTTGGGAGCCTGCACTTCGCCTGCCCCGGCCCCCAGGGCCTTCTGGAAGCTGGCATCCACGTTCGGCACGTAGAGGTGCAGCACGCTCTTGATCGCCGGGTACTGTTCATTGGCGTCGGAGAGCATCAACACCGAGTCGCCAACCATGATCTCGGCGTGCACCACGCGTCCCTCGTGCTCAAAGACGCGCAGTTCTTTGCCGTCCAAGGCGTCTTTTAGAAAAGTGATCAGGCCACGCGCATCGTCCACGATCAAATACGGTGACAGATCATTGTAGCTCTGCGGTTTGTAGGTCATCAGCGCTCTCCTTTATAAGCGGCGATAGAGGTTGCTTTTGCGTTCCATTAGTTTGAATTCCACTAAATGCCGGCGCAGGGCAGCCACGTCGGGGTGAAAGGCTTTGAGCCTCTTGTTCAGTTCGACCTCAGGCAGGTCTTGGCCTTTTTCGAACTGGTCTGCCAGCCAGCGCAGCACGATCTGGCGTTTTTTCTGCGTGGCGGGGATGGCGCGCAGCCGGCCATCGACCAAATAATACCGCAGCACTTTGGCTTCCCAGGCGCGGCCGCTTTCTTCAGGCGCCAGGCTGGCCAGTTGCTCCTGGGAAAAGATGTTTCGGTTGAGCGTTTCAAGAGCGGTGGTGTTGAGCCAATAGATGTGATTGTTGCCGTCCACGCGCATCGCCACCAGGTCCAGCTCGCGCAGCACGGCCAGGTGATGCGAGATGGTCGGTTCGCTCAGACCCAGCAGGATCGCCAGCTCACCCACGCTGCGCTCATCGCTGGCCAGCAGGCCCAGTACTTTCAGGCGACTTTCGTTGCCAATGATCTTGAAGAACTGCAGCAGTTGGTCAGTTTGGGCCTGTGCGCTCATGGAATCTAATTCGACGACTGTCGAATTAGATTATGGCGCTGAAAGGGTTGGTTGTCAACTACAGCTCGGCGCGCAGGCTGGCTGCCCACTGGCGGACGCGCTGGGCGGCCCCTTCTGCTTGGCCGTGCGCATAGACGTCGGCGATGGTCATCTTCCACGTGCGCAGCACGGGCTGGCGCTCCGCCGGGTCTTTCAGCACGCGCCGCTCGCCTTCAAAGGCGCCGCCCATCCGCTTGCGGATCTGGCTGGCCGGCAGACCTAGGTCGATCTGCTCGATATAGGCGGCTTGCAGGTCGGCCAGGGGGTCTGCATGGAACTGCGCCGGGTGCTGCAGGTTGTAGGAAGCCACGATCTTGAAATGCTCCGCTTGCAGATCGGCGTCGTACATTTCCCAGGCGATAACGGCGCCCAGCAGCCCCCAGCAGCTGAAGCCGTCGGCTTGGGGGCCGCCGCATTCGGGGCAGTTGGCAGAGTTGGCGTGCGGGGAGGGCGTTGGTGCTTTCATGCGGGCAAAGGGTTAAGACGAAGAACGCCCAGAAATCTGGGCATTCACAGTCAGGCGGAGAGAGAGGGATTCGAACCCTCGGTGGCCCAGAGGACCACAACGGTTTTCGAGACCGCCCCATTCATCCACTCTGGCATCTCTCCGCCGCCGATTATAACCGCTTGGGCCTTTGTTCCATTAGAATAGCCGGCATGTCTGCTCCCCTGATTGGCGTCACCACCCGCAATGCCCGTTCCGAGTTGTACCAGATCGATGTCATTCAAACGCCGCGGCCGTACAGCGAGGCGCTGGTGCGCGCCGGGGCCATCCCGGTGCTCATCCCGCTCAATCTGCCGCCGGACAGGCTGCAGGAACTGCTGGCCCGCCTGGATGGGGTGGTCTTCACCGGCGGCGGCGACATCGAGACTGCCCGTTTCGGCGGCGCGCCGCACGACAAGATCTATGACGTAGACCCAGAGCGCGACGAGATCGAGATTCAGCTGGCCCAGCAGGTGGCCGAGGACGGCACGCCCTTCCTGGGTATTTGTCGCGGGTTGCAGATCGTCAATGTGGCTTTTGGCGGTAGCTTGTACACCCACATCCCTGACCAGCTGCCGGGTGCGCTGCAGCACAGCAATTTCCCGGACCACCCCTGGGATTACCTGGCCCATCCGGTGCAGGTGGGCGAGGGCAGTCGCTTGGCTGGGATCTTGGGCGAGCCGATCGTGCAGGTCAACAGCCTGCATCACCAGGGGATCAAAGAGCTGGCGACTGCCCTGCGGGCCACGGCCAGCGCGCCGGATGGCTTGATCGAAGCGGTGGAACTGCCCGAGCATCCCTTTGCGGTCTGCGTGCAGTGGCACCCGGAATGCCTGCCGGACGACCCGCGCATGCAGAACCTGTTTCGTTCACTGGTCAGCGCCAGCCAAGTTCCTAGCTAGAAAACTCTTCTACAACTCCACCCGGCTGCCCCACTCGGGGTAGTGCACGTTGGCGGCGCCATCTGCGGCCAGCAGTTCGCTTAGCGCGGCGGCCGGCCCGGCTTCGCCATGCACCAGGAAGATGTTGCGCGGACGGCCGTCGGCGGCGCGCACATACTCGCGCAGGCCTTCCTGCCCGGCATGGGCAGAGAAACCCTGCACGCGCGCCACGCGGATCTTGCGTTCAAAGACTTCGCCGAAGATCTTGATCTGCTCCTCGCCTTCCAGCAGGCGGCGGCCCAGCGTATGCGGCGCCATCCAGGAGACGATCAGCACCACGCTGCGCTCATCATCCACATTGTGCTCCAGGTGGTGCAGAATGCGCCCGGCTTCCATCATCCCCGAGGCGGAGATGATGATCATCGGGTCTTTGCGCTCATTGAGGTCCTTGGATTCATCCACGCTGCGGATATAGGTCAGCATTTCGAAGCCCAGGGCCTGGCGATCTTTGCCGGACTCGATGAATTCTATGGTCTCCTGGTCGAAGCATTCCAGATGGGCGCGGAATACATCGGTGACATTCACCGCCAACGGGCTGTCCACGTACACCGGCACGCGCGGGATATCCCCGGCGCTCATCATGCGGTTCAGGTTGAAGACCAGTTCCTGGGTGCGCCCCACGGCGAAGGCGGGGATCAGCACCTTGCCGCCGCGCGCCAGGGTTTCGTTGACGGCTTCTTGCAAACCTTCGTAGGCCTGCGCTGGGGAGGGGTGCGGGCGGTCGCCGTAGGTGCATTCCATCAGGATATTGTCGGGCGCCTTGGGCAGCACCGGGTCGCGCAGCAGCGGCAGCTCGGGGCGGCCAATATCCCCGGAGAACCACAGGCGCTGCTGGCGGCCGCCGCCCTCGTCAATGTCCAACACGATGGCGGTGGAGCCGAGGATATGCCCCGCTTCCACGAAGGTGACCTGGACGCCGGGGGCAACTTCAAAGGCCTTGTCGTAATCCCGCTCGCGGAACTGGACGTTGGTGCGGGCCACGTCATCCGTGGTGTACAGCGGCTCCACCAGCGGCTGGCCGCGCTTGGCCAAACGCCGGTTGAGGTGCATGGCGTCACTTTCCTGGATGCGGGCGGAGTCTTCCAGCATCAACCGGCTCAGGTGGGCCGAGGCGCGCTGTGCATAGATTGGCCCGGCGTAGCCGCTCTTCACCAGGTTGGGCAGGTTACCGCTGTGGTCAATGTGCGCATGCGAGAGCAGCACGGCCGAGAGTTTGCCGGGCTCAAAGCGAAAGGTTTTGTTGCGTTCGATCGACTCTTTGCGCGGGCCTTGATACAGGCCGCAGTCCAGCAGGATTTGATGGCCGTTGACTTCGAGCAGGTGCTGGGAACCGGTAACCGTTTGGGCAGCGCCGAGGAAATGTAGCTGCATGAAGCTCCTTTAGCTGGGTTTCAGCGCGGAGAGAATCTCTGCCCCAAAGCGCGCCAGGCGCCAGGGCACCTGGCTCAGCAGCCCTGCCAGGGCCTCGGGCGAGTTGGGGTTGGCTTTGGCCACCGCCTGCATCAGGTCCTTGGGCAGCACCACGTCCGATTCGACATCCATCTCCAGGGCGGCTGCTTTACGCCAGGCGCGCAGCTTGTCCAGGCGTTCCACATAGGCTTCGTCATACGGCTCCCGCCGCGGCCGGCGCAGCGGCGGGCTTTGCTCGCCCCTGCGCACCGCCGCCAGCAGTCCCTTGGCGTGCCGGCGCACCTGGCCGGGCGTCATGCCCTCCAGGCTCTCCAGATCCTTCGCGCTTTGCGGTTGGCTGGCGGCAATGGCGCTCAGCGTTGTGTCGCTGATGATCTTGAACAGCGGCTGGTCGGCCTGGGCCGCCCGGCTCTCCCGGTAGACGGCCAGCTCTTGCAGGATGGCCGCCTGGCGCGGCGTCAGGTCCCGGGCGCCTTTGATGCGCCAGATGTCCTGTTGGGGCGGCTCGGCCAGGGTGGGGATCAGGCTCGGCTGGCGGGCAAAGTCCTCACGGGCGATCTCCCAGCGCTCGCGGGCCTGTAACTCGTCTTTCAGCTTGTGGCGCAGCTCGATCAGGTGGTGGGTGTCCATGCGGGCATATTCCAGCATCTCAGGCCGCAGGGGCCGCTGGCCCCAGTCGGCGCGCTGGAAGCGCTTTTCCAAGTGAATGCCGAATTCTTCTTCCAGCAAATTGCCCAGGCCCACCTTTTTGCGCCCCAAAATGCGGGCCGCCACCATCGTGTCGAACAGGTTGCTGAGCGTGAAGCCCAGATCGCGGTATAGCACGATCAGGTCGTATTCCGCGGCGTGAAAGATCTTTTCGATCTGTGGATTGGAGAAGACCGAAGCCAGGCTGGACAGATCTGGCAGCAGCAGCGGGTCCACTACGGCGTCTTGGGTGGGGGTGGAGAATTGCAGCAGGCACAGCCGCTCGCGGTAGGCGTGCAGGCTGTTGGCCTCGCTATCGACGCCGATCAGAGCTTCCCGGCTCAGCTCCTGGCTGAGCGCTTGCAATTGTTCATGCGTGTTGGCAACAGTGAAAGAGACTTGGTCAGGCATCATGTAGCTAGGCAAGAGTATACTGCCGAATATGAGTACGCCGCAGATTTTGGAAGGCTGGGTCTCCGTGCTGGCCGCGCTGCAGGCCGGCCGCCGCCCGGTGCAGGCGGTCTACCTGCAAGCCGGCAAACCGGTGCGCCAGGCTGGGCAGATCACGGCCGCCGCACGCCAGCGCGGTCTGCAAGTACAGTCCATCCCCGCCGAGCAGCTGGATGCGCTGGCGCAGGGGCGCAGCCACGGCGGTGTGCTGGCCCAGGCGGGCGAGCGCAGCTTCCAGACCTTGGAGGAGCTGACCGCTGCCGCACCGCAGGGCTTTTTCGCCATGTTGTACGGCGTGGAAGACCCCTACAACTACGGCCAGGCGGTGCGCGCCCTGTACGCCGCCGGGGCCGACGGCCTGGTGGTGCCGCAGCGCAACTGGGACACGGCGCTGAACGTAGTGGCACGCGCGTCGGCCGGGGCCACGGAGTACATGCCTACCGCGCAGGCGGCGCCGGAAACCGCCATCCAGCATTTCAAGGCGCAAGGCTGCCTGGTGGCGGCCACGGCCAAGGCGCGCACGGCCACGCCCCTGTACGCGGCCGACCTGCGCGGGCCGCTGTTCCTGCTGATCGGCGGCGAGCGCCGCGGGCTAGGCGCCGCGGCGCAAGCCCTGTGCGACCTGCAGATCACGATCCCTTACGGGCGCGGCTTTGCGGGTGAGCTGGATGTGACTTCGTCCACTGCGGCGCTGGCCTTCGAGGTCATGCGCCAGAGGCAGGGCTGAGGATGGGGCAGGGATTTAGGGCTGGCAGTCTGGCGAGCCACTGAAGCTGGCCACTTTTAGCGATTGATTGGCGAAGTCGTAGTAGGCAATCACCGGGCTGCCAGCGCAATCCAGCGCCAACGAAGTGTGCCATCCTACGTCGCCATCATCGTCCACAGTGGCGATATCTGCACTGGCGCAGTTGGGGTCATGGCACTGGGCCAGCTTCAGTGAGAGATTTGTCCGGTCGTAATAGCTGATCACCGGGTTACCCGTCGCGTCCAAGGCCAGCGAAGTGAACCAGCCCACTTCGCCTTCGCTGTCCACCACAATAATGTCCACGGTAGCACAATTGGGTTGGCGGCAACGAGCCAGCTTCAGGTCGTCCAAGACATCATCGTAATAGCTCACCACCGGGTTGCCCACCGCGTCCAGCACCAGCGAGCTGTAACGGCCGAAGGCGCCAGTGATAACCGCCTCGCCGTCCAGGATACTAAGGGTAGCCGAGACGCAGTTGGGGTCATGGCAACGCGCCAACTTCAGATCCTGATTGCTTGAGTCATGGTAGCTGATCACTGGGTTGCCCGCTGCATCCAGGGCCAGCGAGCTGTATTCACCCACCCTGGCCTCACCATCAACGACAGTGATGATCACCGAGCTGCATACTGGGTCTGTGCAATGGGCCAGTTTGAGCGCGTAGTTTGTGCCGTCATAGTAGCTGATGACCGGGTTGCCAGCTGCGTCCAGCGCCAGCGAAGTGTGCTGGCCCACTTCCCCTTCGCTATCCACGGTGTTGAGCACAGCCGTCACGCAGTTAGGGTCGTTGCAATGCGCCAACTTGAGGTCTCGTTCGGCATCGTCGTAATAGCTGATAACCGGCTTGCCGGTTGCATCCAACACCAGCGAGGTGTATTCGCCCACCCTGCCGCTGCTGGCCACGGTGCTGAGCACGGCGGAGCTGCAGTTTGCATCCCGGCAGTAGGCCAGCTTGAGATCCATATTGGAGGCATCGTAGTAGCTAATGACCGGGTTGCCCGCCGCATCCAGCGCCAACGAGCTGTAGCGGCCGACGCTGCGGGGGCTATCCACCGCCTGCAACACATCTAGCCAGGGAGCTAGCGCGGTGGCTGCGGTGCCAGCGGTGGGCACAGCCGTGGGAAGTGGCGTTGGGGTGATATTCCAGCCAGCCGCCTGCTCGGTCCGCAGCGCGGTGTGGGTGGCGAGAATATCGTCTTCGCTGATGTTGCTGCTGCCGCCACCGCAGGCGGCGACCACCAGCGTGAAGACGGCAAGCAATGTGAAACAAGCGGAGCGAGACGGTGCTGAAATGACGTGCATCCAGTTTCGGTAAGTATAAGGAATTTGATGCCTACGTCAAACGCCTTGTACGCCAACTGACAATGCCGCAGTAAACAAATGCTAGTACACGTCCACCAGTACGGCCTGCACGGCGCGGCGGTAGCGGTAGTCGCCGGTGGCGGGGTCGAAACTCTCGCAGGTGACCAGGGTGATTTGGCTGTACTCGCTCTCCGCCAGCGGGCGCTGGCTACTGGGCAGCACTAGCTGATTACTGCGCACCTCGTAAGTATAGGTGTTGCCACCATAGGCTATGGTGAAGCGGTCGCCGTGCTGGAGGGTCTTGAGAGCATGGAACGGCCCCGGCGTATTGTCGGCGTTCCAGACATGGGCGGTCAAAACCGAGTTGCCTGCCCAGGTGGGGAAGGCCGTGCCGTAGAGATAACCGGCTTGCCCCGATGAAAGCCAGCTTACATCCCAGCCGTTGGGTCCTTGCGGCACGCCGAGGATGTCCGGGTTGAGGCCCAGCTTGGGGATGCTCAGGGTCAAGTCAGACGCGGCGTAGGCTACAGAAGGCGCGCCCAAGTCGGTGACCACGCCCGGCGCGAAGCCGGTGGCGGGCAGGGCCAATTGGCCGAGGGTGAACAGCGAGAGCGTGCGGGTTTGCCCGCAGACGTAGCCTGCAGGCCCGGAGCCACCATTGATGGCCCGGAAGTCCTGGCCCGCATGGCGGTGGTAGACGTTCTTGTCGCCCGGCACGCCATCTGAGGGGCGGATGCAGACGGTCAGCGCGTCCAGGAAGATGTTGAGTTCGCCGCTGTCGCAGAAGACTTTGACGTCGTAGACCAGATCGTCCAGCGAGAAGCCATATTCGCCGGAACTGCCCTGTTCTTTGACGGCGATCTCACAGCCGGTCTGGCCGGGCGGAATGGCGGAGGCCGGCAGCGAGACGAGCAGACGGCCCAGCTGCAGGGTGGTGACCCCACTAGGGGCTATGGGCTTGCTGGCGGAAGAAACGGCGCCGACACCGTCGGACGACGAGCCAGAGTCGCCGCCCGATGCAGGAGCGGTACAGGTCAGGTTGTAGGTCACGGTGGGGTTGGCCGGGTCGTTGGTGCTGAGCACCAGCGTGCCCGACGATTGCGGCACACTATCGCATTGCACGGTGATGGTCGCCGAGCCTCCAATCGTGGTCAGGTCGTCTATTGGCAAGCCGGAAACGATGCTGTAGCCGGGGGTGGTAATGCTCGCCAGGCTGACATCCAGTTGGGAACCGGTATCCCCTGTGTTGGTCACTTGAACAGTGAGTTGAGGGGTGGCGGCCGCTATGTCAACAAAGGCCAGTGGGCCGGGCGCAGTGGGGGAGCCGTTGAACTCGGGCACGAGCGCCGTGCAAGTGAGGTCGTAGGTCACAGTGGGCACCACCGGGTCGTTGGTGGCCAAAACGAGCGTGCCGAGAGCCTGTGGGGCGCTATCACATTGCACGGTGATGGTGGCGGCCGGGTCGCTGGCGGCCAGGTCATCGATGGGCAGGCCGGAGACGATGCTGTAGCCACCGCTGATGCTCACAAGGTCAACATCCAGCTGGGTAGCGTGGACGATGTTATGGATATCGATGCTGATCTGAGGGCTACTACCCGCGGCCCCGCTAAACTCCAGCGGGCCGGTGGCCTCAGGCGTGCCTCTGAACGCAGGCACAGGGGTGGCGGCGCAGGCGCTGGCGTTGTCAACATACAACCGAAGATCCTCGGCGGTGAGGTTGTAGTAAGCCACCACGGGGTTGCCAGCACAGTCCAACTGAAGACTGTTGCCAAGGGAGCCTATATTGTCATGCAGCGAGCTGGCAGTAGGGACGGGGCTGCAGGTGGTATTTGTACAACGTGTAATCCTCAAGCCGGGATTGCCGCCAGAAGTTTCCGAAGAGGTAAACACTGAGTGACCGCTGCTATTAAAGACCAGCGACGTGTAAGACGTCGTGGCGGTACCAGCGAAGTTGACCGTGGTGGCTAGAGAAGAGCAAGCAATATCGTTGCAGCGCACCATTCGGATACTCGTCGACGGACTTTGATTGTCAAAGAAGACCACCCGCGGTATGCCGGCTGCATCCAGTTCCAGGGAGATGTACCTGGTCTGGCTACTAGAATGCAACACCACGGGGGTATCAGCTGTGCTGCAATCAGGCGCGGTGCAGGTGAGCAGACGCGCCCCTGTTGTTGTGTTGTAGGCAATTACTGGGTTGCCAATGGAGTTGAGCTTCATTGAGGTGTAATTAGTTCCCCCTCCCTCCACTACGCGCGTGCGGGTTATGGAATCGCATTCAGAATCATTGCAATAGGCCACCCACAAGCCGGCAACCCCGCCGCCCGAATACGTGTAAGCGCTAATGGGTCTATCGTCTGCATCCAACAGCATGGATAGTCGAATGCTGTTGGCGCCGGCAAGGTCGTGTAGTGCCTTCACTGTCACGCTGCCTGGCTCGCAAGTTGGCGTGCTACAAAAGGCAATATACATCCTGCCGCCGCGGTGATAGCTGATCACGGGCAAACCTTCGGCGTTGAGCTGTAATACAGCACTATTGCCTGTGCCCGTATCATCCACTACGTTGATGGTCCGGGAGCTGCACACCGGGTTATCGCAGTAGACCAGCTTGAGAGCCGTGCCAGTCGTATCTGTGTATGCGATTACCGGCCGTTGGTAGGCGTCCAGCGCCAACCAGGGATTGTTGCCCACATTGCCGCTGGAATCCAAGTTTAGTCGCACTGGCGCAAACAGAGGCGCGGCTGAGGCAGAGCTCAGTGCTACTGCCAGGCTGATGAGGGAAACTGCAAGAATTGCAAACAGCAGATGTCGTTGAATTTTCATTTACAGGCGGCAGTATAATCCCAAACTGTTGGCCGAAGAAAAAAAAGCCCCGCATTCGCGAGGCTTTTTTGATAATCGGGCTGCGGCAAAAGCGAAGCTTTTGCCAAAACCAACGGCGAAGCTGTTGGTTTAGTATTCCGGCATGTGGCCGCCGCCAGGGGCGGGGGCCGGGTGCTCCTCGGGCTTGTCGGTGATCAGGGCCTCAGTGGTCAAGATCATGGCCGCGATGGAAGCGGCATTCTCCAGCGCGCCACGCGTCACCTTGGCCGGGTCGATCCAGCCCTTGGCAACCATGTCCACGAAGGTCTCTTCCATCACATCGTAGCCGATGCTCTTGCTCTTCTTGGCTTCCTGCTCACGCAGTACGCCATCGACGATCACCGAGCCGTCCTGGCCGGCGTTCTGGGAGATGCGGCGCATGGGCTGCTCCAGGGCGCGGCGCACGATCTGCACGCCGATCTTGGAGTCCTCATCGTCTACCTTCACCTTGTCCAGCACGGCGCGGGCGTTCAACAGAGCCACGCCGCCGCCGGGCACAATGCCTTCTTCCAAAGCGGCGCGGGTGGCGGATACCGCGTCTTCCACACGGTGCTTCTTTTCCTTCAGCTCGGTCTCGGTGGCGGCGCCAACACGGATGATGGCCACACCGCCGGCCAGCTTGGCCAGGCGCTCGTCCAGCTTCTCTTTGTCGTAGTCGCTGGTGCTGTTGTCCTTCTCCACGCGGATCTCTTCCACGCGGGCGGCGATGCGCTTGGGGTCGCCCTTGCCGCCGACGATGGTGGTGTTGTCCTTGTCGGAGACGACCTTCTCGGCCTTACCCAGATCCTCGATGGTGGCGGTTTCCAGCTTGCGGCCGACTTCCTCCGAGATCACGGTGGCGCCGGTCAAGATGGCGATGTCCTGCAGCATGGCCTTGCGGCGGTCGCCAAAGCCAGGGGCCTTGACCGCCAGCACGTTTAGCATGCCGCGCAGCTTGTTCAGCACCAGAGTGGCCAGCGCTTCGCCGTCCACATCCTCGGCGATGATCAGCAGGTTGCGCTTGCCGGTCTGCACCAGCTTCTCCAGCAGCGGCACCATGTCCTGGGCGGCGGAGATCTTTTTATCGTAGATCAGCACATTGGCGTCTTCGATGATGGCTTCCATGTTCTCCGGGTTGGTCACGAAGTAAGCGGAGAGGTAGCCGCGGTCGAACTGCATACCTTCGACGTATTCGGTTTCGAACTGCAGACCCTGGGAGTCTTCCACAGTGATAACGCCGTCGTTGCCGACCTTGTCAAAGACTTCAGCGATCAAGTTGCCGATCTCGCGGTCCTGGGCGGACACGGAGGCGACGTTGGCAATGCCTTCTTTGTTCTCGATCTTGATGGCTTGCTTCTTGATCTCTTCGGAAACGGCGCGGGTGGCCGCTTCAATGCCGCGCTTGAGCATCATCGGGTTGGCGCCGGCCGCCAGGTTCTTCATGCCGTCAGTCACGATGGCATGCGCCAGCAGGGTGCTGGTGGTGGTGCCGTCGCCGGCAATGTCGTTGGTCTTGGAAGCGGCTTCCTTCAGCAGCTGGGCGCCCATGTTCTCGAACGGGTTCTCCAGCTCCACTTCCTTGGCCACCGTCACACCATCATGGGTGATGGTGGGGGCGCCGAACTTGCGGTCCAGGGCCACGTTGCGGCCCTTGGGTCCTAACGTGGTGACCACAGCCTCAGCCACCGCGTTCACGCCGGCCAGCAAGTGGCGGCGAGCTTCCTCAGAAAAGGCGAGTTGTTTTGCCATAGATTAGTGTCTCCTTGGGAAAGATATAAGTGCTTTTTTTTAGCCTTCGACAACGGCCAAGACGTCGGATTGGCGCAAGATCAACAGCTTCTTGCCATCGACCTTGATCTCGGTGCCCGCATACTTGGCGAACAACACGGTCTGGCCCACGGCCACTTCCATTTCGACCGGCTTGCCATTTTCGTCGCGGCCACCGGGGCCAGCGGCCAAGATCTTGCCGCGCTGCGGCTTCTCTTTGGCGGTCTCCGGCAGGACGATGCCACCCGCGGTGACCTCTTCGTCCTCGATCGGCTCCACCAACACGCGGTCCGCGAGCGGTTTGAGGGTACTAGCCATGCAATGCCTCCTAAAGTTGAGCGGTTTGCTCTATGTGATATGGATTTGTGTGCTTACGCAACATTAGCACTCATGTCGAAAGAGTGCTAATTGCGGCAATCATACCATTTTTGGGTAAGGCGTCAAGCGCAGGTCAAGGCCCCCGGGATTTTCTTACAAAATTCTGACGGAGCTTAGCCGCCGGCCAGAGGCTGGCCGCAGATGGCGTAGTTTTGCTGCACAATGCCCATCACGATCGAGTCGCCCGCATAAGTCTCGCGCAGCTCGTCCAGGATCGGCATGGCGGTGGGGCAGTCCTGCAGGGCAGCCAGCACCGAGCCATAGGTGTAATAGTAGACCAGGGTGTTGTCATCCAGCGGCATGCCCTGCACAGAATTCGTCCAGCGGCCCAAACTGTCCAGGCTGTTTTGCACGTCCGAACAGCCGTTCACCGCGCAGCCCAACACCGGGATGGAGCTTTCGTAGTTGCGCGAGCGGAAATAGATGATGCCCAGCTGCCCGTACCAATCGGCATTGGTGGGGTCCAGGTCAATGGCGCGCTCAGCGTTCAGCGCCGCGGCGAAGAATTCGCCCATGCGCGAATAGGTCTTGGCGATGGCGATGTAGGGCAACGGGTCGCTGATGCCCAGGGCGGCGTTGATCGTGGCGGCCCGGTCGAAGTAGTCCAGCGCCTGGTCGTAGAGGCTCAGTTCACGGTAGTTCTGCCCGATGCGGATGTAGACGAAGGTTTGGTTGGGGGCCACTTCCACTGCTTGCTGGTAGCGTTCGATCGCCCCGGCGTAATTGCCGCTGGCCTCGCGCACATAGCCGCTGACCCGCAGGGTGTCGAAGGAGCGCGAGTCCAGCGAGAGAGCCCGTTCCGCATATTGGAAGGCCTGGTCGTATTGCTGCTGGTCTACGAAGATCTCGGCTTGGTAGGCCAGCGCCAGCACATCCCGGCTGTCCAGTTGCAGGGCCAGCACCGCCTCGATGCTGGCCTGGGCGATGAAGGCCTGGTAGTCAGCCGCGTTGCCGGCGGCCCCTGCGCTCCAGTTGAGCACAAAGGCCCGCACCGCATGGCCGGTGCTGTATTCCGGCGCAATTTCCACGGCGCGGTCAATGCTTTGCAGGGCCTCCGCCAAGCGCTCACGCCGGCGGTCCTGGGTCAGCAGGGCCGAGGAGTAGGCCTGGATGCGGGCCAGTTCCGTCCAGCCCAAATAGTCTTGCGGGTTCTCGGTCAAGGCGTCCTGATAGGCCTGGATGGCGCTGTCTAAGTTGCCCGCATTAAAGAAGGCGCTGCCTTCTTCACGATAAGAGGCGGCGCTGCGGGTAGCCGTGGGAGTGGGCACGAACAGCGGCTGGTAGCGACCAGTGTTCAAACCCTGCAGCATGAACAGCCCGGCCATGATCAGCCCGGCCCAAAACATCATGCGGTATGGGTTGGAGCGCGGCCCGGGGGAGTGGAACAGATTCTGGCGTTGGCGGACGCGCATGGCTAAGACCCCCCGGCGCGTGCAGCCAGGTCGGCCAGTGGTGTGACGGTTGGCAGGCTGGCGCCTTCTTCGCAGATGCGCACCATCTCATTGGCGTTGTCCACCGCCACCTGATTGTCTGGCACAGCGGCGATCAGCGCTTGGGAGACCGGCAGTGCCTCAGAACAGCGCTGGGCGCGGGCCAGCAGCAGTCCGTAGATGTAGTAATACGAGACCACATCGGGCGCATCCAACGCCAGGCCGGGCACCACATTGCCCTTGTCGTCCGTGCCGCCGCGCAGCGCCAGCTCCAGCGCTTGCAAGGCTTCTTCGGACTGGCGGTTACGGTAATAGGCCACCCCCAGGTTGGCATGCCGGTAGGGGTTGGATGGCTCTTCGGATGCGGCTTGCAGCATGGCTTGCACGGCCTTGCCGAATTCGCCGGTGGTGATGTAGATCAGCCCGGTGTAGGTGTTGGGCAGGGGGTCGTTCGGGTTGAGCGAGTCAGCCACGACGAACTGGTTGATGGCGTCTTCGTAGCGTTCCATGGCGCGGTACACGCGTCCCAGAGAAAGGTGCAGGCCGGCAATCCGGTCGTTGATCTGCAGCGCGGCTTCATATTGGAAGGCGGCTTCAGGGTAGTTGCCGGTCAGTTCCAGTACGTAGCCGCGCGCCCGGCGCACTTCCAGCAGGTCGCCGGCCAGTTCCACCGCGATGCGCGACTCTTCGGCGGCCTGTTCGTACAGCTGTTGGTCGGCCAGCACCTCGGCGTAGAATGCGTGGGCCAGCGGCTGGTTGGGGTCCAGCTGCAGGGCGCGGCGCAGGGCGCTTTCCGCCCCGGGTTCGTTGTCTAGCGCATTCAAGGCCCAGCCCAGAATGGACAGGGCCGTGGGGTTGTCCGGGCTGAGCAGCAGCGCGTTGCTCACGCTGGTTTGGGCCGCCTCTGGCCGCCCGGCCAGCATTTGCACGCGAGCCAGGGCGATGTAAACGGCCGGGTTGGCCGGGTCTGCCATGATGGCTTGTTCGTAGGAGGCAATCGATTGCAGCAGGTTGCCTTCATTGAAATAGGCGTCTGCCGCACTCACATAGGATTCAGGGTCTTGCGTGGGGATCAGCGTGGGTTCCTGGGGCAGGGGCAGGGCCGGCACCACATATTGGTTGAAGTAGCAGGCCGCCCCCGCCAGCATTAACACCAACCCAATCAGCGCCGGATTCACCCGGCGCTGTTTACGTTGGCGCTGCATATGCCAGCGACTGCCACGAAGATACATGCCGCGATTGTACTGGCCGCAGGAATTGCCCGTCAAGAAAAGGCTATGAGAACCTTATGAGATTGTGACCGGGGCTGATCAAAAACCCGCAGGTCTTGGCGCTGATAGAATGAGCGCATGCAATTCGATGTATTCACCTTGTTCCCAGAATTGTTTGAAACCTACCTGGGGACCAGCATTTTGGGCCGGGCCCGCCAGGCCAACCGGCTGCAGGTAATTCTGCACAACATTCGTGACTACGCCACGGACAAACACCAGGTCACCGACGATGAGCCGTACGGCGGCGGCGGCGGCATGGTGATGAAGCCCGAGCCGCTCTTCGCCGCCGTGGAAGCCGTGCTGGGCCTGGCGCCCGCGGTGCCGGTCATCCTGCTCACTCCCCAAGGGCGGCCATTTAGCCAGGCTGTAGCGCAAGAATTGAGCCGGCAGCCGCGGCTGGCGCTGCTCTGCGGGCGCTACGAGGGTGTGGACGAACGCGTGCGCCAGCACTTGGCCACCGATGAGATCTCGCTGGGCGATTTTGTGCTCACCGGCGGCGAGCTGCCGGCCCTGGCGTTGATCGACGCCGTGGCGCGGTGCCTGCCCGGCGTGCTGGGCGACCCGCAGGGTGCCGCCAGCGACTCGCACGCCACCGGGCTGCTGGAGCACCCGCACTACACGCGGCCGCCGGAATTCCGCGGCTGGGGCGTGCCGCCGGTGCTGCTCTCCGGCGACCACGCCCGCATCCAGCGCTGGCGCCGCGGCCAGGCGCTGCTGCGCACCGCCCAGCGCCGGCCCGATCTGCTGGCGCGCATGGCGCTGAGCGCAGAGGATCAGAAATTATTACAAATCGCCAAAGAAGAGGAAGAGACGAAATGAAATCCGTATGTGTCTATTGTGGTTCTTCGGACGAAGTGCCGCCCAAATATATTGAAGCCGCCCGCGCCATGGGCCGCACCATCGCCGGCCGCGGGCTGGAACTGGTCTACGGCGGCGGCAGCACTGGCCTGATGGGCGCCGTGGCTGACGCAGCCCTGGAGGCGGGCGGCCAGGTGACCGGCATCCTGCCGCTCAACTTCAACAAGCCGGAGCTGGCCCACCAGCGCCTGACCCGCCTGGAGCTGGTGGACGGCATGCACGCCCGCAAGGCGCGCATGATCGAGCTTTCAGATGCCTTTGTGGCCATGCCCGGCGGCTTCGGCACGCTGGAGGAGGTCTTTGAGGCACTCACCTGGGCGCAGATCGGCTTGCATGCCAAGCCGATCGGTTTTCTCAACGCCTATGCCTATTTCGACCACTTGCTGGTTTTCATGGAGCACGCCAATAAAGAAGGCTTCACCTTCTGGGAGCACCAGCGTTTGTACTTCCAGTCTGCGGAGCCGGATGCGTTACTGGATGCGCTGGCGGGCTACCAACTGCCAGACGGCCTGGACCGCTGGCTGCAGCGCTAGTTGACCGTTTGCTCTTAGTCGTGTAGGTGCGGTTTCGTAAGGGCCGCTACTGCTTATACTTTTGCGGCCAGCCCCAGCCAATCGCCGCTGCGGCGCTCGGCCGTAATTTGCAGGCCGGCCGCCGCCAGGGCGGCGCGCAGGTCAGGTTCCTGCTCCGCCAGAATACCAGAGAGCACCAGCACGCCGCCCGGTTTGAGCAGCTTGTGCAGCCCAGCGTCCAGCAGGCGCACCAGCACCGGCGCCAGAATGTTGGCCACCACCACTTCGGCCTGTTGCAGGCCGAAGTGACCGGCCAACACCTCGGCCACGGAGCCCACCCCTAATTCAACCTCGGCTTTGTTGAGTGCGATATTGTGGCGGGCATTGTCCATGGTGCTGGCGTCGTTGTCCACCGCCAGCACTGGGGCGGCGCCCAGCTTGCCCCCGGCGATCGCCAGAATGGCCGAGCCGCAGCCAATATCGATCAGCGCATCGCCAGGCTGAAGGTGCGCTTCCAGCAGCTCCAGGCTGAGCTGCGTGGTGGGGTGCACGCCGGTGCCGAAGGCCATGCCCGGCTCGATGCGCACCGCCACGCGACCGGCAGTGTCCATCTCTACCCAGGCGGGCAGCACCACCAGGCGCTCTCCAATGCTCAGCGGGTGGTAGTGCTGCTTCCAGGATTCCATCCAGTTCTGTTCGTGGATGGTCTCGTAGCTTGGGTCCGGCAGGGGCTGGATCATTGCC
Source organism: Anaerolineales bacterium (assembly GCA_019637805.1). Taxonomy (NCBI): domain Bacteria; kingdom Bacillati; phylum Chloroflexota; class Anaerolineae; order Anaerolineales; species Anaerolineales bacterium. The sequence goes on along the minus strand of JAHBVB010000001.1, from coordinate 439,284 downwards.
AGGTAGCGCAGGCCTTGCTCGATCTGGCTACGCACTTCTTCGGTATGAGCGTCGTGTGGGATGTAGCCCAGCACGCGCAGCGGGCCGATGGGGTGGCCCTCATCTTCGGCATTGGCAGTGATAGCCGTGCTCTCGATGGCGACGCCGCCCGGCAGGTGCCGAGCCAGCACTTCGGAGACGGCTTCAGCCAGTTCGGGGTCTACTTCGAGCGAGATGCGCAGCCAGGAAGTGGGAGTGGTGCTCACCGCGCGCAGTATAACGTATAGTTGCCCTTCAATTTTTCAGGCAGCGTCTCATCCCGGTCTGCTGGTACCATCCACTCGCGGCCAGATCGGGATTTGGTTTTGTCGCTGATCACTTGCAGTGAGGCTCTTTCGGAATGTATTTAACACTGTTACGCAAAGGTTCGTTTGTTTTTCTTTGGTTGGCGCAGATCGCTTCGACATTTGCCGTTCAGCTTTACAAGATCGGTGTTGTGGTTGTGATCTTCGAACAAACCGGTTCCACCTTGCAAGCGGCTGGGGTTTTGGTGGCCACTTCACTGCCGTATGTGCTGGTCGGGCAGCTGGCCGGCGCCCTGGTGGACCGTTATCCGCGTAAAATCATGCTGGTCGGCGTCGCCCTGGCGCAGGCGCTGCTGGTGGGCATCTCTACGCTGCTTATGGGCGAGGTCCTGAATATTTGGTTGGCGTATATGGTGGTGGCAGGTTTGTCGCTCACCGACGCCTTTTACAAGCCAGCCATGCTTTCCATGCTGCCCACGCTGGTGGATAAAGCCGCGCTTGTCCATGCCAACAGCTTGATCCACAGTACGAATTATGCCGTCATGGCGCTTGGCTATGGCTTGGGCGGGATCATGATCTTGCAATTTGGCTTATCGACGATTGTGGCCATCAATCTGGTGCTCTTCCTCTTGGCCGCCCTGTTGGTCAGCCGCATCGTGGTTGCCCCCGGCCTGGTCGCCAAGCAGGCTCGCAAAAACGCTGAACCGATCTGGCGTTCGATCCGCTCCGGTTTGGCCTATCTGCGCCAGCATGATCTGGCCCGCTCATTGATCACCATGGAGTTCCTGGAGCATTGGCCCCATGCGATTTGGACGGCGGCGCTGATGCTGGCCTTTACTATAGAAGGCTTGAAGGTCGGCGAGGAATTCTTCGGCTATCAGAATGCGGTCTACTTCGGCAGCAATATCATTGGCGCCGCGATCGCAGTGGCTTTTGCCAACCGTTTGGGAAAGCGACCCGGTTGGGTGGTCATCATCAATGCGCTGCTGATGGCGCTCTTGACCGTTATCTACGCGCTGACCGCCAATATTTGGCTGGCCTTGCTGGTCATGCTGCTCTACGGACTGCCGATGGCCTTGCGCGATGTGGCACAGGATTCGCTGCTGCAGGCCACGATCAAAGGCGAGGTGCTGGGCCGGGTGTATGCCACCCGCCAGATGCTGGCCAACCTGGCCTTTATGGTGGCTGGGCTGCTCCTGGCCGGGCTGGCGGACCTGATCGCTATCCGGGCAGTCTACTTGCTGGGGGCCGGGCTGTATTTTCTAACCGCATTTTACGCGCTGGCCCAAGCATCACTGCGTCGGGCCACATTGCTTTCAGCAACTCCAGAGCCGGCCGAAGTGGTGGCCAACCTGGGAGGCTTTGAGCCCTAGCCGCCAAAGGCTTCGCGCAGCTTCTCCAACCAGCCGCCGCTCTCCTTGGGTTTCACTTCGGTGCCCATCGTGCTGGCCAGCTGCTCAAACAGCGCACGCTGCTCGGCGCTCAGCTTGGTGGGGATGGCCACATCCACCATCACCAGTTGGTCGCCGCGCCCGCCGCCACGCAGGTGCGGCACGCCTTTGCCGCGCATGCGCAGCAGCTTGCCCGGCTGCACGCCGGCCGGGATGCTCAGGATCGCCGGCCCGTCCACGGTGGGCACTTCGACTTCGGCGCCCAGCGTGGCCTGGGCGATGTTCACGTCCAGGTCGAGCAGAATGTCGTTCTCGCGGCGCTGGAAGTATTGGTGGTCCTTGACGCGGATGGCAATGTACAGGTCGCCCTGCGGGCCGCCGTTGATGCCCGGCTGGCCCTCGGCGCTCAGGCGCACCTGAGTGCCGCTGTCCACTCCGCCGGGGATATCCACCTTGCGCTTGATCATCTTGCGTTCCAGGCCGCGCCCACTGCACTGACGGCAGGGCGTGGCGATGATCTCGCCGCTGCCGCGGCACTCTGGGCAGGTGGTCACCTGCACCATGTTGCCGAAGAAGGTCTGGCGGTTCTGGCGCACTTCGCCGCGGCCGCCGCAGGTGGCGCAGCTGCTCTTGCTGGTGCCCGGCTCCGCCCCTTCGCCTGAGCAGTGCGAGCACGGCTCGTCACGCGGGAACTCGATTTCCTTCTCTACGCCAAAGACGGCTTCTTCGAATTCCAGCGCCAGATTGTATTGCAGGTCGGCCCCGCGGCGCGGCGCGTTGCGCGCCTGCGCCGAGCGGCGGCCGAATGCGCTGCCAAACAGCTCCTCGAAGATGTCGCCCAGATCCACATTGGTGAAGTCCGGCATGCCGCCCATGCCGTCCACTCCGGCGTGGCCGAAGCGGTCGTAGGCGGCCCGTTTTTGCTCGTCAGACAGCACTGCATAGGCCTCGTTGAGCTCCTTAAAGCGTTCTTCGGCGTCCGGAGATTTGTTCACGTCGGGGTGGTACTGGCGCGCCAAGCGCCGGAAGGCGGATTTCAGCTCTTCCGGCGAGGCGCCCCGGGCCACCCCGAGGGTTTCGTAGTAGTCGCGTCTGGCCATGGTATGCGCAGGGATCAGGAATTAGGGATCAGGTGTAAATGGCCGTGGCCACTGCCCTGTCACAGTTTCCTGATTACTGATCACTTGCCTCTTTGAACTCACCCTCGACCACATCATCTTCGCCGGAGGAGCCATTGCCCGTTCCGGCGTCGCCCTCGGCGGCTGGGCCGGCTTGCTGGTAGGCTTCAGCGCCCAGTTTCTGCACCAGTTCCATCAGGGCTTCGCTGGCGGCGTTGATCGCCGCCGAGTCTTCACCCGCCAGGGCGGCGCGCACCTTGGCCACCGCGTCTTCGATCTCTTGCTTGCGTTCCGCGGTGACTTTGTCGCCCAGGTCCTTCACAGCCTTTTCGGCCGTGTAGGCCGCGCTGTCGCCGTTGTTGCGGGCTTCCACCAGCTCGCGGCGTTTCTTGTCGTCTTCGGCGTGGCTTTCAGCTTCTTTGCGCATACGCTCGACTTCGGTGTCCGACAGGCCGGAGGAGGCGGTGATGGTGATGTGCTGGCTCTTGCCGGTGGCTTTATCCGCGGCGGTCACGTTGAGGATGCCGTTGGCGTCAATGTCAAAGGTCACTTCGATCTGCGGCACGCCGCGCGGCGCGGGCGGGATGCCGTCCAGCACGAACTTGCCCAGTGACTTGTTGTCCGCCGCCATGGGGCGCTCGCCCTGCAGCACGTTGACCTCCACCTGGTTTTGGTTGTCCGCCGCCGTGGAGAAGATCTGGCTCTTGCGGGTCGGGATGGTGGTGTTACGCTCGATCAGCGGCGTGGCCACCCCACCCAGGGTTTCGATGGACAGGGTCAGCGGGGTCACGTCCAGCAGCAGGATGTCCTTGACGTCGCCGCCCAATACGCCGGCCTGGATCGCCGCCCCGATAGCGACGACCTCGTCCGGGTTCACGCCGCGGTGCGGTTCCTTGCCGAAGAGCTTCTTGACCGCTTCCTGCACGGCGGGCATGCGCGTCATGCCGCCCACCAGCACCACTTCATTGATCTCGCTGGGCTGCAGGTCGGCGTCCTTCAAAGCCTGGCGCACCGGCCCCAGCGAGCGCTCGATCAGGTCGCCGGTCAGCTGCTCCAGCTTGGCGCGGGTCAGCTGCGTGACCAGGTGCTTGGGGCCGGAGGCGTCTGCGGTGACATAAGGCAGGTTGATCTCGGTCTGCTGCAGGGTGGACAGTTCGATCTTGGCCTTTTCGGCGGCTTCCTTCAGGCGCTGCAGCGACTGGCGGTCGTTGCGCAGATCGATGCCCTGCTCTTTCTGGAACTCATCCGCCAGGTAGTTGATGATGCGATGGTCGAAATCGTCGCCGCCCAGGAAAGTGTCGCCCGAGGTGCTGCGCACCTGGAAGACGCCGTCGCCCACGTCGAGGATCGAAATGTCGAAGGTGCCGCCGCCCAGGTCGTAGACGGCGATGATCTCGTTCTTCTTCTTGTCCAGGCCATAGGCCAGGGAAGAGGCGGTAGGTTCGTTGATGATGCGCAGCACTTCCAGGCCAGCGATCTTGCCGGCGTCCTTGGTGGCGTTGCGCTGGGCATCGTTGAAGTAGGCGGGCACGGTGATCACGGCCTGGGTCACCGTTTCGCCCAGGTAGGCTTCAGCGTCGGCCTTGATCTTGGCCAGGATCATCGCCGAGACTTCTGGCGGCGTGTATTGCTTGCCGCCCAGTTGCACTTCAATGCCGTCGTTGCCGCCCTTCTCGATCTTGTAGGGCACCACTTCCAGCGCCTTGGCGGTCTCGGGGTCATCGTACTTGCGGCCCATAAAACGCTTGATCGAATAGATCGTGTTCTCCGGGTTGACCACCGCTTGGTTGCGGGCGGCGCGGCCCACCAGGCGTTCGCCATTCTTGTTGATCGCCACTACCGAGGGCACCAGCCGGTCGCCTTCGGCGGTGGGGATCACCACCGGCTCGCCGCCTTCCATCACGGCGCCTACCGAGTTGGTGGTGCCCAAGTCAATGCCAATGATTTTTGCCATAATTGCTCTCTCCTCGAATTATTTTGCGACTTTCACCACGGCAGGGCGCAGCACGCGCTCGCCCAGCAGGTAGCCGGGGCGCAGCACTTCGCTGACCGTGCCGCTCTGGTATTCACTGTTTTCTTCCTGGCTCAGGGCTTCGTGCAGGTTGGGGTCGAAGGTTTCCCCCAGCGGGTAGACCCGTGTCAAACCCTCGGCCTGCAGGTAGGTCATCAGCTTCTGGTAGATCAGCTCGATACCCTGCGCCCAGGCGGCGCCTTCGCCGTCCTGTGGGCGCGCCTTCAGCGCCAGTTCCAGATCATCACTGACTTCCAGAAAACGCTGGAAGACCCGGCCGCGGATATCTGCGGCTTGCATTTCCTGGTCGCGGCTTTGGCGCTTCTTGTAGTTGGCGAACTCGGCCTGGGCGCGCTGCCAGCCCTCCAGGTTCTGGGCCGCCAGCGCTTCGGCCTCGGCCAACTGCGCCTGCAGCGCAGTCAGCTCGGCCTGCTCCTCGCCGGCTTGTTCGGGGTGTTGTTCTTGGGTTTCTTCCATAATGTCTATTCCTTCGATTTGGTGCTGGTCATCGAGCCGCTGCTCATTGAACCACTGGTCATTGAACCAGAGACCACTTCGCTGAGCAGCCCGGCTACATAATCCACAGTCGAGACGGCGCGGCCGTAGGCCATACGGATCGGCCCCAGTACGCCCAGGTAACCGCTGGCGGTGCCCGGAGCGCCGTAGCGCGCCAGCACCAGCGAGAAGTCGTGCAGTTGCTCCCAGCGGCCTTCGCCGCCGATCAGCACCTGCACGCCGCCGATCTGGCTTTCGCTCATCACTTCGGTCAGCAGGTTCTCCAGCAGCGGCCGTTCCTCCAGCACGCGCAGGGCGCGCTGGGCGGCATCGCCCTCGCTGAACTCCGGCTCAGAGAGCACATTGGTCCAGCCGTCGTGGTAGACCTCGCCGGCGTGCCCGTTGGTCAGGCGCAGCAGCTCAGTGCCTACCAGGCGGAAGACCTCGGCGGCCAGCGTGCCCAGTTCCTCGGGCGGCGGCGTCATTTCTTCCACAGCCTGGCCGCGCAGCAAGCCGTTGAGCTGGTCGGCAATGCTGCTCAGGCGTTCCTGCGAAAAGGATTCCTTAAGCGCCAGCATCTGCTGCAGCACTTGCCCGCTCTCCAGCACCATGATCATCAATACCTGGCGTCCTGAAGTAAGGATCAACTCCAGGTGCTTGAAGCGCACCTGCTGCGACTGCGGCAGCGTGATCAGCGCCGCGGCGCGTGATTGGCTGGCCAGCACAGAAGCAGCCAGGCGCATCCACTGCTGCACTTCATGGCGGGCCTGGTAGAACTGGTGGCTGATGGTGTGCTTGATCGAGGCAGGCAGCTCCTGGCGGTGCATCAGCTCGCCGACGAAGAAACGGAAGCCCTCCTCGGTGGGCACGCGCCCGGCTGAGGTGAAAGGCTGGCGCAAAAAGCCGCTCTCGGTCAGCTCGGCCATTTCGTTGCGCACGGTGGCGGAGCTGACGTCCAGCCCGTAATAGTCCACCAGGCGTTTGGAACCCACCGGCTGGGCGGCTTCCACATAGTCCTGCACGATCAGACCCAGGATCAGTTTTTGGCGTTCGCTTAGTTCTTTCATGGTTTGTCGCAATATTTAGCACTCTCGGTTCGAGAGTGCTAAATAAGGCCAATAGCCATTTTAACAAGCGCCAGAGAGCCAGTCAAGAAGCTGCTGGCGCAAAGCCGGCTTTCTTACAAAGGGTTAATAGCCAGATCAGCCCGGTCTGGCAGGTTTCCTGGCGGGTGCCGATAAGAACTGAGCGGGTTGCTGGCTTAAGGGGTGGCGCCTAGCGAAGTCAGTGCCGGACCGGTGTAGATCGACTTGGGATTGGCTTCCTGCGCCAGGCGGAACTGCTGGATGGCGGCGTTGATGTTGCCTTCCTTGTGCAGCGCCCAGCCGCGCCAGATCAGCACGTCTTCCGAGTTGGGCGTGATCGCCAGCGCATAGTCCACCAGTTGGTTCAGGTCGTCCTGCCGGTTGGTGTGGTAGTAGGCGAAGAAAGGCCCGAACTGGTAGCGCAGCATGCGCATCGGCAGGCCGATCAGTCGGGCCTGGTCGAACGAGGCCGCCGCCGCGTTGAATTCGCCAAAGTAGACCTGGTTCATACCCAGGTTGAACCAGGCGAAGGCGTTCTCTGGGTGGCTTTCCACTTCTAACTGCGCCGTTACCATCGCGTTTTGGCGGTTGGCCTGCGCATCCCAGTCCGCCCCCAGGATGGCTTGCACATCGGCTTCCCGGTCCGGCGTGTAGACCAGCGTGTACACCCGGTTGAACTGCTGCCACCACATGTCCAGCTCCGCGTACCCCATGCGTTGGTTCGGGCCGTTGTAGCTGTCCTGGTAGATGAATTCGCCGCTGGCGTCGTCGTAGCCCGTCAACAGAGCGTAGTGCCCATTCCAGTAGTCGTCGTTCAGCAGGTAGTCGATCTCGATGATGTGGCCCTTTTCCACCATGACGGGCAGCCCGGCCGCCAGCAGCTGCTTCAGCAGAGTAATACTGCCGTCCACCCGGAAAAGGGTGCTCAGCCAGCCGGCGCGGGTGCGGATGTAATAGTCCAGCTCGTCCACGTTCACATTGCGGTCCGCTGAGATCGGTTTGATCTCGTCTGAGATGGTGTATTGGTCGCCGCCCCAGCCGTAGTAGCGCAGGTACATGGCCAGCGTGGCCGGGCCGCAGTTGTTCGGCCCCTGGGTTTCATGCGCCGGCGGGGTCAGAATGAAGTTCGGCGGCAAGGGGGTGGGCGTGGCCAGCGGAGTGGGGCTGGGCGGCAGCGCTGTGGCGCTGGGACGCACCTCCACCTCTGGGCTGGAGCTGGCGATCTGCGGCGGCGGCAGCTCGCCTACCGGGTTGAGCCGGCTGCGCACGAAGACCTGCGCCAGGTCCAGGCGCCATTCCAGCCGGGTTTTCACCCAGGGGATTTGGTAGACCAGCATGGGGAGGACGATCAGGGCGACCAGGATCAAGGGCCAGCGACGACGCAGCTGCATGGCAGTCATTGTACCGAAGCCTGACGCGCCCGAGGTTAAAGGCAGATTGGCGGCGGCCTGTCCTGCGCTGTATAATTCAGCCTCTTATGAAATATCACATCTGGACCGAAGGCTGTCAGATGAATGTGGCCGATTCGCAGCGGGTCGCCTCGGCGCTGGAGCGCCTGGGCTACCAATCCGCTGCGCGCCCCGAGGACGCCGAGGTCATCGTGCTTAACACCTGCGTGGTGCGCCAGAGCGCCGAAGACAAGGCCATGGGCAAGGTCACTTCGCTCAAGCCGCTCAAGCAGAAAAACCCCAACCTGACCATCAACCTGATGGGCTGCATGGTCGGCGTCAAGGGGCAGGAACGCCTGCGCGAGCAGCTGCCTTTTGTGGATGTTTTCTCGCCGCCCTCTGACCCCGGTCCGCTGGTCGCCCACCTGACCCAGAACGACAGCCGCTTCATCGAGCTGGCCGAAACCGAGCAGCGCTTCGCCGTCATGGACGGCGATTTGCGCCTGCCGGCCGAGGAGCGCGACCAATTGATCAGCGCCCATGTGCCCATCGTCTACGGTTGCTCGCATGCCTGCACCTTTTGCATCATCCCCTACCGCCGCGGCGTGGAACGCAGCCGCCCTGTGGGCGAGATCGTGGCTGAGATCCGCAGCCTGGTCGCCCAGGGTGTGCGCGAAGTGACCCTGCTGGGCCAGATCGTGGACCGCTATGGCAAAGATGTGCCCGACGGGCCCAGCCTGACGGACCTGCTGCGCGTGGTGCATGAGGTGGACGGCCTGCAGCGCATCCGCTTCCTGACCTCGCACCCCAACTGGATGACCGATGAATTGCTGCATACCGTGGCCGAGCTGCCCAAGGTCATGCCGCACATCGAAGTGCCGGTGCAAGCCGGCCATGATGAGGTGCTGGCCAACATGAAGCGCGGCTACACGGTGGACGAATACCGCCGCCTGGTCGAGCGCATCCGCGCCATCATCCCCAACGTCTCGATCGCCACCGACATCATCGTCGGCTTCCCCGGCGAGACCGCCGAGCAGTTCCAGGCCACCTATGACCTGCTGGGCGAGCTAAAGCTGGACGTGGCGCATCTGGCGCGCTACTCTGAGCGCGAAGGCACCGTGGCTGCCCGCCGCATGGATGACAATGTGCCTGAGCCAGAGAAGCTGGCCCGCCTGCACGCGCTGGACAAGCAGCAGGAAGCCATTCTGAGCGAGATCAACGCCCGCTACCTGGGCGAGACGGTTGAAGTGCTCTTCGAGGAAGAGGTCAAGGGCCGCTGGAAGGGCCGCACGCCGACCAACAAGCTGGTCTTCGTGCAGTCAGAGCAGCCCTTGCACGGCCAGCTGCTGCCGGTGGAGATCACCTGGACCGGTCCCTGGTCCATGCAGGGACGCCTGCGGCCGGACACCCACCCGGCGCCGATCCCCATCGAGATCATTTCCCTCAACGCATAGCAAAAGCGCCCGGCGGCACGGGCGCTTTTGCGTTAAGCCTGCAACGGAGGAGAGGTTACGCCGCGGTCTCAGGGATTGGCTTTGTCAGTTCTTGCGGGTGGCCGGCTTCAATGTTCATTACACTGGGGATGAAGAAACCCGCCAGGCCCATTAGCGCGCACAGCCCGCCGCCGATCAGATACCAGATCTGGATGCCGAAGGCATCCGAGATAGGACCAGCCACCAGCAGCCCCAGCGGGGTCATGGCGGTGGCGAAGCTGGTCAGCAGGGTGAAGACGCGGCCCTGCCGGCTGGGGTCTACCGAGGCCTGCATGACTGCCCCCAGCGAGCCGTTGACCACCGGCCCCATCACGCCTTCGATCAGGAACAGGGCCAGCAGCCAGGTGAAGTGCTGCGGGGCCAACAGGCCCATGCCGGCTGCAGCCAGGCCCAGGCACACCAGGCCGCTGAAGACAGTCAGGATGCGCTTTTTGAAGCCACCCCACACGCCCAGCAGCAGGCCGCCCAGCACCACGCCGCTGCCCCACAGCGCATTGACCCAGCCCAGCTCGATCACGCCTTTTTCAAAGTGCTTGGTGATTAGCAAGGGCAGCAGCGCCCCGGCCGGAGTCAGCAGGAAGTTGATCAGCGCCGCCATGATCAGCACCACCATCAGGCCCGGCCAACTGAGCACATAGCGGAAACCTTCGCGGAAGTCTTCCCAAAAGGTGGCCGGCTTGCCGTCGGCGCCATTTGGCTTTCGCTCCGGCTGGGGGATGCTGATCGGCAGCACGGCCACCACCGCGATCAGGGCCGTGACCACGTCGATGGCCAGCACGCCCTGCATCGGCAGCAGCTCCAGCAGCAGCGCGCCCAGCGGGGCCGAGATGATGTTGAGGCCGCCGTTGAGCATTTGGTTGACGCCTTGGATGCGCGCCAGGTGCTCTTTGGGCACCATCAGCGAGGTTGAGGCGGTCATCGCCGGACCATGGAACGCCTGGCCCAGCGAACGCAGCATCAACAATACATAGATGTGCCAGACCTCGACCAGACCGAAGGCGAACAGGGCCGCCAGGGCCAGCGTGGCCAGGGCGATACCGCTGTCGGCCAGGATCATGATGCGCTTGCGCTGGCTGCGGTCCACCACGGAGCCGGCCAGCGGGCCGATCAGGATCATCGGCAGCATCGCCACCAGCGTGGCGGTGGCCAGTACCGTGGCCGAACCGGTCTCACGGGTCAGGTGCCAGATCAGGGCGAACTGCACCAGCTGGCTGCCGAGCAGGGAAAAGGCCTGGCCGATCCAGACTTGAAAGAAAGGGCGTTTCCACTGATTGCGGGTTTCAGTTGTCATAACAGCAATTAACCTTTGCTAGAGGCGTTGGCCGCCTCAGAGGGGATCGGTCGTCCAGCTTCCAAATTGCGTACGGCGGGGTGCAGGAAGCCCAGGATGCCCATAATGGCGCACAGGCTGCCCGCCAGCATGTACCAGAACGGCACGCCGAACTGGTCCACCAGTGGCCCAGCCAGCAGCAAGCCCACCGGGGCCATGGCGCTGGCCAGGCTGATCACCAGGGCGAAGACCCGCCCCTGGCGCTCGGGGTCCACGGTGGCCTGCATCACCGCCCAGAACGAGCCGTTGGACATGGGCAGCATCATACCGCCCAGCAGGATCAGGCCCAGGGCGGGCTGCAAGCCGCTGGCGGGCAGCAGGCCGGTCAGGCCGAAGGCCAGGCCCAGACCCAGCAGGCCCATCTGTGAGGTGTAAATCCGTTTTTTGAAGCCGCCCCACACGCCCAGCACCAGGCCGCCCAGGATGATGCCCAAACCCCACATGCCCTGCAGCCAGCCCAGCTGCAGGACGCCCTGCTGGAAATGTTGGCTGACCAGCAGCGGCATCAGGGAAATGGCCGGGCTGAACAGCACGTTGATCAGCATCGACATCACCAGCAAGATCAGCAGCCCCGGCCAGCCCAGCACATAGTCCAGACCGTCACGAAAATCGCTCCAGAAGCTGGGTTTCTCGGCGTTGGCCGGGGTTTGGCGCTCTGGCTGCGGGATACGCACCGGCAGCAGCGCCAGGATGGCAACCGTCGCCGTCACCAGGTCGATCGCCAACACACCCTGCGTCGGCAAGAGCTCCAGCAGGAAGGCGCCCAGCGGGGCGGCCACCACGCTCAGGCCGCCGTTGAGCATTTGGTTGACGCCTTGCACGCGCGGCAAATGCTCCTTGGGCACCATCAGCGAGGTCGAGGCGCTGAAAGCCGGGCTGTGGAAGGCGCCGCCCAGGGCGCGCAGCATCAGCAGTAAATAGATGTGCCAGATCTGCACCCAGCCCAGGGCGAACAGGCCGGCCAGCGCCAGCGTGGCCAAGGCGATCGCCGCGTCGGCTACGATCATGATGCGCTTGCGGTCGCCGCGGTCTACGAACGAGCCGGCCAAGGGGCCCAGCAGGATGTTGGGCAGCATCGCCACCAGGGTGGCTGTGGCTAACACGGTCGCCGAGCCGGTCTGGCGGGTTAGATACCAAACCAGCGCGAACTGCACAAGCTGGCTGCCCAGCAGGGAAAGCGCCTGCCCGGTCCACACCTGGAAGAAAGGGCGCTGCCAGCCTTTTGATTGTTCTTTAGCCATTCGCTAAAACAGAAATCTAAAGCGCAAAAGTAGAGAAATAAACATTTTTAACTCCTTATGCGAGAAATTATAAAGATGATTTTGAATTTGTCAATACTAAACTGATGAATTCTAATATTTACTTTGAAGTTTTTGATTTTTGACAAAATCGGATACACTTTTCTTATGGAAAATACGCAAACACTCAGCTTGCACTTTGAAGAGACCGGTTCGGGCAAGCCGCTTTTGCTCATTCACGGCTTTCCGTTCAGCAGCCGCATGTGGGCGGCCCAGTCGGATGCCCTTGGCGCGCGCCTGCTGGCGCCTGACCTGCCTGGCTTCGGCGACTCGGCCGCGGTGGATGCCGCCAGCGTAGAAAGCTACGCCGAAGATTGCGTGGCGCTGCTGGACGCGCTGGATATTCTGGAACCGGTGGCGGTGGGTGGGCTTTCGATGGGCGGTTACATCGCCCTGGCCTTCGCCCGCTTATTCCCGGAGCGTGTCGGCGCGCTGCTGCTGCTCTCCACCCGGGCTGGGGCCGACTCCGCTGAAGCCAAGGCCGGGCGGGATGCCACGATTGCCAAAGTGCAAGAGCAGGGTCCCGGCGTGGTCGCTGAGGGCATGTTCCCCAAACTGCTCGCCCCGGACACCTACACGGTGCAACCCGCGGTGGCCGTCGAGCTGCAAGCCATCATGGCCACCGCCAGCCAGGCCGGCGTGGTGGCCGCCCTGGGCGCCATGCGCGACCGGCCGGACGCCAGCCAGCTGCTGCCCGAACTGCACATGCCGGCCTTGGTGGTGCATGGGACACAGGATCAGGTCATCCCCTACAGCGAAGCCGAAGCCATGGCCGCCGCGCTGCCCAACGGCCAGCTGGAATTGATCGAGGGCGCCGGCCATGTGCCCAACCTGGAACAGCCGCAGCGCTTCAACCAGATCGTGCGCGATTTTTTGAATAGTTGACAGCCTACAGTTCACAGTCAACAGCAAGGGCCGGTCTTCAGACCGGCCCTGCTGTTCATCATTGGGGCGGCTTGCAAGCCGCCCTACTTAGACATCATTGCTAACAGCTGATTACTATTGGCTAACGCTCACCAGCACCGCCCCCACCGCCCGCCGATAGAGATACTCACCGCTGGCGGCATCAAAGGTCTCGCAGGTGATCAAGGTGATTTGCGAATAGTTACTGCTTGAGGCCAGTACATTCAGATTGCTCTCGTTGATCAGGCGGTTGCTGCGCACTTCGTAGATGTAGGTTTGGCCGTATGCCGAGATGCTGAAGCGGTCGCCATGCTGCAGGTTCTTGAGGGCATAGAAGGGGCCAGGGGTGTTGTCCGCGTTCCAGACATGGGCGGTGAGCACAGAGTTGCCTTTCCAAGTCGGGAAAGTGGTCCCGTAAAGGTAGCCCGCCTGGTCGGTGGAGAGCCAACTCACATCCCAACCGTTCGGCCCTTGCGGCACGCCGAGGATGTCCAGCTCCAGGCCCAGCTTGGGGATGCTGAGGGTCATGTCGCTGGCCGCGTAGGTCAGTTCGACGGGCTGGACGGCCATCTGGGTGACCGCACCCGGCGCAAAGCCGGTGGCGGGCAGGGCCAGCTGGCCGAGGGTGAACAGTGAGAGCGTGCGGGTTTTCCCGCAGACAAACCCTGGCAGATCGTTGCTGCCAGCCAATGGGGCAAAATCAGCTTCGGCGTGACGGTGGTAAACGTTCTTATCCCCGGTCACGCCATCCACAGGCCGGATGCATACGCTGAGCGGTAACTGGAAGAGGTTGACTGGGCGCTCCTTGCAAAGCACTTTCACATCCCAGACCGTGTCGTCCAGCTGGAAGCCGAATTCTGCCGAATCGCCTCGCATCTCTATCGAGACTGAGCAATCCTGGCCGTCGCCAAAAAGCGCTCCGGCAGGCACCAGCACCGCAATGCGCCCAAAGTCGAGCCGGGTCAGGCCGCCCGGGTCAATCCCTTTGCTGCCCCGTTGGGAGCGCCCGCCCTCTGCCGGCGGCAGCGCGCCATCGTATTCGTAGGCGCCCATGTCGCAGCCAGCGTACTGTGGGCGAGTCACGCCGCGCTGGTCGGCCGCCAGACAGGTGGAACTGTTGCCGGCGTCGATGGCCGGCGAGGCGGCTCCCAGGGCGAAAGTGTGGGTGAGGCCGCCGTTGTCTTGTAGCGGGCCGAGCAGCGGGTCGGCAGTCAGCCGCGCGCCGCTGCAAGTGATGGTTCCGAGCCCGACTGGACAGCCGCCTTGCACCAAACTGTCGTTGATGGTGAGGGTCACTCCAGCAGATACACTCACAATTTCACCCGGTGTATTGCCCCACAGGATGCTGTTGTTGATTTGCATATTGCTGTTGACACCATTGCGCATAGCGCCGCCCTGAAGGGAGGCTGTGTTGTCGCTGAAGGTCACATTGTTCAAAGTCTGCATGCCGCCGGCATTCTCCATGGCGGCTCCAACGGGCGCAGTGTTGTTGTGGAAAGTTACGTTGTTGAGAACCGGGTCACTGCTCAGGTTACTGATACCGCCACCTGAATTGACAGCACTGTTTCGATCGAACGTGGTGTTATCTATAAACGGGTCGCTGTTGAGGTTGGCCATCCCGCCGCCAGCAAAGGCCGAATTCATGGTAAACGTGACATCCAAAAGGGAGGGGTTTGAGGTCCGGTTGTAGATCCCGCCGCCTTGTCCAGCAGTGGTGTTGCTAATCAAGGCAACGTTCACCAAAGCCGGGTTAGAGCCCGCACTATTTAACATGCCGCCGCCATTGCCGCCGACCAGGGGCGCATGGTTGTCCCTAATTATCAGATTGGCGAGCGTGGGGCTGCCGCCGTCGATATACATGCCGCCGCCCTCGGTATGCAAGCCTGGCCCATCGGCATAGCCATCGCGGATGGTGAAGCCGTCCAGCACGATCGGGAGGTGTGGCCCGCCGACGATGACCACGTGGTAGGAATTGTCCGTGGAGCCCAACGCGCCGATCTCGCCGCTGAGGATGGTGGGGTTCGCCTGCCAATCGCGCTCGCTCAGTAGGGTCTCGATGCCAGTGAAGCCGCCATAAATCTCCACTCCGGTGAACGGGAGCACGAAGCTAATATCGCGGTCACCGGTGCCGCTGTCCGGCTTGTAAGTACCCTCGGCTACCCAGATTTCCTTGCAGTTACTGTTGATCAGGGCATGCTGCAGGTCGCGATAGGCGGCGGCCCAAGAACTGCCGCTGCCCGCCCAGCTAATGTCCGCATCCACATAGCAGCGCGGGCCGGCGGCGTGGTCAATAAATTCATAGGCGCCCAGGTCGCAGGCAGCAAGCTGAGGGCGGGGGACACCGCGCTGCTATGTGGCGGCGCAAGCGGCGTTAACCCCACCGGCATCGATCGCCGGCGAACCAGACTCAATATGCATTGTCTGGGTGAAGCCGCCGTTGTTCTGCAGCGCGCCCAGCAGCGTGGCGCCGACAATTACGTTGGTGCAGGCTAAGCCGGCGATCAGCGGGCAGGCCACCGGCACCAGGCTGTCGATGACAGCCAGGCTGCCGCCCGGTCAAATTGAAGTGAGCGGCCGTTGTGATACCAAACAAGCTGTTGGTCACGGTGACTGCACCGGCCTCCAGCATCAGACTGTCGCCCAGGCCGTCATTGTCCCGAAAGGTGGCATGGTTGATCGTGGCGCCGCTGTCCAAATTGTGAAAGGCGCCACCTCCGGAAACGGACTCGTTGAAAGCGAAAGTGACATTGGTCAGCAAGACATTGCCCCCGTTGTACATGCCGCCACCCGGGCCTTGTGCCGTGTTGCGGGAGAAGGTCACGTTGTTCAGCGTGGCGCTGGTCGTGCTGGTAGCGATCGCCAAACCGCCGCCCCAGCCGCCCAACGCGCTGGTAGCCTCATTTCTATCAAAGGTGACATCGGTCAGCGTGGAGCTTCCTTCTTGGGCATACATACCCCCTGCAAAGTCGGCGGAATTGTCGATAAAGATGACTTGGTTAAGCACCGGGTTGCCCTGGCCAACGTACATGCCGCCGCCGAGTGCGCCTTGATTGTCTGCGATCCTCAGGTTGCGTAGTGTCGGGCTGCCGCTGTTTATCAAGATGCCGCCACCTAGGTTATGCCCACCGCCGAGCCCATGGGCGTAGCCGTCACGGATGATGAAGCCGTCCAGTATGCTGGAAGGGCCGGCGTTGCCGACCACTACATGGTAGCTGTTGTCCGTGTTATCGCCTGGGGCGCCAATGTTGCCGCTGAGGATGGTTTGGTTGGCCAGCCAATTCCGCTGGTCCCGCTGGGATTCCGTGCCCACAAAACCGCCATAGATCTCTACGCTGGTCTTGAGGCCGAAGCTGAGGGTTTGGTTGCCGGGGTCAGATTCGTCCGGCAGATAAGTGCCCCCAGCTACCCAGATTTCTGTGCAGCTGTGGTCTGCCAGGGCATCTTGAGGGTTGGCATAGGCCGTGGCCCAGGAATCCCCATCCGGCCCCGGGCCGCCAGGGCGCACATAGCACAGCGGGCCGGGCGCGGCGGCGGCAGGCGCTGGTGAGGCGAACAACAAAGCCAAGGATACGACTAGCGCCACGCCAGCGGGAGGGCGGAGGGTTTTTCGCATATTCTGTTAGCAAGTTGTTGTGCGCTTTGTAGAACGCCACCCTTGCTGGCTGAAGCGCGGGGGAGGTGCTATTCCCCAAACAAAGTTGCAAGGAGTATAAATTAGCCCGGTTTTTTATGCAATTGTTCGCTATCAGGCAGCCAGCAACTAAGAGCCAATCAGCTATCAGCTATAATCCACGCCATGCATCACCTGGGCCGTTTTGAAGCCATAGACTACCTGGTCGTGGGTCACATCACCATCGACCAAACCGCCCTCGGTCCGCGCCTGGGCGGCTCGGCGGCTTATGCGGCCCTTACCGCCAAAGCCTTTGGCTGGCGGCCGGGCATCCTGACCGCCTGGGGCGAGGAATTGCCCCTTGGCCCTCTGGTGGACATCCCCATCCTCAACCTGGGCGCCGAGCGCAGCAGCACTTTTGAGAACATCTACACCGCCACCGGCGACCGCGCTCAGCGCTATCTGCCCAGCCTCGGCCCGCAGTTGGACTTCCACTTCATTCCAGAGGCCTGGCGCGCCCCGCGCATCTTGCATCTGGCCCCGGTGGCGCAGGAAGTCTCCGCCCGCATCCTTTCCTTTTTTGATGATTCGTTCCTCGGCGTGACCCCGCAAGGCTGGCTGCGCGGCTGGGGGCCGGATGGCCAGGTACACCGCGCCGAATGGGAAGAAGCCGAGCACGTGCTGGCCCAGGCAGATGCCTGCGTGCTGGCCCGCGAGGACCTGGGCGGCGACCAGGCCCAGATCGAACGCCTGGCGGCCGCCTGCCCGCTACTGGTGGTCACCGACGGCGCGGCGGCCGTCCACATCTACACGCAGGGCGAACAGCTCAGCGTGCAGCCCGCTGCGGCCGAAGCGCTGGACCCCACCGGGGCCGGCGATGTTTTTGCGGCCGCCTTCTTTATAAGCATGTACCAGAACGCCGACCCGCTGCAAGCCGCCAAGCTGGCCAGCCAGCTGGCCACCCGCTCGGTAAACTATCACGGCTTGGCCGGTGTGCCCAGCGGGGATGATGTCGTCGATCTGCTCAGCTCCGGCCTCACTGAGGCGTTTTGATGGCCCGCATTTACACGCTTGTCAATCAGAAGGGCGGCGTGGGCAAAACCACCACCACCATCAACCTGGGCGCCTACCTGGCCGATCTGGGCCAGCGCGTGCTGCTGGTCGATCTGGACCCCCAGGCCAATGCCACCTCCTGCCTGGGCGTGGACAAGCAGACCGTCAAGTCCGGCACCTATGAAGCGCTGACCGGCCTCAAGCCTGCCGCAGAGAGTATTCTGCATAACAAGCAGTTCAAACTTTCCCTGCTGCCCTCCTCCCCGGCCTTGGCCGGGGCGGAGGTCGAATTGGTCAATGCCCTGGCGCGCGAGACGCAGTTGAAGAAGGCGCTGGCCGGTCTGCAGGACCGCTATGACTATATTTTGATCGACTGCCCGCCCTCTCTCGGCCTGCTGACCCTCAACGGCATGGTGGCCGCCCAGGATGGCCTGATCATCCCGGTGCAGTGTGAATACCTGGCTTTGGAAGGCTTGGGCATGTTGCTGGAGACCATTGAGCGTGTGCGCAAAGCCCTGTACCCTGGTCTCAAGGTGCGCGGCGTGCTGCTGACCATGTTCGATAACCGCACCAATCTCTCGCAAGAAGTGGTCGACGAAGTCCGCCGCCACTTCCCCCAGCAGACCTTTGACGCCATCATTCCGCGCAGCGTGCGCCTGGCAGAAGCCCCGTCGCACGGCATGCCCATCCTGGCCTATTTTCCGCACTCCCCCGGCGGCGAAGCCCACCGCGCCTTGGCGGAAGAGCTGCTGCGCAAAGACGGTGTAGCTGTGCAGGTGGGCGTCTGATGGCCTCGCGACTGGGCAAAGGCCTGGATGCGCTCATCCCGCGGGAAAGCGAGATCTCCGCGTCTGACGTGCACCAGGCCGCTGTGGAAAATATTCGCCCCAACCCGCACCAGCCGCGCACCGTCTTCCAGCCGGAGCAGTTGCAGGAACTGGCCGAATCGATCCGCATGCACGGCGTCATCCAACCGCTGATCGTCAAGCGCGGCCCTGGGGACGGCTACACGCTCATCGCCGGCGAACGTCGCTGGCAGGCCGCCAAACTCGCCGGGTTGACCCATGTGCCGGTGGTGCTGCGCGAGGCGGACGACCAGGCCCTGATGGAGCTGGCCCTCATCGAGAATGTGCAGCGCGCCGACCTGAGCCCATTGGAAGCAGCCGAGGCCTATCAGCAGCTGCATAAGGACTTTGGCCTCTCGCATGAGCTGATTGCCCAGCGTGTGGGCAAAAGCCGCGTGGCCATCACCAACACCATCGGTTTGCTGGAGCTTTCCGCGGCGGTCAAGCAGGCCCTGGCCGCCGGACGCATTTCAGAGGGCCACGGGCGCGCCCTCAAGGCGTTGGACGGTGACAAGGCGCAGAACGCCGCCTTGGCCACCGTGCTCAGTCAAAACCTCAACGTGCGCCAGACGGAAGAGCTGGTGCGTAAGCTCAAAGGCCACAAGCCCGCCGCGCCGGTCAAGCGCCCTCCATCGGCTGACGTGAGTGCCCTGCAGGCCGAACTGCGCGATGCGTTGGGCACCAAGGTCAGCCTGCAGCACAGCGGCAAAGGCGGCAAGATCACTCTGTTCTATTATTCTGATGAGGAATTGGACGCGCTGATCGCGCGGCTGCTGCAAGCCAAATAAAAACGGCGGCCCATGGGCCGCCGTTTTTATCACTTAACGGGAGTTGCTTAGAAAGCGCTCGTTCTCGGCCAGCGAGTCACGGGCCAGTTCCAGCAGCGCCTGCAGGTTGCGTTCCGACTGGTCATTCAGGTGCTGCAGGCCATCCTGCAATTCACGCAGGGTATCTTCCATACGTTGCACCTGCTCGCTCATCTTTTCATATTGCCGGCCGCGCTCGCGCTGCTGCTCTTCCTGGGTTAGGGTGAAGTTCGACCAGCGCTTTTGCGCATCGGTCTGGAAGGTAGACCATTCCTGGCGGAAGCGCTGGTCTCCCAGCCGCTGGATCTCGTTGAGCTCGTTGATGCGACGGTTGATCTTGTCGATCAGGTCTTCAAACGAGCGCTGAGCGCGTTTTACGGCCATCTCGGTGCTTTCCAGTGAGCTGAGCTGCTGCGGAATTTGGGCGGACTGCTTCTCGAACGCTTCCAGGCGCTGAGCCCACTGCTTCCAGCTGCGTTCATTCTCGACTTGCATCAGGCTCAGCTTTTGCTGTGCGTCTTCATGTTCCTGGCGGCGGGTGGTTTCTGCGTTGTACAGCTCATCCATGCGCTTTTCCACTTTGCGATGGGAGTTGTACAGGTTTTCATTTTGCTTCGCCGTGGATTCCAAGCGGGTTAGCAGGGCGGCGACTTCAGCGTGCATCTGGGTCAAGCGCTCCGCGTCTTCCCGGCTGGCGTCTTCCAGGCTTTTCGCCAATTGGCTGCGCTTTTGCTCGCCGGTGATCACGTCTTGAATGCTTTCGTAGACCGTCTCAATGCGGCCTTCCAGCTGGGCGAGCTGCTCACGATGCCCATGGATCGATTTCTGCATCGACTGAATTTCCAGGATCTCCTGGCGGAAGTCCTGCAGCAGCTTGTTTACGCTTTTGTTTTCCTGCGCAAAGCTTTTTTCCAACTGGCTGGTTTTCTTCTTGACGTCCTGCAGATCTTTCTTTTCGGCGCTTTGCTGGCTTTTCAGCAGCTTGTCCAGTTCCGCCAATTGTTTCCCGTAAGTATCCAGGCGCGTTTTATGGCTGGTCAGCGTCTTGCTCTGGTTTTCCTGTTTGGGTTGGCTTTCCAGCTTGGCCAGGCGCGCTTCCAGGGCTGCGATGGTGTCCAGGGCCTTGCGGCGTTCCGCGTCCAGCCACTCTACTTTCTTTTCCAGTTGTTCTTTTTCCATTGAGTCTCAATGAAGCCCTTTCAGGCCGGGATTTGGGATTATAGCATGCAGGGGATGAGAGATGCCTTAGCGCATCAGCTGGCTGAACAGCGCCGCCAACTCAGGTACCGCACCCAAAAACAGCTGGGGGAACAGGCCGCTGCCAAACAGTAGGATTGCGCTAAAAGCGGCGAACCCCCAGATATAGATATGTTGCAGGTCGCTGGACTTGCTGTTGTCTGCTGGCTGGGCTTCTTCCACCCAGCCTTTGGCCCGCTGCCCCTGGGCGGCCAGGGTTGCAGCCAGCAGACGGTAGCCTGCCGCCAGCAGGCCCAGGCTGCCCGCCAGGGCCGCCAAGGCTGCCCAGGGCGCTTGCACCACCGTCTCGTCCAAAACCGCCAAGCGGCCGTGAAAGACGCCCAGCAGGGGCAGTCCCGCCAGGCTGGCCAGGGCCACCAGCAGCACTGTAATGGTCAGGGGTTGGCTGGGCGCCTGCGCGGTCAGCCCTTCTGGTGTGGTAGCTTCCTGCTGCGGCAGCCGGCTGAGCGCCGTCGCCCAGGCCCAAACCGCCAGCCCCTGACCGATCAGCAGGGCGAAGAGTGCTTGTACACCGGCTGCGCCGCCCAGGCCGATGGCCTGCACGCAGTAGCCGCTCAGCAGCACCGCCGCATAGCCAAACATTCGGCCCAGCTGGCGTTCGTGGGCAGCCCACAGCCCACCCAGCAGCGCCATCAGCCCGCCGGCCAGCAGCAGCGGCGCGCTGAAGTTGGCTTCGCGCAGCCAGGCGTAGCGGTCAAAGAAGCTCAGCGCAAAGATCATCCCCGTCGCCGGTAGGAAGAACACGGTATACCCAAAGACGTAGGGATGGCTTTCTCCGCCCAGCAGAGGTATCCAGCTATGGAAAGGGAATAGGGCCAGCAGGAAGCCGAACCCCAGGGCCAGCAGCATGCTGGCGCGCAGCACCAGCATGGTGTTGCTTGGGTTGGCCTCCACGCCGGAAAGGATCCAGCCGGTGAACAGGATGAAGGGCACCGCAAAGACCTGGAATTGCAAATAGCGCTGCAGGCCCAGCCCAGGCCTGGCTTTCTCCCGCAGCAGCGCAGGGATCAGCAGCAAAGCGGCCATGCAGATCAGCAAGGCCGCGTACAGGAAGGGCTGCACCGCCAGGGCGGCCACCAGCAAAGCCAGGCCGATCAAGGTCAGCGGCGTGAACAGAGCCCCGGGGCGCGCCAGATAACCGCCAAAGAGCCATAAGGCCTGGAACAGGTAGAGCAAAGTCAATAAAGGCGTATGTGCGCTGCCCAGCGTGAAGCTGCGCCCCAGCACCACCAAGGATGGCGAGATCTCCAGGTTGAGCGTGCCCAGGCGCATGACCACGCCGATAGGCAGTTGCCAGGCGATCCAAGCCAACAGCAGGCAGGCAATCCCGGCGATCAGTGTGGGCAGCCACTGGTATTTGCCGCGGTAAAACAACAGGCCCACGCCCAGCAGCGCAGGGCTTAGGATCCACAGCAGCGGCGAACTCATCAAACCCGCTCCCCGCTGCCGGCCTGCATCAAGAAGGCGCTGACCAGCGAGATGCCCAATGTCAGCAAGGCCAGCAGGCCTGCCACCAGGATCGAGGTTTCCACCCCGGCATAAACCACCTCGAAGCCCGCCAGCAGGATCAGCAAGCCCAGCCCGTTATTGAACACATTGCTGCTCAGCCCTACATGCAGCAGCCCCGTGCCGATCAGGAACAGGCCGCCCCAAACCACGCCGGCGTCGAACTGGCGCGCCCAGGCCACCATGGCCGGCGCCGCGCCGCTGGCCAGCACGATCACCAGGCCGGCCGCCATGCTGAGGAACAACGGGCTTTGCGGAAAATCGTCGGCATCGCTCTCTTCGCTTTCGGGCTTGTTCAGCTGGGTCAAGCCCAGCACTGCCGTCGCCATCCAGCCGCTCACCAGTTTGACTGCGGCAAGTTCCAGCGGCCAGGAAGCCGTGATCAGCACGAAAGCCAGCAAATAGATCGCGCTCAAGTAGCCCAGGCGCCAGCGCCAGTCAGGCGTCAGCAACTGCGCCAGACAAACGATGGCCAGCAAAGCCAGGGAGAAGCCCAGCACAAATGCGTTCATCAGCTGCCAATCCCCAGGTTGCTGATCAGCGAGACCAGTAGAGTGAGCACCACCAACGCCCACAACACTCCGGCGCGGCCTTCTAGCAGGCTGGCCGTCAGGGCCAGCAGCCCGGCCAGGCCGCGCTGCGCCAGGCGGCCCAAGGCGCTTACCCAGTTCAGCCCCAGCGCCATGCCCAGCAGCTTATAGCGGCTGCGTACCTGGGCAGAAGGCCGCCAGGTGATCTGCCGGCGCAGCAGCGCCAGGACGGCGGCCAGGGCGGCCACCAAAGCGGCCGGCCACCAGGCCGCCGCTTCGTCCTGCAGCCCCGGCAGCAGTCCCGGGCCGAAGCCCATCAGCACGATCGCCGGCAGGGTTAGCCCGGCGCGTTGGATGGCGACCATCCAGGGTTCGCTGGGCTCGCTGGCTGAGCCGCGCAGCAGGGCAAACAAGAACCAGCCGGCCACCAGGGCGGCGTGCAGCGGTAAAAAGACATAACCGAAAAATTGGCCGCCCGCAAATAGCGCCAGCACGCCCTGGCTGCCGGTCAGGGGCAGGCCGCAAAGCAATAAGGCGCCGCCAACCGCTAGCGGCAGGCGCAGCTGCCCTGCCGAGCGTACCGCGGTCAGCACAGCTGGTCCCAGGAAGAGCAGGCCCGCAAAAGCCAGCAGGGCTTGCACTTGTCCCAGGGCTGCGCTGGCTGCGGCCAGCCCGCCGGCAGCCAGCTGCCAGTAAGCCCACTGCGGCTGCTCCCCGCGCAGCCACTGCAGCGCGGCGTAAAGGCTGGGCAGCAGGATCAGCAGCAGGAACAGCGGCGGCGCAGCGCCCTGTGCTAGGCCAAAGGCGGACAGCCCTGCCGCCAGCGGCGTATGGAACAGCAGGGTCTGTTGTTCTGTGCGCAGGCCGGGCAGGGGTTTGGTGACCACCGCTGGCTGCCACAACCCCAGGCGCAAGCCGCCGGCCAGCAGCACCAACAGGCTTTGTACTGCAGCCCCATAAAAGGACAGCAGCCAGGCGGCCAGCAGCAAACCGGCCGCGGCAAGGTGCTGGGGCATGCGCGCCAGCTGCTGCAGGCGTTCTTCTGGCCCGTTGGCCAGCAGCATCAGGCTGCCGAAAATGACGACATCCAGAACGATCCAGGCCAGGAACAGGGTTAAAACATCCCCGCTGACACAGGCCAGCAGGGTAGCCACGGCGGCCGCCAACGTGGGCGCCCAACTGCTCCAGCGGGCTTGCATGGCGTGCTCCACTTGCAGCAGCAAGACGGTCACCAGCAGGCTGGTGACCAGGAAGGCCAGGGTCCAGGAGACATTGTCCAGGCCGAACCGCGCTTGGAACTCCAGGCTGCGTCCGGCCCACCAGGCAGGCAGGCTGACTTCGAGCGGCAGCCGCAGACGCAGAAACAGCAGGCTAAGCCAGGCCAGCGCCGCCCCGCCCAACACCAGCAGCCAGTTGGAGCGGAAGCCGCGTTGCAGATTGCCCAGGCCCAGCGCGACCAGGGTCAGGAACAGGATCAGAATGGGCGTGAAAAGCAGCATCAGGGCTCAACTTCCCTGAAATAGGCGGCGCCGCCAGCCTGCAAACTGATGTAGGCCAGCAGATCGGGGTCAAGCGGAAATTCGGGGCGACGCACTGTGGAATACTGCTGTTCCTGCTTGGCGCGCTCTCGCAAAGCCTGAAAGAGCACCTGGCGTTCTTCATCGTGCACGCCCAGCTGGCCCAGGTCCTCGGCGGCCAGCAGGCGTTCACCTGTGGTGTACAGGAAGGTCAGCCGCTTCCATTTCCCGGAGGGAATGGGCTGCGGCAGGCTTTGCAGCGGTCCCAGGGCGATCTTGAAGTATTCATGGCCTGCTTTGGGGCCGCCGCTTTCGTCTTTGAAAAGCTGTTCACGTGTAACCAGCTCATGGCCCTGCACCTGGGCGCAATGCTGCACCTGCCAGCGCTGCTCTTTCGGGAAGCTGGCCGGCTGGTAAAAGGCCAGCCAGTCCACGGCGATCACGCGCGGGGCGGTGCGCAGCGGGATGCGGTACCAGCCCAGCAGGCGCGCGATCTCCAGATCACGCGGCTGGGGCAACAGCGCCACCAGCACCAGGTCGTTGGGTTGCGGCAATGAGGACATAAGACAAGCCCGATAGGCGAGCCTGTGTATTGTACTGGCTTCGGGTTGTGGCTAGTTTTTCTTGCGGGGCTTGGCCGCCGTCGGGCGTTTGGCAGCCGCATCGTCCGGCCCCTGGCGCACGATGTACAGCGGCCGGCCGCGTACCTCGTCGTACAGGCGGCCGATGTATTCGCCCAGGATGCCGAGCGAGATGAGCTGCACGCCGCCGAAGAACAGTACGGCGATCAGCGTAGTGGCCTGGCCGAAGAAGGCCGCGCTGCCCATCAGGCGCACGGCGATCACCACCGGGATGGCCAGGATGGCCAGCAGGGCGGTCACAAAACCCAGGTAGGTGGCCACTTGCAGTGGAAAGAAAGAGAAACCAGTGATGGCGGTCAGCGCCAGGCGGATCATGCGGCCCAGGGTGTAATGCGTCTGGCCGGCAAAGCGCGCCGCCCGGTCGTAAGGCACCCCTACCTGGCGGAAGCCGACCCAGGCAGACATGCCGCGCAGGAAGCGGTGGTGCTCGCGCATCTGGTTGAGCACATCCACCACCCGCCGGTCCATCAGGCGGAAGTCGCCGGTATCCAGCGGGATTTCGATGGCGGTGATGCGATTGATCAGTCTGTAGAAGAATGAGGCGGTGAAGCGCTTGAAGAAGCTTTCGCCTTCACGGCGGCGGCGCTGGGCATACACCACTTCGTAACCTTGGCGCCATTTGGCGATCAGTTCCGGAATGATTTCCGGCGGGTCCTGCAGGTCGGCGTCGATCAGCACTACTGCCTCGCCGCGGGCGTAGTCCATGCCGGCGGTCACCGCGATCTGGTGGCCGAAGTTGCGGGCAAACAGCACTGGGCGAATGCGGCTGTCTTTTTTGGCTGCTTGGGTGATAAGGTCCGCCGAACCATCCGTCGAGCCGTCGTCCACCAGCAGCAGTTCCCAGCTTTCGCCCTGGGCCTGCATCACTTCGCTGACGCGGCTAATAAACTCCGGCAGGCTGGCAGCCTCGTTCCACACGGGCGCCACAATCGAAAACACAGGTGCTTTGCTCACGATCCCTCGCCGACATTAAACCGCATTCGCCGTGTTCGCGCCGCCTACGGCACGATCCAAGTGCCGGTTTCCCCGGCCAAAGCCTGGCGGATGTTGGCCGGGTCGGTGATCAGCGCTTGTTGGCCACCGCCCTTCAAAAAGCGGATGACCGCCTGCACTTTGGGCAGCATACTGCCCTTGGCGAAGTGGCCTTCTTCTATATACTGCTCCGCTTCGGCCACGCTGATGCGGTCCAGGTCCTTTTGCTGCGGTGTGTTGAAGTGGATCGCCACTTTTTCCACGGCGGTGGAGATCAGCAGTAGCTCAGCGCCGATCTCACGCGCCAGCAGGCTGGAGGCGAAATCCTTGTCGATCACGGCTGCAATGCCCTGCAGCTGGCCCTGGTCATCTGCCACCACTGGGATGCCGCCGCCGCCCACGGCGACCACCGTCAGGCCGTTTTCCAGCAGCTGTTTGATGGCCGGCGCTTCCACAATGCGTTGCGGCTGCGGCGAGGCCACCACCTCACGCCAGCCGCGGCCGGCATCTTCGATCACATGCTTGCCTTCCGCCTGGCGTGCCAGGGCGGTGCTTTCATCCATAAAGGAACCGATCGGCTTGGTGGGGTTGGCGAAGGCCGGGTCATCCCGGTCTACCTGGCACTGGGTCACCAGGGCCACGGCGTCCTTATGCATGCCGCGCTGCTGGAAGGCGTTGTGCAGTGACTGCTGGAACATGTAGCCGATCGAGCCCTGTGTGTCCGCGCCGCACACGTCCAGCGGCACGGGCGGCAGTTCGCCCGCGGCCAGTTCAGAGCGGCGCAGGGCAAAGCCCACTTGCGGGCCATTGCCGTGGGTCACGACCACATCCCAGCCGGCCGCGATCATCTCCGCCACGTAGCCCATGGTCTCGCTGGCTGCGGTGTACTGGTCGGCGCTGCTTTGGCGCGCATTGTCTTTGATCAGGGCGTTGCCGCCCACGGCGACCACCGCGAAGCGCTTAGCCAAGGCAACCCGCCTGGGTCTGGCAAATAGCGACACTGCTCTCTGGGATGAATGCGAACTTCATGAAACCTCGAATTTTTGAGTGGGGGTGGGATGGGCGCAGACCTGCGCGGCCTCAGTGTAATGGCGAGCGCCTCCAGCGGCAAGGCCGTCAGGCGGCCTCCGCCAGGCGTTGGGCGGCCTGGTTGTGCTTTTCGACCAGCATGGGCAGGTCCAGCGTGAGCAGCTGGCCTTCTTTGACCACGAACTTGCCGCCCACCACGGTGTAGTCGGCCCGGGCCGGGGCGCAGAAGACCAGGGCGGCCAGCGGGTCGTGCAGGCCGCCGGCGAAGCCGATCTGCTCCAGGTTCACGGCGAAGAAGTCGGCGCATTTGCCCACTTCAAGCGAACCGATGTCGCTTCGGCCGAGCACGGCGGCCCCGCCGCGGGTGGCCAGCTCCAGCACCTGGCGGGCCTGCATCAGCGGCGGGGCGTCCTCGCCGGAGAGCGAGGCGCCGCGTTGGCCGGCGTCCAGGCGGGCCAGCAGCATGGCCTGGCGCGCCTCAGCCAGCAGGTGGCCGGAGTCGTTGCTGGCTGATCCGTCCACCCCCAAGCCGACTTTGACGCCGGCGTTGAGCATCTTGAGGATCGGCGGGATGCCGGAGGCCAGGCGCATGTTGGAGGAGGGGCAGTGGGCCACACCGCAGCCCATCTGGGCGTACTGGGCGATCTCGGCGTCGTTGACGTGCACCGAATGGGCGTACCAGACGTCATCACCCAGCCAGCCCAAGGTTTCCATCCAGGCCACTGGGCGCATGCCGTAGTGGGCCTGGGTGTACTCTTCCTCGTCCTGGGTTTCGGCCAGGTGGGTGTGCATCTGCACTTTGTAGTGGCGGGCCATCTTGGCTGTTTCGCGCATCACGTCGGCGGAGACGTTGAAAGGCGAGCAGGGCGCCAGCACCAACTGGGTCATGGCGCCCGGGTTGGGGTCGTGATAGGTCTCCACCAGGCGCTGGCTTTCGGCCAGGGCGTTGGCGTCGCTTTCCACTACGCGGTCGGGCGGCAAGCCGCCCTGGCTTTGGCCCACGGTCATCGAGCCGCGCGAGGCTTGCAGGCGCAGGCCGATCTGTAGGGCGGCTTCGATCTCGTCGTCCAGCCGGGCGCCGTTGGGAAACATGTACAGGTGGTCCGAGGCGGTGGTGCAGCCGGAGAGCGCCAGCTCGGCCAGAGCGGTTTGGGTGGAGGTGCGGATGTCTTCGGGGGTGATGCCCGCCCAGATCGGGTAGAGCGTGGTCAGCCAGTTGAACAGGTTGACGTTCTGCGCGGCGGGCACTGCCCGGGTCAGGCTTTGGAAGAAGTGATGGTGGGTGTTAACCAGCCCAGGCAGCACGATGTGGCCGCGCAGGTCCAGCACCTCGTCGGCGCTTTGGGGCAGCTCGGCGCTGGGGCCGATCTGTTCAATGAAGCCGTCACGCACGAAGATCCCCGCGTCGCGCAGTTCGCGGCGCTGGTCGTCGAAGGTGGCAATCAGGTGGGCATTGCGGACAAGCAGAGTGCTCATAAGGCAGTAATCATAAGACAATTGGCGGCAACTTTCCAGCGGGCGGGAGTAGAAGTATTAATTATTATCACTGCAACAGGGGGAGTGACCTTGACAAAGCCAGCATCCCGAAGGGTTTAAAGGATAGCCGCTTTCCTGGAGGGATTGGCGTTTTGGGGTGGAAATTCAAGCGATTTCTCTCGAGGCGCGCAATGGTTAAAACTAACAGATTACTTCGACAGCTGCGTGGCTGCGCAACGCGGCTACGCCGGCAGGACGCCGAATTTTGAAGAGTTTGTTGACAATAATTATAGAGCTTGTTACTATACTGGCTCGCTTGAGAAATTGTGAACAAACAGCCTGGCGTTCAGGTTTTCAGGTGATTATGGCTTGACAATTTTGGCGATATCGCCGCGACGTTGTACTGACGTACTGTGCTGAGTGGGCACGTTCGCCGAGTATCGCCGGGCGGTTTTGTTTTTCCGCTTCAGCTATTTCGTAAGCTGGCTGGCCTTTGAGCCATCTGAATCCAGGATTGTCGTCTTATGTTTGCGGCGGCATCGGCCACATGGATACATACAATTAGACTATGTTGATCACCCTGCTCGCCCTCCTGGCCGTCTCGGCCCCCACTCTGTGGCTGCTCAAGCCGCAGCGCTGGCGCCACGCGGGCTGGCTGGCCGCCCTGCCGCCTTTGGTGGTGACGGCCTGGCTGCTGACCCAGCTGGGGCCGGTGGGTCAGGGCGCGGTGATCCGCGAGCATTATGTCTGGTCTGAGGCTTTTGGGCTGGCCCTGGACCTGCGCCTGGACGGGCTGAGCCTGTTCTTTGGGTTGATCGTGGCCGGGATCGGCGCGGCGATTGCTGTATACGCCGGCTACTATTTCGAAAAGAAAACCACCCTCGGGTATTTCTACGCGCTGCTCTTCCTGTTCATGACCAGCATGCTCGGCCTGGTGTGGGCGGACAACTTGCTGGCCCTGTTCGTTTTCTGGGAAGGTACCAGCATCACCAGCTATCTACTGATCTCTTTCAAGCTTTCCGACCAGAAGGCCTTGGAAGGCGCCCGGCGGGCGCTGATCGTCACCGGCATGGGCGCCTTGGCCATGCTGGGCGGTTTCGTGCTCCTGGGGCAGATCGGCGGCAGCTACACTATCAGCGCCCTGCTGGCCCTGCCGCCGGCCACCTTCACCAGCCATGCCTTGTTTGCGCCGATGCTGATCTTGATCTTGCTGGGGGCATTGACCAAATCGGCCCAGTTCCCCTTCCACTTCTGGCTACCGGGGGCCATGTCCGCCCCCACACCGGCCAGCGCCTATCTGCACTCAGCCACCATGGTCAAGGCTGGCGTGTACCTGCTGGCCCGCCTGCACCCCGCCTTTGCGGAGAGCCCGCTGTGGTTCTGGACCTTGCTGGTGGTGGGCGGGATAACCATGCTGATGGGGGCGCTGATCGCTCTGCGCCAGGTAGACCTGAAAGCCATTTTGGCCTATGCCACGGTCAGCCAGCTGGGCGTGCTGGTGATGCTCTTAGCCTTCAACAGCCAAACCGCGGCCGTGGCGCTGGTGCTGGGCATTTTGGCCCACGCCTTGTACAAAGGGCCACTCTTCCTTATTGCGGGCATTATTGACCACGCCACCGGCACCCGGGACATTCGCCACCTGGCGGGCTTGGCCAAGGCCATGCCCCTGCTGGCGGCCGGTGTGTTGCTGGCCGGTCTGTCGATGGCCGGCATAGCCCCCACCTTCGGCTTCCTGGCCAAAGAGACCCTGCTGGAAGTCTTCTTTTACTGGATGGAAAGCGGTGACCCGCTGGGCCTGGTCGGCCTGATTGCCTCGGCCCTGGCAGGGGCCTTGTTCGTGGCTTACAGCCTGGTGCTGATCTGGGAGCCGTTCTTCCGCCGCGCCGCGCCGCAAAAGCAGGCTGCGGTGCAGCATCCGCCCTCGGCGCTGTTCGTGCTGCCGGTGCTGCTCCTGGCCGGGGTGGGCACGGCGATCCCCTTCATGCTGGGCATCGTGGAGCAGGGCTTATTTGCCGCCCCGGCCAGCGCCGTGCTCGGCGCGCCGGTTACGCTGCATCTGTCTCTGTGGCACGGCTGGACGCCAGTCTTCCTGACCAGCCTGCTGGCGATCGCGCTGGGCCTGCTGGTCTTCTGGCTGCGCCAGCCGGTGCGGGCGGCTTTTGCACAGGCGCCCAAGAAGCTGAACGGCACTGGCATCTTCGATGGTCTGGTGAATGGCTTGTATACCGTGGCGGACTGGAGCACGCGCAGCGTGCAAGGCGCCACACTGCCCACACAGGTCAGTGTCATTTTGCTGGCCGCCACGGGTTTTCTGCTGTACGCGGGGCTGTCCAGCGGGACCTTGCTGGCGGAACTGGGCATCAATTGGGCCGCCAGGCCCACGTTCTATGAAGTGGTTTTGGCCGCTTTGGCTGTGGTGGCGGCCCTGATCACGGTGCGCATCCAAAGTCGCCTCAGCGCCATCATCAGCCTGGGCATGGTTGGCGCCTCAGTTATGTTGATCTATGTCTTCTTTTCCGCGCCCGATCTGGCCTTGACCCAATTCTTGATCGAAGTGCTAACCCTGGTGCTTTTGGTGCTGGTCTTTTTCCGCATTCCACCCCAGGAAGTGCAGCCCATCCCCAAGCGGATCTCGTTGCGCCATTTGCTGATCAGCTTGCTCGTGGCTGGCTGGGGCTTTGGCATGGCCTTGTTGGCGGCGCAGCGCCCCTTCTTTGCCACGATCAGTGACTATTTCTCTTTGAATGTGCTCGCCGCCCATGGCGGCAATATCGTCAACGTCATTCTGGTCGACTTTCGCGCCATGGATACGCTGGGCGAGATCAGCGTGATGGTGGTGGCGGCCTTGGGCGGCTACGCTCTGCTGCGCGCCTCGCGCCTGCGCCCGGTGCAGGACCCCAGCCAACCAACCCCGCCCAAGGCGCGCAGCCGGCGTGGAGACAAGAATGCCTGAACGCTACCTGGCCCTGCTGGACCGCATCCTGACCCCGGTGCTCTTCCTGCTGGCGGTCGTTTTCCTGATCGTTGGTCACAACGAACCGGGCGGCGGCTTTGCCGCCGGGTTGGTGGTGGCGACCGCTTTCCTGATGCAAATTCTGGCGCGCGGCGATGATTTTGTGCGCAAGCTGATCGGCACCTATTTGCAGCCGGCCATGGGCGTTGGCCTGGTGATTGCCATCTTCTCGGCGATACTCAGCCTGCCTGAAGGGGCCTTTTTGCTGGGCGTCTGGTGGAAGATTCCCCTCCCGGGCGGCGCCGTGTTAGAGATCGGCTCGCCGACCTTGTTTGATATCGGCGTCTTTTTGGTGGTCAGCGCTTTTGTGACCTCCTATCTATTGGAACTGAGCCGTCCCGCGCGAGGAAGCCGCCGATGATCGCCCTGGTCTTTGCCGTTTTGGTGGCAGTGCTGATGGGCACCGCCACCTACCTGCTGCTGCAGCGCAGCCCCATCCGGATGGTCCTTGGTCTGGGCCTCTTCACGCATGCCGTCAATATGCTGATTTTCGGCACCAGTGTTAGCGACCGCGGCCAACCGCCGGTTTTGCTGGACAAGGCGGCCTTTGATGGCGATATCAGCCAGTTTGTTGACCCACTGCCTCAAGCGCTGATCCTGACCGCTATCGTGATCAGCTTCGGCATTGCCGCCTTCATCATTGCGCTGCTGCATCGCCGCCACACCCTCGACATGTCCGGTGAGAACTGCACCGACCGCGTAGACGACCCCTTCGCCCTGGAGCCGCGCGCCGAACTGGATGCCGTTGAGGAAGACTACGAGTGGTTGGAAGATGTGGTCTTGCTGCGCCGTCAGGAACAGCAGGCCCGGGAGAGCCGTAAATGAACGTCAATGCTAATTGGCTGGCGGCTCCAGTGGTCCTGCCGCTGATGGCTGCGGCCGTTTCGCTGCTGGTTTCCACCCGGGTGACGCCCAAACAAACCCGTATTCAGCGCAATGTGGCCATTTTGGCCGCAGCCGGCAACTTGCTGGTCGCGCTCTTCCTGCTCTGGCTGACGGCCGGCGGAGACCAGCGGATTGTGCTGCAGGTGGGTTTGTGGCCGGCGCCGTTTGGCATCACTTTGGTGGCCGACGCCTTCAGCGCCATCATGCTGACGCTGACCGGCCTGCTGATGCTGTGCCTGGTTGTCTTTGCTTCAGGCACCCTGGACGAGCGCCAGGGGCTGAACTTTTACCCCCTGCTGCTTTTCCTGCTGATGGGTGTTAATGGCGCCTTTGTCGCCGGCGATCTTTTCAATCTTTATGTATTTTTCGAAGTGTTGCTGATGGCCAGCTTCGTGCTGCTCAGCCTGGGCGGCCGCCCGGCCCAGGTGAACGGCGGCCTGCGTTACGTGCTGCTCAACCTGCTGGCGTCCACTGTGTTCCTGGCCACCACGGGTGTGGTCTATGGCACCCTGGGCACGCTTAACCTGGCCCATCTGGCCGAACGGATGGACGCTGCCCCGGATTGGCTGCGGATCGTGATTGCGGGCATGCTGCTGGTGGCTTATGGCAGCAAAGCCGGCATCTTCCCTCTCTTTTTCTGGCTGCCGGCCAGCTATCACACCCCGCACCCGGCGGTGACGGCCATTTTCGGCGGCTTGCTGACCAAGGTCGGCATTTACGCCCTGTTCCGCATCTATCCGCTGCTCTTCCCAGATCTACTGGTCGAATGGCAGCCTTTGATCCTGACCATCGCCGCCCTGACCATGCTGGTGGGCGTCTTCGGGGCCATGGCGGTCAAGACCATCCGTCGCGTGCTCAGTTTCCATGTCATCAGCCAGGTGGGCTACATGGTGATGGGCTTGGGCCTGGCGCTGTCTGGCAACCAACTGGCGGCCGGCTTTGGCATGGCTGCCGGCATCTTTTACATTGTGCATCATATGATCGTGAAGACCGCCCTGCTGATGGCGGGCGGCGCCGCCGAGCTGACCATGGGCACCGGCCGTTTGGAAAAAGGTTACCTGGGCGGGTTGGTCAAGCGTTCACCGGTGCTGGCGGGAGTCTTCTTCGTGGCCGCTTTTTCGCTGGCCGGCATCCCGCCATCCAGCGGGTTTATCAGCAAGCTGGGCCTGCTGCAGATCGCCCTGGATGCACAGCAGTGGTGGATCGCCGGGATCAGCCTGTTGGTCAGCCTGTTGACGCTGATGAGCATGATCCGCCTGTGGCAGAAAGGCTTTGCCGGCCCGCAAGAAGATGTGGTCGCGCCGCTGCGCCGCCCTAACCTGCGCTTGACCGTGGCGCCCATCGCTCTCTTGGTGACGGCCAGCTTGGCGATCGGCGTCTTCAGCGGGCCATTCTTCGAATGGTCTAGCGTGGCCGCCAGGCAAGTCCTTGACCGTCAGGGCTATATTCGGGCCGTGGCACCCACTGACCAGATCTTGCCAATCGGGGAGCAGAGCCACTAGCCGCCGGCCGTGGACGGAGCGCCGATGCCGAAGAAGCAAGAGAACCTGCAAATCATTGCCTTGCTGCTGGTCAATGCCTGCCTGGCTGTGTTTTGGTACATCTTCCTGCCCATCTACGGTGCGGAGGACTTGTTCATTGGCTTTGCCGTCGGCGCCCTGGCTCTGTCGATTTATGAGCGCGGCTACGGCCGCCGCATCGGCTATTTGATCTCGTTCCTGCTTTTTGTGGCCTGGGAGATCGTGCTCAGCAATGCCAAACTCACCTGGTGGATCTTGCATCCAGAATTGGAATTCAAGCCTGGGATTGTGGCTGTGCCGCTTACGCTCGACAGCAACTTTGAGATCATTGTTCTGGTCACGATCATTACGCTGACCCCGGGTACAGTCAGCATTGACATGCGCCATGATGACCAGGGCCGCGATGTGGTCTACATTCACGGTTTTTTTGTAGAGGACCCTGAAGCCTTTCGTAAGGAGATCAAAGAAACCTTTGAGCGCCGCCTGGCCTTGGTCACGCGCGGGGGATGGGAATGATCTCCTTCGACTTTCTGATCGACCTCCTGTTGGGGGTCCTGACCGTCTCGCTCGCCCTGGGTTTCATTCGCCTCAAGCGCGGGCCGGACGTGCCCAATCGCACCGTGGCCTTCGACCTGATCACCCTGCATGCGGTTGGCATGGTCGCCCTGATCGCCATTCGCCACCAGGCCCCGATGCTTTTGGACATTGCTTTGGTGGCGGCGGTGCTGGGCTTTCTGGGCACCATGCTGCTGGCCCGCTATTTGGAAGAATCTGACGAGAAATGAGCCAGCCATGACCACCCTGGAAGCGATCACGATCATTTTGGCCACCATCGGCGTGCTGATCATGCTGATCAGCAGCTACGGTGTGCTGCGTTTCCCCGATGTCTTTATGCGCATGCACGCTTTCAGCAAGGCGGGCACTTTGGGCATTAGCTGCTTGATTCTGGCGGCAGCCGTCTACTATCCCGAATACCTGGCACGCATGATTGTGCTGGTTGTGCTGTTCTTCCTGACCGGCCCAATTGCCACAACCGCGATTGCCCGGGCGGCTCTGCGCGCTTCGACGCCAGAAGACCATCTCCATCTCACCATCAATGAGATGCAAGACGATGGGATGATCAAGAAACCCAGGAAACGGAAGAAAACAGGATAGCTGCGTGGCAGCTGGCCACGTTTAAGCGGCCGCCAGCTCGGCGGCCTTCAGCGTATTTTCCAACAGCATGGCGATCGTCATCGGCCCGACCCCGCCCGGCACGGGCGTGATCGCCGCCGCCTTCTCCACGATTTCATCGAAAGCCACGTCGCCCACCAGCCGCCGGCCGCGGCGGGCAGCCGGGTCTTGAATTTGGTTGACTCCCACGTCAATCACTACTGCGCCTTCCCGCACCCAGTCGCCGCGCACCAGCTGCGGGCGGCCCACGGCCGCCACCAGCAGGTCTGCGCTGCGGCACAGGGTAGGCAGGTCACGCGTGTGCGAATGGGCGATGGTCACGGTGGCATTGGCCCGGGTCAGCAGCAGCGCCACCGGCATGCCGACGATGTTGGAGCGCCCCAGCACGACCGCGTTGGCGCCGCTCAAGTCCAGGCCGGATTTTTCGATCAGCCGCAGGATGCCGGCCGGGGTGCAGGGGGTGAAGCGCGGCTGGCGGTCGCGCTGGGCGAGCAAGCCCAGGTTGGCTGGGTGCAGGCAGTCTACATCTTTTTCCAGGGCCACGGCGCTTTGCACCGCCGCGGCGTCCAGGTGGGCGGGCAGCGGCAACTGCACCAGAATGCCGTGCACATCGGCACGCCCGTTCAGCTCAGCGATCAGGGCCAGCAGCTCGTCTTGTGACATGCTGGCTGGTAGCTCATAGCCAATGGGGGTGATGCCCACTTCGCGGCAGGCTTTGTGCTTGCCACGCACGTAGACCTGCGAGGCAGGGTCCTCGCCGACCAGTACGGTGGCCAGGCCAGGCGCGGGCTTGCTGGCCGCGGCGCGGGCAGCCACACGCTGCGCCAGGACGCCGCGGAGTTCAGTGGCCAGGGCCTTGCCGTCCAGGAGCAGAGCAGTCATGGGTGGGATTATACGAGGTGTGCTGATTTGTCAGCAGTCGAATACGAACCAGCAGATCGGGTTGCGCAATTTCTGATCGTCCAACACCAGTTCCAGGATGGGGCTGGGGAGTTGGGCGCGCTGCCACTCGCATTCCAGGCGGCCGGCTTCTGCAGCCTGGCCGTCTGGCGCCGCGGCGCGGGCGGCCTTAATCGCATAGGCGGCCGCACCCAGCTCGTGCGCTGCCACATGGGCCACCGCGGCGGCCTGAGCTGCGGCATAAGCTGCGAAACGGGCGGCCCCACTCAGGTCTCGGGCGGCCGCGTTGGCATGGCCTGCCGCTGTGCGCGCTTGGGTCATCGTGGCTTCACTGCTCGCCCAGGCCCGCGCCAACTGAATCGCCTGCCGGGGGCGTTCGTCATGGGGCTGAATTTCCTCGAAGAGATGCAACACATGCTCGGCGCAAGCCGCTGCCCATATCGCTAGCAGCTGATGATCGGCATCTTGCAGGGTGCCGCCGCGGCGCACAGTGATGAACCTGGGGTCACGTTTCTTGGGCAGAATCATCGCTGGACTCTCACAGAGACTCTATCAAAAAACGCCGCATACGCGGCGTTTTTTGAGAATGCGTTGGTTTGCTAACAGCTAGCAACTGATCGCTATCCACTAAACATCAAGGTTCTGCACTTCTTTGGCGTGCGTTTGGATGAACTTGCGCCGCGGGGGCACCGAGTCGCCCATCAGCATGTCAAAGGTGCGGTCCGCTTCGGCGGCGTCTTCGATGTTCACTTGCAGCAACACCCGGCGGTCGGGGTCCATGGTGGTCTCCCACAACTGGTCCGGGTTCATTTCACCCAAGCCCTTGTAGCGCTGGATGTTGAGCTTGTCACTCTTGCCGAGCTGCTTGACGACTTCGTCACGCTCGCGGTCCGAAAAGGCCCATTGCACCGTTTTGCCCTTGGTCACGCTGTACAGCGGCGGTTGGGCGATGTACAGGAAGCCGCCCTCGATCAACTCCGGCATATAGCGGAAGAAGAAGGTCAGCAGTAGCGTGCGAATATGGCTGCCGTCCACGTCAGCGTCGGTCATGATGATGATGTGCTTGTAGCGCAGGCCGCTGATGTCGAAGTTGTCGCCAATGCCGGTGCCCAGCGCCGAGATGAGCGCCTTGACCTCATTGTTGGAGAGGATCTTGTCCAGCCGGGCGCGCTCGGTGTTGAGGATCTTGCCGCGCAGCGGCAAAATGGCCTGGAAGTGGCGGTCGCGCCCTTGTTTGGCCGAACCGCCGGCCGAGTCACCCTCGACGATGTACAGCTCGCTGCGTTCGGCATTGCGGTCGGAGCAGTCGGCCAGCTTGCCGGGCAGGGTCAGGCTTTCCAGTGCCGACTTACGGATCACCAGGTCGCGTGCCTTGCGGGCCGCGTCACGCGCCCGGGCCGAGGTCAGGCACTTGGCCACAATGGCGCGGCCGGCGGCCGGGTTCTCTTCCAGGAAGACGGCGAAGTGCTCGTTGACCACCTGCTGTACATAAGTTTGCACTTCAGGGTTCATCAGCTTGACCTTGGTCTGGCTTTCAAACTGCGGGTCAGGTACTTTGACGCTGACGATGGCGGTCAGGCCTTCGCGAGTGTCGTCGCCGGTGAAGTTGGGGTCAGAGTCTTTGAGCAAGCCGGCTTTGCGGGCATAGTCGTTGATGGTGCGCGTCAGGGCCGAGCGCAGGCCGGTCAAGTGCGTGCCGCCGTCCAGGGTGTTGATCGTGTTGGCGAAAGCCAGCACCGATTCGGAGAAGGCGTCGGTGAACTGAACCGCCACGTCCACCGCAGTGCTTTCCAACTCCTCTTCGCGATGGAAAATGGGATGCAGCGCCACACGGTTGCGGTTCAGGTAGCGCACGAAGGAGGTGATGCCGCCCTCAAAATAGAAGGTCATTTCGCGCTCATCGCGCTCGTCCAGCAGCTTGATCGTCACGCCGCGGGTCACAAAGGCCATTTCGCGGAAGCGCTGCAGCAGTGTTTCGAAGCGGAAATCGATCTCTTCTTTGAAAATCTCTTTGTCGTATTTGAAGGTGGTACGCGTGCCGGTGCCTTGACCCTTGGCCATCTTGCGCAGGGCTTTCACCGGGCCTTGTGGGATGCCGCGCTTGTAGTTCTGGCCGTAGACCTGGCCGTCACGCGCCACTTCCACCTCGCACCACTCCGAGAGGGCGTTGACAGCTGAAACGCCCACGCCGTGCAGGCCGCCGGAGACCTTGTAGCTGCCGCCGTCAAATTTGCCGCCGGCGTGCAGGATGGTCATCACCACCTCCAGCGCAGACTTCTTTACGCTGGGGTGCTCATCCACCGGGATGCCGCGGCCGTTGTCTTGTACGCTGACGCTGCTGTCTTTGTGAATGGTGACCTCAATGCGGTCACAGGCGCCTGCCAGGGCTTCGTCGATGGAGTTGTCTACCACCTCGTAGATCAGGTGGTGCAGGGCTTTGATATCCGTGCCGCCCACATACATGCCGGGGCGGCGGCGGACCGCTTCCAAGCCTTCAAGGACTTGAATATTCTCTGCTTGATAAGAACGGGGTTGCTCAGTTGCCACGCAGGGACCTCCGCAAGGGTTTCACGCGTAAAAGTTGGGCCAGGCCCAACCGATTCTATAATATTTGAATGCTTGCTGGCTGGGGAACCAGAGGACTGCTTTCCAGCACACTGCCTAATTCGAGTGGATGTTCTATTTTACCACGACGGCCACAAAGTAGTCGCCCTAGCGCTCGGTTTCCTTGACCGGATTTGGCTACATATGTACAATGGGCCATTAACACCCGCGCTATGCGCAAAAAATTCCTTGAAACAAGAAGCAATCCCAAGAGGCTTGGCCTCTAGTGCAAGGAAACCTGAGAGGAGGTGGATGCTTAGGACAATTCAGCCAACCCTTTCCTTCCTAGGAAGAAACCTTAACCTGAACGTATTTTGGAGGAGTAAGAATGTCTAAAAAAGCATTTTCGATTTTGGCCCTGCTCGTGGTCACCAGCCTGTTGCTGGCTGCCTGCGGCGCTCCGGCTGCCAGTGGTGGCGCTGATGCCCCGGCTGCTGAGGGCGATGTGGTGGTTGCCGCTGGCGACCCCATCCGCATTGCGTCCGCTCTGGTGATCTCTGGCCCCAACACCGACCTGGGTCTGGATTCCCAGCATGGTGTGGAAATCGCCATTGAGTTCAAGGGCGAGATCAAGGGTCATGCCATCGAGCTGCAGGCTGAAGATGACGGCTGTTCCGCTGAAGGCGGCCAGGCCGCTGGTCAGAAGATCGTTTCTGACCCCAGCATTGTGGCTGTGATTGGCACCAGCTGCTCCGGCTCTGGTGTGCCCATGGCTCAGGTCGTTTCTGACGCCGGTTATGTGATGGTTTCCCCGTCCAACACCGCTCCGTCCCTGACCGACCCCGCCCAGGCTTGGAAGCCCGGTTACCTGCGCACTGCCCACAACGACAAGGTGCAGGGTGCTGCCATGGCTGAGTACGCTTACAGCGTGCTGGGTCTGAGCACTGCGGCCGCCATCCATGACGGCGACCCCTACACTGAGGGTCTGGCCAACGCCTTCCGCGAGTCCTTCGAGGCTCTGGGTGGCAGTGTGGTGGCCTTCACCGCGGTGAATGTTGGTGACACCGACATGCGCCCGGTGTTGACCTCCATCGCCGCTTCTGAAGGTGGCGCGCCTGCCTTCCTGTTCTTCCCGGTCTTCACCGCTGAGTGCGCCCACCTGGCCACCCAGGCGCTGGAAGTTGCCGGCCTGGAGAACACGGTGCGTGGCGCGGCTGACGGCTGCTTCTCCGCCGCTTCCGCTGAAGCCATTGGTGACGCCGCCCCTGGCATGTACTTCTCCGGCCCGGATCTGTCCTTCTCCGGTGACGTGTACAACCAGTTCGCTGCGGCCTACCAGAGCAACTTCGGTACCGCTCCGATCTCCGTCTTCCATGCCCACGCTTTCGATGCCACCAACATGGTGTTTGCTTGTATCGAAGAGGTATCCGTTGAGGGTGCCGATGGTTCCCTGACGATCAATCGCCAGGCCATGCGTGACTGCTTGTATGCCACCTCTGGCTTCCAGGGCATCACCGGTTCGTTGACCTGCAACGAATACGGCGACTGCGCTGATCCCAAGATCGCGGTGTACGAGATCGTGGACGGCGAGTACGTGTCTGTCTGGCCCTAAGCCTGACTAATACGTACGGCTGATTAGCAAAATGGATAGGCCCAGGGCAATTGCCCTGGGCCTATCTAAAGCCCTCCTCAGGAGCTTTTGTATGAAAGACCGGCTTAAGAATCTTGATTTGATTACAGCGTTTTTGTGGTTGCTGCGGGCCGCAATTATTCTGGTGGTTGCCTGGGGCACTTTTAAGACTTTGCTCAGCAACCCCTACACCTCTCGCAACTGGCTGGACTTCATTATTTTCGGCATTGCCCAGGGCAGCATGTATGCTCTGATCGCGATTGGTTACACCCTGGTGTACGGCGTGCTCAAGATGATCAACTTTGCCCACGGCGAGTTTTTTATGTCGGGCATTTTTACCGCCACTTCCGCCCTGGCCATTCCTCTGGCCGCCTCGGGCTTTATGGATAAGCATCCCTTGCTCAGTTTGCTGGCCATCGGCCTGCTCTCCATGTTGGTCTCGGTGGGTATTGCGCTGCTCACCGAACGGATCGCTTATCGCCCGCTGCGCCATGCCCCGCGCCTGATGCCCTTGATCACGGCCATCGGCGCTTCGTTCTTCTGGCAGTACTATTTCCGCGGCTTGTTCGGCTCGCAGGTGCGTCCCTTCCCCACCGTCGTGGCTTTGCAGGGCAGCATTCCCTTCCTCAACACCACCGTGCTCAAGACCCACGTCCTGGTCGTGGTGGTGACCGTGCTGGCCCTGGTGGCCCTGAACTTCTTCATTACCAAGACGCGAGCCGGCATGGCCATCCGCTCTGTTTCGGAGAATAAGGACGTGGCCGCCCTGATGGGCATCAATGTCGACCGGGCGATCAGCATGACCTTCGCCACCGGCGC
The DNA here is from genome assembly GCA_019637805.1 of Anaerolineales bacterium. NCBI lineage: Bacteria > Bacillati > Chloroflexota > Anaerolineae > Anaerolineales > Anaerolineales bacterium. Next base: position 398,762 of record JAHBVB010000001.1, on the reverse strand, counting down.
CACCATGGCCGGTTTGGCCGGCTTGTTGTATGCGCTGGTCTACGGCCAGGTGCACTTCTTCATGGGCTTCATCCCCGGCATCAAGGCCTTCACCGCCGCCGTCTTGGGCGGCATCGGCAACATTCCCGGCGCTGCAGTGGGCGGCTTGCTGCTCGGCTTGTTCGAGTCGGTCGGCCCCAGCCTGTTCCTGCAGGGTCTGGGCATTCCCGCCTTCAACCAGCTCAAGGACGTGATCGCCTTCACCATGCTGGTGCTGGTGCTGATCTTCCGCCCGCAAGGCATCATGGGCGAGCGCCTGGCTGAGAAGAAGGCCTGAGGTAAATCAATATGGACAACGTGACTTCCTCTGGTTGGAGACAGGCCCTCCTGCAGGGCTTTGTGGCCGGCCTCATCACGGTCAGCGCCAGCACGATTGGTATGGTCGAGCTTTTCGGCACACGCTATTTCCTCGCCGGGTTGTTCACCATGGGCCAGCTGCTGCTCTTCGCCCCGCCGGCCGTGCTGGCCTTCTCGCTGGCGGGCAAGATCAAGAGCCAGGGCATTGGCATCGTGACCGCCAAGGCTGCCGCAATTGGCGCGGTCAGTGGCGCCATGCTGACCTTGCTGGTCTGGGCCAACCAAACCTTCCCGCTGCGCACCGTGCTCATCAATCTGTCCCCCAAGCTGATGGGCCTGCTGACCTTCGACAAGTCTTTGGCGGAAGGCGCCCTGATCCTGATCGGCGTCTCTGTAGCCACTGCGGTCTTTGGCGCCCTGCTGCAGTTTGTGCCCCGGCTGTACCGCCAGGCGCTGCTCTCTGCGATTATCACCACCTTGGGCGTGGGCCTGCTGGCTCCGCTGCTGTTTGAACGCATCCGCAACTTCTTCGGCCAGTCTGTGGCCCAGTTGGTTTTCACCTCCAGCGCTTTGCAGGTGGTGCCGGCCATCATCATCTTCGCGGCTTCGGCGGCGCTGTTCTACTTCCGGGGCAGAGCTTCTCTTAGCAGCAAGCCCAAGGCCGAGCAAAACCTGAACCCGCGCCAGAAGATGCTGCGCCAGATTCCTCTGGCCATCTTCCTGCTGATCCTGCCCATGTTGCTGGGTTCCTACCTGACCGAGATCACCAACAATGTGGGCATCTTCCTGCTGATGGGCTTGGGCCTCAACATCGTGGTCGGTCTGGCAGGCCTGCTCGACCTGGGGTATGTGGCCTTCTTCGCCATTGGCGCTTACACCATGGCGGTGCTCACCTCCACTGGCCCGCTGGGCGTGGCGCAGATGTCCTTCTGGGCTGCGCTGCCGATCTGCGTGGCCGTGTCGGCGTTTGCCGGCGTGTTGCTGGGTACCCCGGTGCTGCGCATGCGCGGCGACTACCTGGCCATCGTCACCCTGGGCTTCGGAGAGATCATCCGCATCCTGGCCCTCTCCGACTTGCTCAAGCCGTTCATCGGCGGCGCGCAGGGCATCCTGCAGATCCCCAAGCCTTCCATCGCCGGCATCACCTTGATCTCGCCGGAGCAGCTCTACTACGTCATCCTGGGCGGTGCGCTGCTGGCCGCCTTCATCTCCAACCGCCTGCGTGAATCCCGCGTGGGCCGCACCTGGATCGCCATGCGTGAGGACGAAGACGTGGCCGAGGCGATGGGCATCAACCTGGTCAAGACCAAGCTGCTGGCCTTCGCCATCGGCGCGGGCTTCTCCGGCCTGGCGGGCGCCATCTTCTCGCCCAAGCTGACCTCCATCTTCCCGCATAGCTTCAACCTGCTGATTTCGATCAACATCCTCAGCCTGATCATCGTCGGCGGCCTGGGCAGCATCCCCGGCACCATCGTCGGCGCCCTGGTGCTGGTCGGCCTGCCGGAACTGCTGCGTGAATTCGCCGAGTTCCGCTGGCTGATGTACGGTTTGTTGCTGGTGGTCATGATGCTCAACCGCCCTGAGGGTTTCATCCCTTCAGACGTCATCCGCCGTGAACTGCACAGCGGCGACGAGCACCGGGCAGAGGTTTAGGAGCTGAAATGGCTATCATTCTCAAAGCAACCGACATTAAGAAGACCTTTGGCGGCCTGGTGGCGGTCAATGGCCTCAGCATCGAAATTCCGCGCAACAGCATTTCGGCGGTAATCGGCCCCAACGGCGCCGGCAAGACCACTTTCTTCAACTGCATCACCGGCTTCTACAAGGTGGACAGTGGCGAAGTGCTCTTCGACGGCGAGTACATCCAGAACCGCCGTACGGACCAGATCTCACGCATTGGCATTTCGCGCACTTACCAGAACATCCGCCTGTTCAACAGCACCACAGCGATCGAGAATGTGCTGGTCGGCTTGGAACCGCGCCTCAAGACCAGCGTGCTCGACTCCGTACTGCGCACCCGCCGCTTCCACGAAGAAGAGAAGTCTTCGGTGGAGGAGGCCCGCAGCCTGCTGGAGTTCGTCGGCCTCAAGGGCCTGGGTGACCAGCTTTCCAGCAATCTCTCTTACGGCGCCCAGCGCCGCTTGGAGATTGCCCGGGCGCTGGCCAGCAAGCCCAAGCTGCTGCTGCTGGACGAACCTACCGCCGGCATGAACCCCAACGAAACCGCCGAGATGACCCGCTTCATCCTCGACCTGCGCGACAAGCTGGGCATCACCATCCTGCTGATCGAACACGACATGCGCGTGGTGATGGGTATTAGCGACCAGATCACGGTGCTGGACTACGGCTCGAAGATCGCCGAAGGCGGACCCAAGGACATCCAAAACGACGTCCGTGTGATCGAAGCCTACCTCGGCCGCGGCGCAGCCTCTGGCCTTAAAGACGCCAAGGCAAACTAGGAGGCAGCCAGATGGCAATGCTCGAAGTCAATAACATTCATACCTACTACGGCAACATTCACGCCCTCAAGGGCATCTCGCTGGAAGTCAACGAAGGCGAGATCGTGACCTTGATCGGCGCCAATGGCGCCGGCAAAACCACCACCCTGCGCACCATCTGCGGTTTGCTGCGCCCGCGTGAAGGACACGTCAAGCTGAATGGCGAGGACCTGGCCAAGTATCCGGCCCACCAGCTGGTCTACAAAGGCGTCGCCATGGTGCCGGAAGGCCGCGGCGTATTCGCTCAACTCTCCGTGGAAGAGAACCTGGAGCTGGGCGCCTACAGCCGCAATGACAAGCCCGAGATCGCCGAGGATAAGGAACACATCTTCAGCCTCTTCCCGCGGCTGAAAGAGCGCCGCAACCAGGTGGCCGGCACCCTCTCCGGCGGTGAGCAACAGATGCTGGCCACCGGCCGGGCGATGATGGCGCGCCCCAAACTGCTGCTGATGGATGAACCCTCGATGGGCCTGGCGCCGATCCTGGTCGAAGGCATCTTCGACACGATCAAGAACATCAACGCCCAAGGTACCACCGTGCTGCTGGTGGAGCAGAACGCCCTGATGGCGCTGTCCATCGCCCATCGCGGCTATGTGCTGCAGACCGGCGAGATCGTCTTGAGCGATACGGCCAAGAAGCTGGCCAACAACAAGACCGTCCAAAAAGCCTACTTGGGCGTCGACTAAGACCCATGTTCTGACCAAAGAGCGCAGCCGAAGGCTGCGCTCTTTTTTGTAGTACCGTCATCGCAAGCCAATATCACCCTGACGGACAGCCGTAGGGGCGCACGGCCGTGCGCTCCAAAATCTCAACCATGCACCCCAAACGCGTACCCGCCTAAATAACGTGTCATTCTGAGCGGGTCAATAACGAGCCACCTGACCGCCGAGCCCGGATCAGCGAAGAATGTGTATAACCCGGTCTTCGGAATAACCCGAGAACCCCAACCACCAACCCAGCCGGTATGGGTGCGCGGCGCGCATTCCAAACGCTACCCTTGTACGCCGAGTTCCGCAAAGGGATTAGAATTTGCCTATGCTGCTACTCAACGCCGATGAGGTCCGCCAAGCCCTGCCGATGAAGGAGTGTGTCCAGGCGATGAAAAGCGCCTATGCGGCGCTCTCCGCCGGCAAGGCTGAAGTGCCGCTGCGCCTGCGCCTGCCCGTGGCGCCCAATCAGGGCCTCAGCCTCTTCATGCCGGCCTTTGTGGACGACCCTGCCGGCCAGGCCCTGGCGGTCAAGATCGTCTCGCTGTTTGACCACAACCCCAGCCGCGGCCTGCCCTTCATTCACGCCGCCGTGCTGGTGCTCCACTCGCAGACCGGTGCGGTGGAGGCGCTGCTGGAAGGCGGCAGCCTGACCGCCATCCGCACCGGCGCGGGCTGCGGAGCGGCCACCGACGTGCTGGCCCGGGCGGATGCACGCACGGTCGCCATCTTTGGCGCCGGGGTGCAGGCCCGCACCCAGCTGGCGGCGGTGTGCGCCGTGCGCCCCATAGAAACCGCCTGGGTCTATGCACCGGCCGGGGTCGAAGCGTTTATTGCCGAGATGGCTGGGCACGGCGATGTGCCGGCCGACCTGCGCGCCGCCGCCAGCCCGGCTGAAGCGCTGGCCGGCGCCGACATCGTCAGCGCCGCCACCACCAGCGCCGCCCCCGTCTTCGCCCACGCCGACCTGCGCCCGGGGACGCACGTCAACGGCGCCGGCTCGTACACGCTGGAGATGCAAGAGATCCCGGCTGAGACAGTCGCCGCCGGCTTGGCCGCGGTGGACAGCCGCAGCGCGGCCCTGGTCGAAAGCGGCGACCTGCAGCGCCCGCTGGCCGCTGGCCTGCTGCAGGAAGCCGAGATCGCCGAGATTGGCGAGATCATCGCCGGCACCCGCCCCGGCCGCCGCGATGCCGAGCAGATCACCTTCTTCAAATCCGTGGGCGTTGCCGTGCAAGACGCCCTGGCCGCCCAGCTGGCTCTGCAGAATGCCCGCAAGCTCGGCCTGGGCACCGAGGTGGCTTGGTGATGCTCTTGCGCTACTGTGCGGCTTGCCGGCTTGATGTGCTGATGGGCTTTGCCCTGGTTACCGGAATCGAGATCATTCAAAGGAACAACGCGTGAATCTGCCAAAATCTGCTTCAGTTGTCGTCATCGGCGGCGGCGTGATGGGCGCCTCCACGGCCTATCACTTGGCCGAGCGCGGCATCAAAGATGTGGTGCTGCTGGAAAAGGAAGAATTCTTCGGCCAGGGCGCCACTGGCCGCTGCGCCGGCGGGGTGCGCTATCAGTTCGCCACGGAGATCAACATTCGGCTCTCTTTGGCCAGCCTGCCCATGCTGGAGCGCTTTGCGGAAGAGTTGGGGCAAGAGGTCGACTACCGCCAGTGCGGTTATCTCTTCCTGCTCGACAACGATAAGGACATCCAGACCTTCCGCCACAACGTGGAGTTGCAGCACAAGTTGGGCGTGCAGACCGAGTGGCTGGACGGCGACGAGATCCGCCACCGCCTGCCGGACATGCGCCTGGACGACGTGCAGGCCGGGACCTTTAACGCCCAAGATGGCTTGTGTGACCCCAACGGCGTGGTGATGGGCTACATCAATGCCGCCGCGCGCTTGGGCGCCCAGTGCCTTACCCAGGTAGAGGTCACCGGGTTGGACGTACAGGACGGTGTGATCCTCGGCGTGCACACCAACCAGGGCGACATTGAGACCCCGCTGGTGGTCAACGCCGCCGGCCCCTGGGCGGGCCAGCTGGGCCGCTTGGCCGGCGTCGAGATCCCCATCACGCCCGTGCGCCGCCAGATGCTGACCACCACGGCCCTGCCGCAGCTGCCGGCCGACTTTCCCTTCGTGATCGACTTCGCCAAATCTCTGTACTTTCACCGCGAGGGCGACGGCCTGCTGACCGGCATGTCCAACCCCGGCCAGGCGCCTGGGTTGGACCAGAACGTCGACCCGGACTGGGAATTGGTCCACATGGAACACGCCATCCAGCGCCTGCCCCTGCTGGAGCGCGCCGGCATCGTTTCACATTGGGCCGGCCTCTACGAAGTCACCCCTGACGCGCACCCCATCTTCGGCGCCACGCCGGTGGACGGCTTTTTCGTCGTGGCAGGCTTCTCCGGCCACGGCTTCATGCACGGCCCGGTCTCCGGCAAGCTGATCAGCGAGATCATCCTGGACGGGGCCGCCAGCACAGTCGACGTCTCCATGCTTGACCTGGCCCGCTTCGCCGAGAAGCGGCCCATCGTGGAATACAATGTGATCTGATGCCCAGCGCGGAAATTCTCACCATCGGCACCGAGCTGCTGCTCGGCGAGATCGTCGACACCAACACCCAGGCCCTGGCGCGCCTCCTGCGCGACGCCGGGGTCGATTTGTACTGGACCGGCACCGTGGGCGACAACCAGGCCCGCATTGCCGCGGCAGTACAGCTGGCGCTGGGCCGCTCGCAGGTGCTGCTGTGCACCGGCGGCCTGGGGCCGACTGTCGATGACGTGACCCGCGAGGGCATTGCCCAGGCTCTGGGTGTCGAGTTGGAGTTCCGTGAGGATCTCTTGCTCAAGCTGGAAGAGCGCTTTGCACGCTTCAAGCGCAAACCCAGTGAGAACAACAAACGCCAGGCGTACCTGCCGGCCGGGGCGCTGGCCCTCGAGAATGCCGTGGGTACCGCGCCGGGTTTCCTCATTGAGCACGGTGAGCAAGTCATTATTTCCATGCCCGGCGTGCCGGGCGAAATGCACTACATCATGGAGCACGGCGTGCTGCCCTACTTTGAGCAGCGCTACGGCAAAGGCGCCGTGATCCGCACGCGCGTGTTGCACACCGCCGGCGTGCCTGAGTCGCAGATCGACGAGAAGCTGGACGACCTGGAGCGCCAGACCAACCCCACCGTCGGCTTGGCGGCGCACGCCGGTTCTGTGGATGTGCGCCTGACCGCCAAAGCGGACACTGCCGCCGAAGCCGAGGCGATGCTGGCCGAGCTGGAAAGCGAAACCCGCCGGCGCCTGGGTGACTGGGTCTACGGCGCAGACGATGAGAGCCTGGCGCGCGCCGCCCTGGGCTTGCTGGCCGCGGTGGGCAAACGCCTGGCCGTCATTGAAAAGGGCTTGGACGGCATGGTCATCCGCAGCCTGACTGGCCAGGGCAATGCCTTTGTCGGCGGTGAGATCCAAGGCACAGAAATGAAAAGCAAGCCGCTGCCTGAGCTGACCGACCAGTACGTCAAGGAAGTGCGCGCCGAAGTCGTGTTGGGGGTGGAGCTCAGGCGGGCCGATGGGCAAGCCGATTTGCAGATCGCCCTGCGCGGTCTGGGGCCTAACCGCGATTACGAATTCTCCTACGGCGGTCACCCGCGCCAGGCGCAGCTGTGGGCCGCCAACCTGGCGCTCAGCTTGCTGCGCACCAAGCTGATCAAAGAGCACGATACGCTGGATGATCCAGATGAATCCTAGACACAGTGTTTAATAAAGACCGGGAGAGTTTAGTGAGCCAAAAAATCGATTACTTATTCACCAATGCCCTGGTCCTCACCATGGACGCCGGGTTGAGCCAGTATGCCGAGGGCGCTGTGGCGGTCAAAGGCGACAGCATCGTCGCCGTCGGAACGCAGGCGCAGCTGGCCGCCCAGTACCAGGCCGCCGAAACCGTGGATTGCGGCGGCAAGGTGCTAATGCCCGGGCTGGTCAATGCCCACACGCATGTGCCCATGACCCTGCTGCGCGGCCTGGCAGACGATACCCGCCTGGATGTCTGGCTGCTGGGTTACATGATGCCGGTGGAGCGCCAGTTCGTGAATCCGGAGTTCGTGCGCCTGGGCACCTCGATCGGCGCGGCGGAATTCATTCGCTCCGGCGTCACCAGCTTTGCCGATATGTATTATTTCGAATCCGCCGTGGCGGAAGCCACTGCCGCGGCCGGCCTGCGCGGCGTGCTCGGCCAGACCGTCATGCAGTTCCCTGCACCAGACGCCAAGTCTTACGAAGACTCACTGGCGCTCACCCGTGAATTTATTGAAGAATGGCTCGGGCACCCGCTGGTGGTGCCGGCTGTCTCTCCGCATGCTCCCTATACCTGCACTGCCGAGATCCTGCAGGCCTGCGCTGCCCTGGCCGTGGAATACGACGTGCCGCTGCATACCCACATCGCCGAGACCGCCTTCGAGGTGGAAAACGCCCGCCGTGACTGGGGCATGCCGGTGGTGCCGTACGTCAAGAAGCAGAATCTCTTTGACGCCAAGGTGCTGGCGGCCCACTGTGTGCATATCGACACTGGCGAGATCAACACGCTCTTGCACCACCGTGCCGGCGTCTCCCACAACCCCTCCTCCAACCTCAAGCTGGCCTCCGGGGCCGCCCCGGTGGCGGAGATGCTCAAGGTTGGCCTCAATGTCGGCATCGGCACGGACGGACCCGCCTCCAACAACGACCTGGACATGTTCGAGGAAGTGCGCCTGGCCGCTTTCCTCTCCAAGTTCCGCACCAATGACCCCACCTCGCTCCCCGCCCAGACTGCGCTGCTGATGGCCACCCGTCTGGGCGCCCAGGCCATGCACATCGGCCACCTGACCGGCTCGCTGGAGCCGGGCAAGCGCGCTGACCTGATCCTGGTGGACATTCACAAACTGCACAATTCGCCGCACTTCACGCGTGACCCCAACGGGGTCTACGCCCAGATCGTCTATGCCAGCAAGTCCACCGACGTCAGCGATGTGATGGTCAACGGCAAATGGCTGATGCGCGCCCACCAGCTGCTCACGCTGAACGAGACCGAGCTGGTGGAGCAGGCGGCAGACCTGGCCAAGCAGATCGACCAGTTCCTCATCACGCGTGAATCTTCGGTGCACTCCAAGCTGGTCGCCATTGGCGGCGCCCGCCAGGAGCAAAGCTTCGAGGTGCAGGTCAAGGTCAAGGTGGACGATGCCGAGACGGTCTTGAAAGCCCTGGAAAATGCCGAGTTCGAGAAGGTCTATTCACGCCACTATCGTGAGTTCGACACCTATTTCAAGTTCGAAGGCGAAGACAGCGTGCTGCGCTATCGGGAAGATGAATTCCTGGATGAGCTGGGCAAGGTGGACCATGTGCGCTATCGCCTAACCCTGATGGGCGAGCCGCACGAACGTGAATTTCCCAGTGATGTGATGCTCTCTCGCAGCCGGTTTATTGCCCCGGCGGACCAAAGCCTGCGCTTTTATCGCGAGTACTTCAAGCCGTCCAAGGAAATCCAAGTGGTCAAGGAACGCCGCCGCTGGTTGGTGCGTTTCCGCGACACCGAGTTCTATGTCAACCTCGACTTCGTAGACCGCCCTGACTTGGGCACCTACCTGGAGGTCAAAAGCCGCACCTGGAGCCGCAAGGACGCCGAGCACAAGTCGGTTCTGGTTCTGGAGTTGGTCAAGGCCCTGGGGATCTCCACCGCCGAGACCGAAGCCCGCGAATATGTGCGTATCGCCGAGGACAGCCGCTAAACACAACTGACGCGAAGCCTTTGATGCGCCAGCCAAGCCTGGAAGCTATAATCAGCTTCCAGGCTTTTTACTAGGAGTGCACCCTGAGCGAAGACCCGTCCACCCGTAAGCTGGACTTCCGAGAAGACCAAGTCCGCTATAACCAGCTGCAGCCCGGCCATGTCTTGGCTGATCGCTACGAGATCCAGGAGATCGTCGGCATGGGCGGCATGGGGTCTGTTTACCGCGCCCGGGACAAGAACTTCAAAGCCATTCGCCTGGTGGCCATCAAGGAAATGATCAGCCAGGTGACTGATTCGGTGGTGCGCAAGAACATTTTCCAGATCTTTGAGCGCGAAGCCAATATTCTGGCCACCCTGCGGCACCCCACCATTCCGCGTATTTACGACTATTTCTCGGTGGACGAGCGCGCGTATCTGGTCTTGGAGTTCATCCATGGCAAGAACTTGGAACAGCTGCTCTCAGACGCCAAAGGTTTCTTCCCGGAACAGCAGATTTTGGGCTGGGCGGTGGAACTGTGTGATGTGCTGGAGTATTTGCACGCCCACAAGCCGGAACCGGTCATCTTCCGCGACATCAAACCGTCCAACATTATGTGCACCCTGCAGAACCACATCGCCCTGGTGGATTTCGGCATCGCCAAAGTCTTCGAAGGCAATCAAAAGAACACCATGGTGGGCACACAGGGCTATTCCCCGCCAGACCAGTATCGCGGCGAGGCCACCCCGCAGGTGGATATCTACGCCCTGGGGGCCACACTGCACCACCTGCTGACCCTGCGTGACCCGCAGTTGGAGGCGCCGTTCTCCTTTGCTGAGCGGCCCATCACCGAGGTTAACCCGGCGGTGAGCCGCGAGTTCGCCGCGGTGGTGGAGCGCGCCCTGGAGTACAAGCCAGAGGACCGCTACGCCAATGCCGCCGAGATGAAGGAAGCGCTGGTCAATGTCGCCCAGAAGACCGGCACCCTGCTGAACCTGAACATCCCCGCCGTCACAGCCCCCCGCGCCCAGGCGATGGGCGTCAAGCCTTTATGGGCTTTCGCCTGCGAGGATGAGCTGCGCAGTTCGCCCACCTTCCATGACGGCATCCTCTACCAGGGCTGCTACGACAACAACCTGTATGCGCTGGACGCAGCCAATGGCGAGTTCAGCTGGAAGTACGCCAGCGACGGCGGCATTGCCAGCAAGCCCGCCGTGTTCGAGGGCAATGTCTATTTCGGTTCTGAGGACAAGCGCCTGCACGTGGTGTCTGCCCGCAGCGGCCGCGTGGTCTGGACGCATTACACCGATGGGCCGGTGCGTTCCTCGCCGCGCATCGCCGAGGGACACGCCTTCATCGGCTCCGACGACGGCTTTTTGCACGCGGTCAACACCGCCAGCGGCCGCCTGGCCTGGAAGGCCGAGGCGGGTTCGCCGGTGCGCTCCACGCCCTTCGTCAGCAGCGAGTACGTCTATTTTGGCTCTGAGGCGGGTGATTTCACCTGCGTGGACTTCCGCGGCGAGGCTCGCTGGCGTTTCAAGGCCAAGCGCGGGGTCACTTCTTCGCCGGTGGCCGACGACGGGGTGGTCTATTTCGGTTCGATGGACAATACGCTCTACGCGCTGGACGCCGGCTCCGGCTGGGTGATCTGGCGTTTCCGCCTGGGCAAAGGCAGCATCTCCACCCCGGCCTTGGCTGGTCACCTGCTTTACACCGGCGCGGCGGACCAGAACATCTACTGCATTGATGTGCGCTCGGCTAAGGAGATGTGGCGCTTCACCACCGAGCACCAGGTCACCGGCTCGCCGGTGCTGCACCGCGGTGCGCTGTACTGCGGCTCGGTGGATGGCAGTTTCTATTGCCTGGAGGCCGCCACCGGCCAGCTGCGCTGGCGTTTCCAGACTGGTGGGCCCATCACCGCCACGCCCACCGTGCATGAAGACATGGTCTTTATCGGCTCCACCGACAAGCACATTTACGCCTTTTCCGCGTAAGGACAGATCGTGAAACGCTTATTGGACAAGATCTTTAAACGCAAGCCGGCTGCCCCGAGCCGCGCCGTCACGCTGCCGCTGGGCGACGCCGACTCGCTGGCTCCGGCAAGCCGCGGCTCGGGCTTTTATCATTTGATTTCGGGCAGCAGCCTGGACGCCGGCCGCCGCCGGGACAACAACGAAGATGCCTTGTTGTGCATCAATGTCGCGCTGGGCGCCGAACAGGCCGCCCAGCCGCTGGGCCTCTACGCCATCGCCGACGGCATGGGCGGCCACCGCAATGGCGAGCTGGCCAGCGAAGCAGCCGTGCGTGCCTGGGGCAGCGCCTTGCTGGGCAAGCTCTACAAGCTGCTGTTTGGCCCCAACCCGCAACCCGCCGAGGAATCGCTGCGGGAGTTGATGGAGGCTGCCGTCGGCGAAGCGCACCGCGCCGTGACCAAATCTGCTCCCGGCGGCGGCTGCACGCTCACCGCCGCCCTGGTGGTGGGCAACCAAATGGTGGTCGCCCACCTGGGCGACAGCCGTGCCTATGCCGTGCACCGTGACGGCCGCATGCAGCAGCTGACCCGCGACCATACGCTGGTGCAGCGCCTGCAGGAGATGGGCCAACTCAGCGCCGAAGAAGCCGCCAGCCACCCGCAGAAGTCGGTGTTGTACCGGGCGCTGGGGCAGGGCGGGGCGGCCCAGCCGGAGATCTTCATCAGCAGCCTGCCCAACCCGGGCAGCCTGCTGCTCTGCTCGGACGGCCTGTGGGGCGTGGTTTCCGATGACGAGATCCAGCGCATCGTCAACTCGACAGACAGCCCGCACCTGGCCTGTCAGAAGCTGGTGCAGGCCGCCAATCATGCCGGGGGACCGGACAATATTTCTGTGATCTTGGTGCGCGCCACCGCCTAGGGGTTATGACCACCAGCTATTTAGACAACTTCTACGCCCGCCTGGGGATCTCCCAAACGGCTTCATTGCAAGATGTGCAGCGCGCCTATCGCGCTGCGGCGCGCAAGTACCACCCAGACGCCAACCCCAGCGCCGGAGCCCAGGAGATCTTCTTGCTGGTGCAGGAAGCCTATTCCGTACTGGGCGACCAGTCTCGCCGGGCCGAGTACGATCTGACCCTGCCGCCAGACATCAACCCGCCGGCCGACCTGATGGTCAATGCGCTCTACAGCCGCAGCCAGGTGACCCCCGGCGAGGCGCAGCAGGTGGTCTACGTGATGCTCGACCTGATGGCCGCTGAGCTGCTGCGCGGCCGCCGCCCGCCGCTGAACGTCTCGCTGGTGTTGGACACCTCCACCTCCATGGCCGGCTCGCGCCTCAACCAGGTGCTCAAGTCCGCCATGCAGTTTATTGAAGAACTGGAGCCGCAAGACACCCTTTCGGTGGTGGCCTTCAATGACTATGCCGAGCTGGTCTTGCCCGCCCAGCCCGTGGTCAACCCCCAGCTGCTACGTGCCCGCCTAGGCGCCCTGCAGGCCCGCGGCGGCACCGAGATCTTGCAGGGCCTGCGCGCCGGCCTGGTGGAGGTGCGCCGCAACATGCGCCCCAATGCCGTCAATCACCTGCTGCTGGTTACCGACGGCCGCACCTACGGCGATGAAGCCGGCAGCCTGCAGCTGGCCGCCCAGGCGGCGCAGTTGGGCGTGCCTATTTCCGTGATCGGCATTGGCGAGGAGTGGAACGAAGCCTTTGTGGACCAGCTGGCCGCCACAGCCGGCGGCGCCAGCCTGTATGCCGACAAAAGCGCCCAGATCACTCAACTGGTGCAGCGCCGCCTGACCGGCCTCAACCAGGTCTACGCCAGCAATGTCAAACTGCATTACCAGGCTGGCCCTGGCTGCCGCTTGGACTATGCCTTTCGCCTGGCGCCGGATGGCGGCATGCTTCAGGGGGAGTCGCCGCTTTTTCTCGGCGACATCCCGCTGGATGGCAGTCTCAGTGTGCTGCTGGAGTTCAGCGTGGACGCGCGCACCTTTCGGGAAGGCCATGTCACCCTGGCTGAGGGCGACTTGCGGCTGGATGTGCCCAGCCGGGTGATCCCTGCCACCAAAACCCGTTTCGAGCTGACCCGCCCGGTGAAAAGCGTCGCCGCGCCTGAGGCCCCGCCGCGCGCCCTGGTGGGCGCGATTGGCAAGCTTTCGCTGTATCGGATGCAGGAGCGCGCCCGCGAGGACCTGCAAAACGGCGACCCGCAGGCGGCCGCCAAGCGCCTGCGCATGCTGGCCACCCGGCTGCTCTCCGGCGGCGAGCGCGGCCTGGCCCGCCAGGTCTTGAATGCCGCCGACGAAATTAAGCAAGGCGGCAGCCTGGGTGACAAAACCGGAAAACAGATAAAATACGGCACGCGCGCCCTGGTGGCCGACTTTGCGGCCAGCGGGCCGCTGTCTGAAAAGGAAACCACGTGACGATCACTTGCTCGAATTGCGCGGCCAAAGTGCAGACCGGCAGCTTGTTTTGCAGCCAGTGCGGCGCCGCGCTGCAAGAGAATAGCGGCGTGCCCACCATGGCCATCGGCGGGGATGCCGTACGCCCGCGGCGTTCCAAAACCAGCCCGCCCACCAGCCGCATCGCCCGCCTGGCCTTGCACATCGTGCGCACCGGCGAGATCATCCCTGTCGGCGGCGAGGGCGAGTATGTGATTGGCCGGGTCAGCAGCGGGCAGTCCGTCCTGCCGGACATCGATTTGGAGCCGTTCAGCGCTTACGAAGCAGGCGTCTCGCGCCTGCACGCCCGCATAAACGTCTCGCATGAGGCGATCCTGATCACAGACCTGGGCTCTTCCAACGGCACCCTGGTGAACGAGGAAAAGGTACTGCCGCACCAAAGCCACGTTCTGCACGACAAGGACATCGTCTCGTTGGGGCACTTCAGCGTTCAGGCACTCATCGGTCAGGATTAAGCATGGCCTATACCATTCTGGTGCACATTTTGAACGAAGAGCCCTTTGTGGGCGAGATCGACGATTTGCCGGGGCCGGCGGATGTCAGCCTGCGCATCCAAAACCCACGCAAGCGCGACGGCAAGGATCTGCCCTATTTGCAGGGCGATGTCACCTCAGTGCTTTATCCCTGGTCGCGCATCAACTTTATTGAAGTGCTGCCCAGCGGCGGCGAAGACGAGATCATTGGCTTTGTGCGCGAGTGAGTGACGTGAGTACCAACGACCAGTTTCAGAACAAGCGCATCCTGGTGGTGGACGATGAAGAGCGCATTGTGCGCTTCATCCGCCTCAACCTGGAGCAGGATGGCTTCCAAGTGGTGGAAGCCAACACCGGCCGCCAGGCGCTGGACAAGCTGCGCCAGTCGCTCCCGGACCTGATGCTGCTGGATGTGATGCTGCCCGACCTGGACGGTTTTGAGGTGCTGCGCATGGTGCGCGAGAACCATGACGTGCCCATTATCATGCTGACCGCCAAGACTGAAGAGGACGACCGCGTGCGCGGCCTGGAGCTGGGCGCCGATGACTACGTCACCAAGCCCTTCAGCCCGCGTGAGCTGGTCAGCCGGGTGCGCGCCGTGCTGCGCCGCACCGAAGGGCGCGAGGCGCAGGGCGTCATCCAGGTGGATGAGCGCCTTAAGATCGACTTTGACCGCCGCGAGGTCTGGCTGGAGGGCAAGCTGGTCAAGCTGCGCCCCACGGAATACCGCCTGCTCTACCACTTGGTGCAGAACGCCGGCTGGGTGGTGACCCATGACCAGATCCTGGCCAAGGTCTGGGGCTACGAATATCGCGACGAGCCGCACTACGTGCGTTTGTATGTGAACTACCTGCGTGAGAAGCTGGAAGAAGACCCGGCCAACCCCAAATACATCCTGACCGAGCGCGGGGTGGGCTATCGTTTTGTGGATTACAAACGCCAGCAGCCCACCGAAGAAGCCAAGCCCAAGAAGAGCAAGAGCTAGCGATCCCATCGCTGGTTAAAATAGAGAGGCTCAATGCCCTGCGTTGAGCCCGCCGTGTTTCGCCCAATACGGAGAATTAGGAATTTCGCATGAAACAGCACGCAAAAGTGTTTTACGCCTTGCTGGGCAACAATATTCTGGTCTCGATCACCAATTCCACGGTGTGGTTTGCCCTCACATTTTTTGTCTTTCTGGAAACGCAATCGGTCTTCGCCACTTCGATCATTTCCGGGTTGTACCTGGTGCTTACTTCCGCCTCCGCTTTTTGGTTTGGTTCCCTGGTGGACCATCACAAGAAGAAGGATGTGATGCTGGTTTCCAGCCTGGTCTCGGTGGTCATTTTCGCGCTGGGCTTCGGCGTGTACATCACCGCCGCGCCAGGCGAATTGGCCAATGTGGCCAGCCCGCGCCTGTGGCTGCTGGCCCCGCTGCTGTTGGCCGGCGTGATCGCCGGCAATGTGCGCTCCATCGCCATGCCGACCCTGGTGAGCATGTTGTTCCCAGCCAGGGAGCGCGAACGCGCCAATGGCCTGGTGGGCACCGCCTTCGGCATTTCGTTCCTGATGACCTCGGTCTTCAGCGGCCTGCTGGTCGGCCACTCCGGCATGTATTTGGTGCTCATCCTGGCCATGGTCATCACCCTGGCCGCCATGCTGCACCTGTGGACCATCTCGGTGCCGGAGAAGGAGATCGTCCACCTGGAAGATGCGCCGCCCGCCAAGGTGGACGTGCGCGGCACCTTCAAGCTGGTCAGGGGCGTGCCCGGGCTGCTGGCGCTGATCCTCTTTACCACTTTCAACAATTTCCTCGGCGGCGTTTTTATGGCGCTGATGGACGCCTACGGCCTTTCGCTGGTCTCGGTGGAAGTTTGGGGCTTCCTGTGGGGCGGACTCAGCACGGCCTTCATCATCGGCGGCCTGCTGATCGCCCGTTTCGGCCTGGGCGGCCAGCCCTTGCGGGCCATGTTCACCGCCAACATCGTCATCTGGATGATCAGCTCGGTCTTCACCATCCAGCCGTCCATCGTGCTGCTGGCCGTGGGCTGTTTTATCTACCTGTGTGTGGTGCCCTTCATCGAAGCCGCCGAGCACACCATCATCCAGAAGGTCGTGCCGGTGGAACGCCAGGGCCGCGTCTTCGGCTTCGCCCAAAGCATCGAATCGCTGGCCTCGCCGTTGACCGCCTTTTTCATCGGGCCGATCGCCCAGTTCATCTTCATCCCCTTCATGACCACCGGCGCCGGGGTGCAGTTGATCGGCGAGTGGTTTGGCGCCGGGCCGGACCGCGGCATTGCCCTGGTCTTCATCGTCACCGGCGTGATCGGCCTGATGGTTACGCTGATCGCCATGCGCTCCAAGCCCTACCAGGTGCTGGCCCAGCGCTACGCGGCAGCTGAATAACAGTCGTCACCCGCTTGTCATTCCGAGAAGTTCCGCAGCCGCGCCGGGGAATCCGTTTGGCCCAGCCAAGCGGTGGCCACATCTTCAATAAAGCGCGCTGCCTTTAACGTTCCTCATATAAAGCGTTTGCATTCTTTTAATTCACGCCCGCTATCTTAACTATGCTCCTAGGAGCACACTCTTACACATATCTTGGAGGTTGAGATGGCAAACATTACTCGTTGGGAACCCTTGCGGGAGATCATGGAGTTGCGCCGCGATTGGGACCGGGTCTTTGACGACAACTTCTTCCGTCCCCTGTGGAGCGACGGTGGCCGCGCAGAGGGTGTCCGTAGCTACCCGGCCGTCGATCTGTATCAGACTGCCGATGACGTTCACGTCAAGGCCACCATGCCCGGCGTGAAGGCCGAGGATGTCGAGATCCAGATCAACGGTGACCTGCTGACCGTCAAGGCTGAAACCCAGGCCGAGGAAGAGCGCAAGGACGCCACTTATCACGTGCGTGAACGCCGCGCCCACTCCTTCGTGCGGGCCATCACCCTGCCGGTCCCGGTCAAAGCTGACCAGGCCCAGGCCGAGGTGAGCGAAGGCATCCTGCACATCACCCTGCCCAAGGCCGAAGAGGCCAAGCCCAAGGTCATCACGGTTAAGGCTAGCAAGTAGCCTGGGTTATAGAGCAACCTTTAAAAAAAGAGCCCGCCATACAGCGGGCTCTTTTTGTTGCTATTTTTTATTTATGGCGGCGATGAGCCCAATGATGAACAGTGGCGCCCAGCAAATGCACTCTTCCAGCGTCATTCCGAAGATCATTTATGCCTCCCTGGTTTGCAGCTCCTCGTGCAGCGCACGCAAATAATGCCAGTTGTAAATGCCGTACTTGTGCCCGTCTTCCCACTCAATGTTCAGGGCGTAGTTGCCCACCATCTCGATGCCTTTCAGGCGCGAGGTGTTGGCGTCCATCAACGGGATGATGAACATCTCCGGGTCCGGCTCGGGTTTCATGTTCTCATGGCCGCCGCGGCACTGGGCGCAGGGGCAGGCGTTGCGCAGCAGGTCGAAGGGCAGGGCGCTGTGTACACCGTCGGCCCACTCGATCACCAGGCGCGCCTGCTTGCGGTTGGCGGTAATGTTCTTGGGGAGAATTTCGCTCACGTCTGTAGTCCTTCTTAAGGGTTAGCCACCAGCGAGAGGAAGCTGGCGGCGGCCCAGCCCGCCCGGCTGGAGTCCACTGGGGTGACCACATACCACCAGGTGTAGCCATCCGCCTCGCGCGGGCCGTCGCGGATCTCAAAGACTTCGGCGTCAAAGCCGAGGAACTCGATGCTGGTGTTCAAACCCGGCGCATTGCGGATGTTCAGCCCGCTGCCGCCGGTGTCGACCTGCACGTAGCTGCCCACGCCCATCTCGCCCGCCGCCAGCGGCGCATAGGTCGCCGTGGGCGTGGAGGTGGGCGGCGGCGTGTCCGTGGGCGGCCGCGCCGTGTTGGTCGGGCCGGGGATCCAGGTCAGCGCCGCCAGGGGCGGTTCGCTGACGCTGGGCGGCAGATACCACAGCAGGGCATAAACCGTCGCCGCGGTGAACAGTGTGCCCAGCACCAGGGCGCTGATCAGCACGCCCCGGGTGGCGTAGCGGCGCAGGTTGGACAGTTTCACGGATTAAGCATAACCCGAATTATTGGCTTTGGCTCGGCGCACAACGCTATTTTTGCCACATATTGTCTGCTTGTCTCGATTGCCGGCCAACGGGCTGCTGCCAATCAGGAGGAGCAGGTACAATCGCCCTATGACTTCGTCGGGCGAAAAGCAGCTACTCAACAAGCGCTACCAGTTGGAAGGCAGCCTGGGCAAGGGCGGCATGGCTACCGTCTACCGCGGCCGGGATCTGATGCTGGAGCGTGACGTGGCTATCAAACTCCTGCGCCAGGATTACTCCAAAGACCCCGCTTTCCGTGAACGTTTCCGCCAGGAGGCCAAGGCGGCTGCCAACCTCTCGCACAGCAACATCGTCACCGTCTACGACTTCGGCTTCGACGAAGACCGGCTTTTTATTGTCATGGAATATGTGCCCGGCACCGACCTGTACAGTCTGGTCAAGCAGCGCGGCCGCTACAACCCGCAGGAAGGCCTGCCGCTGATGATCCAGGCCTGCAAAGGCATCGGCTACGCCCACCGGGCGGGTCTGGTGCACTGCGACGTCAAACCGCACAACTTCCTGGTCACACCGGACGGTCGCCTCAAGGTGGCCGACTTCGGCATCGCCCGCGCCCTGGCCTCCATTCATCCTGATGAGGAGGCCGAAGTGGTTTGGGGCTCTCCGCAATATTTTGCCCCGGAACAGGCCGCGGGCGGCGCTCCCTCGCCGGCTTCGGACGTCTATTCGCTGGGCGTGATCATGTACCAGATGTTCACTGGTCGCCTGCCGTTCACGGCCAGCGACCCGGCCCAGCTGGCGCGTGACCACCAGATCGCCCCTGTGCAGCCGCCCAACCAGCTCAACCCCTTGATCTCGCCGACGCTCAACGAGATCATGCTCAAGGTGCTGGCCAAGGAGCCGGCCGGGCGCTACCGCACCGCCGACCAGCTCGGCCGGGTACTGCTCAACCTGGTGGCTCCGGTCCCGGCGCCGGCGGCGCCCCTGCCGCAGGCGGCCCCGCCCGCCCCGCCGCCCGCCGCAGCCCGCCGGGAGCGCCGCAGCCCGGCCGCCACAGGCGAAATGGACTGGGCTGCCGTGGGCCTGGGCCTGCTGGTCGCTCTGCTGTTGGGCGGGCTGCTGCCCTTCTGGATGTGGGTCTATCTCGTTTTCAATCCCCCGATACGATAACCGTCATTGCGAGGAGCACACACAGCAAGGCATGTTCATGCCTTGCTATACGGCGGACGAAGCAATCTCGGTGCTCGAGCTCACATTCAGATTGCTTCGTCGGCCCTGGCTTCGCCGGGCCTCCTCGCAATGACTGCAATAAGCCCTTGCCCTACATCCGTTATAATCGCTCAATGGCTTCTCAGCCAATCATCGCCCCCTCCATCCTCAGCGCTGATTTCACCCGCCTCGGAGAGCAAATCGCCGAGGTCGAACAGGCCGGCGCCGGTTGGATACATGTGGATGTCATGGACGGGCATTTCGTCCCGCCGATCAGCTTTGGCCAGGTGATCCTTGCGGCTTGCCGCCCGATCACCCAGCTGCCGCTGGATGTGCACCTGATGGTGCAGGACCCGGCGCCCATGCTGGCCTCCTTTGCCGAGGCGGGAGCCGACCAGATCACCATCCATGTCGAAGCTTGCCAGCATATCCACCGCAGCCTGCAAACCATCCGCCAGCTCGGCTGCAAGGCTGGCGTGGCACTGAACCCCGGCACCCCGGCCGGCGCGCTCAGCGAACTGCTGCCGCTGGTGGACGTGGTGTTGGTCATGTCGGTCAACCCCGGCTATGCCGGCCAGGCCTTCATTCCCGAGGTGCTGCCCAAGGTGGTCGCCCTGCGCCAAATGCTCAACGCGCTGGGCAGTCAGGCCCTGATCGAGATGGACGGCGGCATCGACGCCCAGAGTATTCCCGCCGCCCTGGCGGCCGGCGTGCAGGTCTTCGTGGCCGGCAGCGCCGTCTTCGGCCATGCAGACGGCCCGGCCGCCGGCCTGGCCGCCCTGCAGCAGGTCACCGCTTAGCTCGTATAACCCCAAACCTTATGCCCAAATCTGAACACACCTCCAAAGGCAGTATTCACATCACCCCTCGGGCGATCGCCACGATCGCTTATCAGGCGGCCATCCAGTCTTATGGCGTGGTCGGCCTGGCCTCTAGGAACTTCCTGGACGGTCTGAGCAACCTGATCGTCAAAGACCCCACTCACGGAGTCGAAGTGCGCTACGAGGACGACGCCATCCTGATCGATATTTATGTCGTCGTCGAATACGGCACCAATGTCAAAGTGGTCGCCGACAGCGTGGCCAAGACCGTGCGCTTTCACGTGGAGCGCGCCCTGGGTTTGCCTATCCGCGAAGCCAATGTGCATGTACGTGGGCTGCGCGTAAGCTAAAAAATTGTTAAATGGTGACATATGACCTCAGCTGAAAAAACCCAAGTTCGCGAAACCCGGATTGTTGCCCTGCAGCAATTCCCTGTCAACGGCATGGCGGTGAAGCGCCTGGCCCAGGCAGGCTATTCCTGGCTGGAGGCCAACAAGCAAACGGTCAACGCCCTCAACGTCTTCCCCGTGCCGGATGGTGACACCGGCACCAACATGACGCTGACGATGAAGTCCGCCGTGGAGGAAATGGACAAGACCCACGCGGACAAGGCGGATGAGATGCTCAACGCCCTGGCGCAAGGCGCCTTGATGGGCGCCCGCGGCAACTCCGGCGTGATCCTCTCGCAAATTTGGCGCGGCTTCGCCCGCTCGGTGCAAGGCAAAACTCACCTGACCTCTGAAGACCTGGCGGCGGCCTTCGTTTCCGCCCGCGACACGGCCTACAAAGGCGTGGTGCGCCCGGTGGAAGGCACCATCCTGACCGTGATCAAAGACATGGCTGTGTCCGCTGAAGAAGGCGCCGCGGCGGGCGACGACCCGATCATGTTGCTGCGCCGTGTGCTCGAAGCTTCCAAAGTATCTGTGCAGCGTACGCCGGAGTTTCTGCCCATCCTCAAAGAAGCCGGTGTGGTCGATTCTGGCGGCAAGGGCCTCAGCTTGCTGATGGAAGGCATGCTGCGCTGGGTGGAAGGCCAGCAGTTGCACACCGCCGAGACGCATGTGGCCCCCATCTCGGCCATGAACCTGGAGAGCAGCCTGGAAGCGGTGGAAGAAGGCCAGGACTACGAAGTCGTGGTGGACTTCCGCCCCAACGGCGAACTGGATCTACCCTCCTTTTACGGCGAGCTGGAGAAGATGGGCACTTCCATCCAGGTGGGCGAGGGTGAGGGCATGTACCGCATGCACATCCATGTCCCCACCGACAAGCTCTACGACCCGATCAACTATACGCTGGGTCTCGGCACCGTCACCAATGTCGCCATCGAGAACCTGATGGCGCAGATGGACGAGATCAGCGGCAAAGCCGGCCTTAAGCTCACCCCGGTCCAGCCCGGGCAGATCGCCCTGGTGGTTGTGGCTCCCGGGGCCGGCTTTGCCCAGCAGTTTGCCGAGTTGGGCGCTTCTGCGATTGTGCAGGGCGGCCAAACCATGAACCCCAGCACGGCTGACCTGCTGGCCGCCTTCGAGAACCTGCCCGGTGACAAGGTCATCATTCTGCCCAACAACAAGAATATCCTGATGGCGGCCAAGGCCGCCACCGAGGTCACCGTCAAACAGGCCGTGGTGGTGCCCAGCCGCAGCCTGCCGGAAGGCCTGGCTGCCGTGCTGCGCCACAACCCGGACGGCGAGCTGGATGCGGTGGTCAAGCAGATGCAGAGCGCCATGGCCGAAGTGCAGACCGGCGAGATCACCACCGCCAGCCGCGACGCCGAGATTGACGGCGTGAAGGTGCGCATCGGCGAGATCATTGGCCTGCACAACGGCAAGCTGGCCATCTCGGCCGGCGACCTGGACACGGCCTGCCTGCAGCTGCTGGGCAAGATGCAAGCTGACACTGCCGAGATCCTGGTCATGTATTACGGCGAAGACCTGAGCCTGGCGGACGCCGAGAGCATGGCGGACAAGATCCGCACCACCTACCCGGAATTGGAAGTGGAAGTGCAAGCTGGCGGCCAACCGCATTACCAGTTCATCTTCTCGCTGGAATAATGACTTCGGTCTGTGTAGTTAGCGACAGCACAACCCTGTTTCCCAACCCTGTCTTCGCAGGACGAAACCGTGTGCATCTCCTGCCCGCCGCCTGGCAAGGCGAGAACGGCGCAGAGCGGCTCAAGGCCAGCGATTTCCCCCTCTCGCTCAAGAGCCAGGCGGCCCTGCAGTTGGCCACGCCCAGCGCCGCAGAGCTCGAAGCGTTTTTCCGCAAACTGGGCGCGCATTACGACGGCGTCCTGATGATCGTGCATGCCGAGCGCTTTGGCGGTCTGGCCCCCGTGGCCGCCCGCGCCGCGGCCAGTCTGCACGGCAGCCTGCCGGTGCGCGTGATCGACAGCGGCACGCTGGGCCTGGGCCTGGGTCTGTTGGTGCAGGCCGCCGCCGAGGCTGCGGAGGGCGGCCTCAGCCTGGCCGATCTGGACCTGCACACCCGCAACCTGTCCGCCCGCATCTATGGCTTGCTGTGCATCCCCGGTCTGAGCTATTTGCAGCGCAGCGGCCTGGTTAACCCTTCGCAGGCCATGGTGGGCGAATACTTGAAGATCACCCAGGTCTACACACTGGAGGAGGGCGAGCTGATGCCCTCGCAGAAAACGCGCAATGCCCGCCACCTGGTGGATGCGTTGCACGAATTTCTCTCGGAGTTTGACGACCTGGAACATGTCGCCATCATGCAAGGCGTGCCCGCCTTTGACCAGGAAACTCGCGCCCTGCGCGAACGCCTGCTGGAAGAGCGCGGCGCGCTCTCGATCAGCGAACAAACCGTCAATGCCCCCGTGGCCAGCTTTGTTGGCCCGCACAGCCTGGGCATTTTCGCCCTGGAACGCTAGCCAGAGCTGGCTAGGTCAGTTTTTGCCGACAGCACCCCTTGATACAATCGTTGGATGAAGGCGTCGATTCTCAAGCTGAAGAAGTTCTTCCGGCTTGAAGCTGAGCGTGGCTACGACAACCGCGCCGTAATGGGCGGCCTCGGCACCATGCTGCATGCCTGGCAGGCCGAGGCGCGCGCCGAAGGCATCGGCGATGCCCTGCTGGAGGCCATCCAAACCCGCCTGCACAATTACGCCCAATACAGCCCGCAAGAGCGCCAGGCGGCGCTGATCGACACTTGGCGGCGCGTGGAGGCCGAGTTGGGCTTGCCGCCCAGTTCGGAACGCATCCCGGCCCGGCGGGTGGCCAAACCCGAAAAGCCCGCCAAACCCCCAGCCGCCCCCAAGACCCTAACCGCACCGCGCCGCCGCCCGGCGCCGGCCCGCGCCCGCATCAAGGGCGAGCCCGCCGCCCTGGATGCGCCCACCACCGTGCTGTACGGGGTGGGGGCGGTCAATGCCCAGCGTCTGGAGAAGCTGGGCCTGTACACCCTAGGCGATATGCTCTATCACTTCCCCCGTCGTTATGACGATTACAGCCAGCTCAGCGACATGGTCAGCCTGCTCTACGGCCAGCACGTCACCGTCATGGGCACGGTCAGATCGATCGCCAATCGTCCGGTCAAGGGCGGGCGGCGCTCGATTGTTGAGGCCCTGGTGGACGATGGCACCGCCGCCCTGCGCGTCAGCTGGTTCAACCAGCCGTGGATGCAGCGCAACCTCAGCGTGGGCAGCCAGGTGGTGCTCTCCGGCCAGGTGGACCAGTACCTGGGCCGCCTGACGATGAGCAACCCGGAGTGGGAACTGGCCGACAAGGAGCAGCTGCACACCAACCGCATCGTGCCGGTCTACCCGTTGGCGGCCGACCTGGGGCAGCGCTGGCTGCGCGGTGTGATGAAGCGCGTGGTCAGCTACTGGGCGCCGCGCGTGCCTGACCCGCTGCCGCCCGAACTGGTGGCCGCCGCCGAGGTGCGCCCGCTGCCGGAAGCTTTGCTGCAAGTGCACTTTCCCGATGCGCCGGAGCAGCTGCGCGCCGCCCGCACCCGCATCGCCTTCGATGAACTGCTGCTGATGCAGCTGGCCGTACTGCTGCAGAAAGCCGCCTGGCAGGGCCAAAGCGCCCGGCGTTTCTCTGTGCCGGCGGGCTGGCTGCCCGCACAAACCGAGGGTCTGCCCTTTGCCCTCACCGGCGACCAGCAGGCCGCGCTGGATGACCTGTTCAAGGACATGGCCTCCGGCCGGCCGATGAACCGCCTGCTGCAGGGCGATGTCGGCTCCGGCAAGACCGTGGTGGCCGCCCTGTGCATGGCCCTGGTGGCCGCCCAGGGCGCCCAGGCCGCCATCATGGCGCCGACCAGCATCCTGGCCGAGCAGCACTACCTGACCCTGCAGCGTCTGTTGGTGCGCCCAGGCGGCCTGGCGGCGGACGAAGTGCGCCTGATCATCGGCGCCACGCCAGAGAGCGAAAAGCAGCAGATCCGCGCCGGGCTGCAGGACGGCAGCATCAAGCTGGTGGTCGGCACCCAGGCCCTGATCCAGGACCCGATCTTGTTTGCCCAACTCGAACTGATCGTGATCGACGAGCAGCATCGCTTCGGCGTGGGCCAGCGCGCCAAGCTGCGCGCCAAGGGCAGCAATCCGCACCTGCTGGTGATGACCGCCACGCCCATCCCGCGCTCGCTCTCGCTGACCCTCTACGGCGACCTGGACCTAAGCGTCATCGCCGAGCTGCCGCCCGGCCGCCGCGAAGTGAACACCCAGCTGATGCTGCCGGGCGAGCGCCGCCGGGCGTATGACCTCATCCGCCGCGAAGTGCAAGCCGGGCGGCAGGCTTTCATCGTCTATCCGCTGATCGACGGCGAAGAGGGGGAGGACGGCGAAACCGACGAGCGCAAGGCCGCCGTGGAAGAGCAAAAACGCCTGCAGGCGGAGGTCTTCCCGGAGTTAAAACTGGGCCTGCTGCACGGGCGCATGTCCGCCGAGGAGAAGGACAAGGCCATGAGCGCCCTGCGCGATGGCCGGGTGCAGGTGCTGGTCAGCACCACCGTGGTCGAAGTGGGCGTGGACGTGCCCAACGCCACGGTGATGCTCATCGAAGGGGCGGACCGCTTCGGCCTGGCGCAGCTGCACCAGCTGCGCGGCCGGGTGGGCCGCGGCGGCGAGCAATCCTATTGCATCCTGGTGCCCAATGCCAGCCACGGCGCTGAAAATGAGCGCCTCAAGGCCTTGCTGGAAAGCAATGACGGCTTTATGCTTGCACAAAAGGATTTGGAGCAGCGCGGCCCCGGCCAGTTCCTGGGCAAGCAGCAATCCGGCTTTTTGGACTTCCGCCTGGCCTCGCTTAGCGACGCCCGGCTGATCGACAAGGCCCGCCGCCATGCCGAAGAACTGTTGGCGGCCGACCCACACCTGAGCCAGCCGGCTCACCTGGCCTTGGCTGTGGCAGTAAACCATTACCTTAGTGACGGCAAGGGAGACCTTAGTTAATGATTCGAGCCCTGTTCCCGGCCAGTTTCGATCCCATTCACAATGGCCACATCGATATTGCCCTGCGCGCTGCCCAGATCTTTGATCAGGTCGTGGTGGCGGTCTATTCCACCCCGCAGAAGAACCTGCTTTTCCCCACCGAAACCCGCGTCGAACTGGTGCAAGGCGCCTTTAAAACGGAGCCCAAGATCAAAGTGGTCACCTACCACGGGCTGACTGTGGAATTTGCCCGCCAGATCGATGCCCAGGTGATTGTGCGCGGCCTGCGGGCACTCTCCGACTTCGAATACGAGTTCCGCATGGCCCTGGCCAACCGCCAGCTGGCCCCCAGCATTGAGACGGTTTCGCTGATCACCAGCAAAGAACATTCCTTTCTCTCCTCCACCACCGTGCGCGAGATCGCCTCGCTGGGCGGCGATGTCAGCAGCATGGTCCCTCCACACGTCAATAAAGCGCTGAACAAGCGTTTTGCCGACATCAAGAAAAACGGCGAAGCTGAGTTTGAGCCCAGCCCGCCGCGCGATTAGATTGCCCGGTGCAGCGAGTTGACTGTGGGGCGGTTTATGTATAAGCTTTGTAATTGCTGGAAATCTGCCTACCTGGTATTTTTCTTGCACTGAAAGACTTTAAATTATGGATATCCTACAGCTAGTAGACCGTCTCGAGGAGCTCTTTAATCAGAGCCGTCCCATTCCACTGACCAATAACGTGGTGGTGGATGAGGACAAAATGCTCGATCTCATCGACCAGATGCGCGTGGCCATCCCGGACGAGGTCAAGAAGGCCCAGAAGCTGATCGCCGAACGCGACCGCACCCTGGCCCAGGCCGCCGAGGAAGCCCAGCGTACCCTGCAGCTGGCCAAGGAGAAGAGCCAAGGCCTGGTGGAGCGCGACTCGATCGTGGCCACCGCGGAAGGCCGCGCCCGAGAGGTCTTGCACCAGGCCCAGCTGGACGCCGAGGCCACCCGCCAGGAGGCCGACGACTACGTGGTCGAAGTGCTCACCAACCTGGAAATGGAACTGGAGCGCGTGCTCAACCAGGTGCGCAACGGCATCCGCGCCGTGATCCACCAGCAGGAGGAGCGCCGCGGCCAGGCTTCGGCCGCTCAGCCGCAGCCCTACGAAGCGGGTGAGGGCGGCGAAGGCTCTTCCGGCTGACCTAACAAGCCAAAGCGGCGGGCACAAGCCCGCCGCTTTTTTGTTTCACAAATCGTCATTGCGAGGAGTACTTGCTTGGCAAGTGCGACGAAGCAATCTCCGAGGCGGTGAGCAGCCGAGATTGCTTCGTCGCTTTGCTGGCTGTGCCGCTTCGCTCCTCGCAATGACGATAAGCTAGCCGCTAATCGCTAACAACTGCCTACGGCACCAGCGTGATCGGAATGCTGCTCAGATGCAGCAGGCCGCCGTCGCGCGCCGACTGGGCATACACTACGATCCGGGCTGGCCCAGGCTCGCTCACGGCATAGATCAACTGTCCGCTGAATGGACCGGGCTGGCCAATATCCGGCGACTGGATCGTGGCGAAGCTCAGCGCCAGCACATTGTCTTCTGTGCCGCACAGCTCATGCGGCGCCCCCTCGCCACCGGGGCCGCACAGCGCCAGGCCCAGGTTGGATTCAAAGAAATAGTCCGAGAAGCCGCTGACTTCGATCTGCCCGCCGCTGACCTGGGCTAACGCAGCCGGCGCGGTGATGTTGATCACCTCGAAGTGGAATTCCGCCGGAATGACCTGGGCTTCGCCGCCGGGCAGCAGGGTCACTTCTGCGCTGGACAGGTGAACAATGCCGCCGTCCAGCGCGCTGGTTTCAAAGACCGAGATGCGGCCGGGCTGCTCGCTGGTGACCAGAAAGGCGATTTCGGCACTGAAGCCGCCCGGCTCGCCCATCGGCGCCTGGATCGTGGTGGGCTGCAGGGCCAGCTCTTCGCCTTCCTGGCTGTAAACGGCGATCACCAAATTTTGTTCGAAAGTCGGGCGGGATTGACCCTGCACGCTGATTGGCGAGGTCAGCCGGGATCCCGCGCCGGGCAGGGCCAGCAATATAGCTTCCAGGGCGCTTTCCGGCCCGGTCGGCACCGCGCTGGGCTCCACCGGCGGGATCGTGCCGTCCAGCGTGGGCAGGGGCGGCAGCGCAATCTCTGTGCTGGTCGGTGGGGCAGCTGGCGCCGGGGCGCAAGCTGCCAATATAAGGAAGAGCAGGGCAGAAATAGAAAGGGCTTTGATCATGCCAAAATTATGACCTATGCCGCGCCTTTTGCGGCGCGGTGGAACTGCCGGATTTGGTCCACCAGGAAGACGGAGCCGCAGACCAACACCAGCTGCCCGGGCCGCACTGCGCTCAGCGCGGCGCGCAGGGCTTGCTGCGGGTCCGGTTCGGCCCAGGTGGTGAGCCCGGCCTGCTGCAGGCGGGCGGCCAGCGCCCCGGTCGGCATAGCGCGGGCGTGCCCAGACTGTGTGGCGATGGCCGCCGCGCTGCGCTCTTGCAGCGGGGCCAGCAGCCCGGCCAGGTCTTTGTCTGCCGAGACGCCCAGTACCAGCACGAGCTCCTGCCCGGGAAAATAATCGTCCAGCGCCTGCCGCAGGGCCTGGGCGGCCCCGGGGGAGTGGGCTGCGTCCAGCACCACGGCGGGTTCATCCTGCAATAGCTCGAAGCGACCCGGCCAGCGTGCTGCGGAAAAGCCGGCCTGCACCGCGGCCCGCGGTACGCTTAGGCCGCTGGCGGCCTGCAGCGTGTGCAGGGCGGCGTAGGCCGTGGCCGCATTGCCCGCCTGGTGGCGGCCCAGCAGGCCGATCTGCAGCGGGATAGGCTCTTCGGGCTGCTCTTGTGACCAGACCCACAACTGCTGCCCGGCCAGGCTGTGCTCCCCGGTGCGGTAGCCCCATTGTTCGCCAATTTCCACCAGCAGCGCCGCCTGCTCTGCCGCGGCTTGGCGCAGCACGCGCCGCGCCTCGGCCGCCTGCCCGGCCAGCACCACCGGCACACCCGGCTTGATGATGCCGGCCTTCTCAGCCGCGATCTGCGCCAGCTGGCTGCCCAGAATGCTGGTGTGGTCGTAGTCCACCGGGGTGATCACGCTCACGCTGGGCGTCCAGGCGTTGGTCGCATCCAGCCGTCCGCCCAGTCCGGCTTCGATCACCGCCGCGTCCACCTCCTGGCGGGCGAAGTGCGCGTAGGCCAGGGCCGTAACCACCTCAAAGTGGGTCCAGTCCGCCCGGCTGCCCAGGGCGGACTGCATCCCGGCGAAGGTAGCTTCCAGTTCGGGTAGGGTCGCTACTGTGCCGTTCAGTTGGATGCCCGCCAGCGCGCCCGCCGCATGGGGCGAAGTGAACAGCCCCACACGGTAGCCGGCCGCTTGCAGCGCCGCCGCACACAGCACCGCCACGGATCCCTTGCCGTGCGTGCCGGCGATGTGCACACCGCGCAGCCCGAGTTCGGGATGCCCCAGGGCGACCAGCAGCGCATGCATGCGCTCCAGGGTGAAGTCGCTGGAGCGCATGCCGTCCTGGTTTCTTGCGGCCATATCCGGCAAACGGTCTAGAAAAGCGGTTAACACGCCCTGATTGTACGGAGAAAACCCCGTTTTCCCCTGGGCAAACAAGTTTTTAAGGTACTCGTAGGACGAATATCAAGTATCATTTCAATTAGTGCTGGGTTCCCAGCGCCAAATAATCCAAAGGAGAAGCTCCTATGCGCAATCGCCTCACCCTTTTGCTTAGCTTGCTGGCCCTGGCTGCCATTTTGCTGAGCGCATGCGGTCCCGCCCCTGTCGCGGAAACCCCCGCTCCCGAAGCACCTGTTGAAGAAGCCCCCGTAGAAGAAGTCCCCGCTGAACCCACCCACAACATTGGTACCGAAGACAACCCGATCAAGGTGTTGTTCGTGCCGTCTGTGGACACCACCGTGATTGTGACCGGCGGTGAGGTGATGGCTGCGGCTTTGGAAGAGGCCACCGGCCTGAAGTTTGAAGTGTCTGTGCCCACTTCCTATGCGGCCACCATCGAAGAGATGTGCGCCTCCCCGGACAACACCATGGGCTTCATCCCCGCCCTGGGTTATGCCATCGCCAATGACCTGTGCGGTGTGGACGTGGCCTTCAAGGCCGTCCGCTTCGGCTTCCCGGTCTACTGGGCCCAGTTCCTGGTCGCTCGCGACAGCGAATTCCAGAGCCTGGAAGACCTGGATGGCGCTTCCTGGGGCTACGGCACCCTGACTTCCACCTCTGGCTACCTCTTCCCCCTGGTTACTCTGAATGGTTTGGGTGTGACCCCGGGTGAGGCCACTGAGACTGGTGGACACAACCAGGCTGCTCAGGCTGTGTACAACGGCTCGGTCGACTTCGGCACCACCTTCTACTCCGTGCCGCTCGACCCGGATGGCAACCCCGCCTGGTCCTATGATGACTGGCTGGCTGGCCGCGTGACCCCGGACATGTACGATGTCCCCACCGACGTGCTGGACGCCTGCGGTCCCAATGAAGACGGCAGCCGCCTGGTCTGCGAAGGCTGGCGCATTGCTGACGCTCGCGCCAACATCCGCACCGAGGCTCCGGACGTCGCTCAGCAGGTTCGCATCCTGGGTCTGTCTGACGAGATCCCGAATGACACGCTGTCCTTCGGTCCTGAGTTCCCGGCTGACCTGCGCGCTCAGATCGAAGCCGCTCTGCTGGCTTTCGCTGAGACTGACGCCTGGGGCGATTCGATCGGTAACCCCGACTTCTACGATTGGTCCGGCATCTTCCCGGCCAGCGACGCGGATTACGACATCATCCGTGAGCTGTTGGCTGTGACCGGCCAGTCCCTGGACGATTTCCGCTAAACCGAACGCAAACAAACAAAAAGAGCAGGGCATTGCCCTGCTCTTTTTGTTATCCATCGCCCTTCATTTTCCTTTTATAATTTCATTCCTCAGGATCGCCACAACCCAAAGCCTGAAGACAGGAGTGCCATGCTACAAATTCGAAACCTGACCAAGGTCTACGACAGCGGGGTGGTTGCCCTCGACGATGTAAGCTTTGACATCCCAGACGGCCAGTTCCTGGCGGTCATCGGCCTTAGCGGTTCCGGTAAATCGACCTTGCTGCGCTGCATCAACCGGCTGATCGAGCCGACCAGCGGCCAGATCCTCTGGGATGGTGTCGACCTAGTCTCGCTTTCCCCTGAAGAGATGCGCCGCATGCGCCGCAAGATTGGCATGATCTTCCAGCATTTTAATTTGGTCAATCGCTCCAAGGT
This sequence comes from Anaerolineales bacterium, assembly GCA_019637805.1. Taxonomy (NCBI): domain Bacteria; kingdom Bacillati; phylum Chloroflexota; class Anaerolineae; order Anaerolineales; species Anaerolineales bacterium. The sequence goes on along the minus strand of JAHBVB010000001.1, from coordinate 367,878 downwards.
GCTCACCAATGTATTGGCAGGGCGGCTTGGCTACCTCAACCCGGCCTTCAGTTTGATCAATCATTTCCCCAAAGAAGATATCCAAAAAGCCATTCAACAACTCGAGCGCGTCGGCATTGCAGACAAGGCCAACGTGCGCGCCGACGAACTCTCCGGTGGCCAGCAGCAACGGGTCGGCATCGCCCGGGCCTTGATGCAAGACCCCAGCATCCTGCTGGCCGACGAGCCGGTGGCCAGCCTGGACCCGGTGCTGGCGCACAGCATCATGAAGTATCTGGAATTGATCAACCAGGAAGACAAAGTCACCGTGATCTGCTCACTGCACTTTTTGGATCTGGTGCATCGCTATTCGGATTATGTTGTGGCGCTTAACCAGGGCAAAGTCGTTTTTCAAGGGGAACCCAAGAAGATCGACGACGCCAAGTTCAAAGAAATTTACGGCAAAGACGCCGAGCGGGTAGGTTAAGGCCATGAAAGAGAAGAAATCGAACGTTTGGAAGTCGATTACGCTGGGCGTGGCCGTTTTGCTGGGTGTACTGGTCTATGCCTATGGCGCTGAGGTCACCCGGGTTAACCTGGGCGAGCTGCAGAGCGAACGCCGCCAAGAGAGCTTGGTGCGCGTGCTGCGCGCCATCTTCCGCCCCGACATCTTCCAATACGACCAAGTGGAAGACATCCGCGTGGCGCCTATCTACATCACCTGCCCGGCTGGCGGCGCCCCTGAAGTGCAGGCGGACCCCGGCGATGGCGATAGTTACATCACCGTGACGCCGGCCTGCGGCGCCCCCGGTGACGTGGTCCATGTACAAGGCTTCAACTTTGCACCGAGGGCGGAAGGCCCGCTGCGTTTCGTGCCCGGCACTGACCCGGCCAGCAATGTATCGCTGGGGCAGAACTTCGTGGAGACGGATGCGGAAGGCAGCTTCGCTACGGACTTCACCCTGCCGGCCCGCGAAAGCGATGACGTGCAGTACATCCGCGTCAGCATGCGCCAGAATGAAGGCTTGCCTTACTTCACCCAAAATGCGCGTGATACCTGGGACAAGATCGTGGAAACGGTCTATATGGCTTTGTTGGCGACCACGATTGGTACCATCCTGGCCATTCCGATCAGCTTTACCGCCGCCCGCAACCTGATGCGGCCGGTGCGCAGCCCGATCGCCAGCATTGCGCTTAACATCCTGGGTTGGGCCGCCGGCATCTATCTCGCCTATCAGTTCACTTTATGGATCGGTGACTTTACTCGATCCTATGTGACTGTGCTGCCGCTGGCCTTAGTCAGCGCGGTGCTCATCCCGGTCATCGGCAACTTTGCCATCCGCTGGGCCATCCCGGTGGAGGACGAGGTTAATCCGCCACTGGCTTTGCGGGTCACGCGCGGCGCCGTCATTTTTGCCGTGATCGCCCTGGGCATTTACGCCTTCTATGCGCTGGCTGGAGCCATGAGCAATTTAGGCCCCCAGCTGGCGGCTCGCTTCTCTAGTGTAGCCTTCCTGGGCAATTTCCTGTTCCGCCTGGGTGAGATCCTGACCCTGCTGGTGCCTACCATTGCCGCCCTGCTGGGCGGTGGGGCGCTGGGCAGCATGCTGGCCCGCATTGGCCAGCAAGCCACCGAGCGCCTGCCGAGTGGCGCGGTCAAGACCATGAACATCGTGCTGGGCGGCCTGGTGGGCGCCGTGATCTTTGGCTTGCTGGGCGCCGCGGCGGAGTGGCTGTATCAAATCGGCAATCCGGTCAGCACGCTCTGGATCCCAGCCGCCATCGGCGCTGCCGGCGGCGTGCTGCTGGCTCTGCTTACCCAGCCCAAGGACACCCTGCCGGTCGGAACGGCCCTTTACTTCGTGATCCGCACCATCCTCAACGCCCTGCGCTCCATCGAGGCCCTGGTGATGGCCATCGTGTTCGTGATCGCCGTGGGCATTGGCCCCTTCGCCGGCATGATGGCGCTGGCCTTGCATACTGTGGTCAGCCTGGCCAAGCTCTACTCCGAGCAGGTCGAGAGCATTGCGGACGGTCCCATGGAGGCGGTGCAGGCCACAGGCGCCAATCGCCTGCAGACCATCATCTACGCCGTCGTCCCGCAGATCATTCCGCCCTACATCGCTTACACACTCTACCGTTGGGATATCAATGTGCGCATGTCCACCATCATCGGTTTTGTGGGCGGCGGCGGCATCGGTTTCCTGCTGCAGCAGAATATCAACCTGCTTAACTACCGCGGCGCCAGCACGCAGATGGTGGCGATTGCCATCGTGGTGGCCACGCTGGACTACATCAGTTCGGTGGTGCGTGAGCGCTATACCTAGCCGCGGCTGAGTTTGGCTTGACGTACATCCAAACATCCCGCCCCGCAAGGGGCGGGATGTTAGAATCCCCGACCATTCACAAAGGAAGACTGCCATGACCTCTCGCCAGGAAGCTTTGGACATCGTGCACGAGTTCGTCAAGAATGAAGCTTTGGTGCGCCACATGTTGGCGGTGGAAACTGCCATGCGCCATTACGCCGGCCTGTACGGCGAAGATGTGGAGACTTGGGGGCTGGCGGGCCTGCTGCACGACTTTGATTGGGAAGTGCATCCCACGCTGGAGCAGCACCCCCAGGCGGGCGCGCCGATCTTGCGCGAACGCGGCGTCCCTGAGGAGGTGGTGCAGGCCGTGCTCAGCCACGCCAACCACACCGGCGTGCCGCGTGCCACGCGCTTGCAGAAAGCGCTGTATGCCTGCGATGAGATTACCGGGCTGATCACCGCGGTCACCCTGGTGCGTCCTTCTAAGGCGATTGCCGACGTAAAGGTCAAATCCATCAAGAACAAATGGAAAGACCGCGCCTTTGCTGCGGGGGCCAACCGCGAAGAGATTGAGGACGGCGCCCGCGAATTTGGCGTGGAGCTTTGGGAGCATGCTGGCAATGTGCTGGCCGCCATGCAGGCCAACGCCGCCGAACTGGGCCTGGAGGGCCAGCCTGCCTGACGGATCCGCCGGAAAAGTTGTCAAGTTTGATTAAAACCCCGCCCCGCGGCGATTAATATATCTTCTTGACAAAAATGGCAGCCCTAACGGTGGTCGCCGACCACTTTCGGCACAGAACTTGCTACAAGGGGGATTGGAGCCAATGCAGATGTTATACGGCAAAGGAATGTACTTGTGGATCATCCAGCGCGTGGAGCGCGGCGATCCGAATGCAATTGCGGAATTGGCGCGCCAGGCGGGGATGAGCCATGTGCTGATCAAGATCACCGATGGCGAATATACCTACAACGTAGACCGTGACACCCAATACGACCGTGTCCCGGAGTTGGTGGCCGCGCTGCGGCAGCGCGGCATCCAGCCCTGGGGCTGGCAGTACGTCTATGGCCGCAACCCGGTCAAAGAAGCCCAAATGGCCATCCAACGCGTGCGGCAGTTCAACCTGCCCGGCTTCGTGGTCAATGCAGAGATAGAGTTCAAGCAGCCCGGCATGGATGCGGTCGCCGGGCGCTACATGCAGGAATTGCGCAAGGGCTTGCCCAGCACGCCGATAGCCCTGAGCACTTTTCGCTTTCCCACCATGCACCGGCCGTTCCCTTACGAGACCTTCTTGGATTTTTGCGACCTGAATATGCCCCAGGTCTACTGGATCAAATCTTTCAACCCCGCCGAGCAGCTGCTGCGCACGGTGCGTGAGCACCAGGCCTTGCGCGTCTGGCGCCCCATCATCCCTACGGGCTGCGTGTACCCCGAGGGTACCTGGAAGCCGACCCCCAAGCAGATACAGGCCTTTATGGATAAGGCGCGTGAGTTGGAGTTGCCCGGCGTCAATTTCTGGGAATGGTATTACGCCCGCTGGGACAATTCACTGCTGTGGAATGCGGTCAAAGACTATCGCTGGGATGCCCCGGCAGTGGAAGAGAAGCCGGATATCGCCATTCGCTATATTAACGCCATGAATTCCAATGATCCGGTCAAGGTGGCGGCGCTCTACGACACCGAGGGCGTGCATGTCAGCGCCCAGCACACCCGCCAGGGACCGGAGAGCATCTTGCGCTGGTACAACGCCCTGCTGCGCGAAACGCTGCCGGGCGGTCGCTTTGAGATCACCGGCCAGTCGCAGAATGGCAATGTGCGCACCATCACCTGGTCCGCCCAATCCAGCAATGGCCGCGTGCTGGACGGCAAAGATTCATTGGGCTTGCAAAACGACCACATTGCCTATCACTACACCTATTTCACGGTGCAGAAACCCTAAGCATCCAACAAAAAAGCCCCGCACATTGTGCGGGGCTTTTTGATTCTTGTCGGCTACTCGCCGTCGTCGATCGGCTCGATCGGGGGCACATTGGGAAGCATGTCCAGCTCGGTGGCCATCAGCGGGGCCTCGACCCGGGCTTCAGGGCGCGGCTCCGGCGGTGGCAGCAGGTGGGCGTTGGCCGGGTGGCCGGTGCCCGCCGGGATCAGTTTGCCCAGGATCACGTTCTCCTTCAGGCCGGTCAGGTAATCTTCCTGGCCGGCGATGGCCGCGCCCGCCAGCACCTTGATGGTGTGCTGGAAGGAGGCTGCAGAGAGGAACGAGTCGGTGGTGAGCGAAGCTTTGGTGATACCCAGCAGCACTTCCACGAACTTGCCCGGCTCACGGCCTTCGGCGATCAGCGCTTCATTCTTCTTGCGCATGTCCAGGCGGTTGACATGGTCGCCCGGCAGGTAACCGGTGTCGCCGGGGCGGGTCACCTGCACTTTGGACATCATCTTGCGGATGATGACCTCAAAGTGCTTGTCGTGAATGTTCTGGCCCTGCGAGCGGTACACCCGCTGCACTTCGGAAAGCAGGTACATGTAGCAAGCGTCGCGGCCCTGAATGCGCAGGATGTTGTGCGGGTTCAGCGAGCCTTCGGTCAGCGCCTGGCCGGCTTCCACCTTCTCGCCGCTCTTGATCAGCATGCGCGTGGTGTTGGGCACTTCGTATTCCACGACTTCTTTCTGCTCGTAAGACACGTACACGACCCGGTCTTCTATCCGTACAATGCCGGCATTTTCGGCTTTGACGTCGTTCTCTTTGAGTGAGGCCAGCACCGCGCCGGCTTCCAGCTTCTGGCCGTCTTCCACGGCGATGCGGTAGCCCTTGGGCAGCTCGTATTCGTCGTGCACCATGGCGCTGTGCAGAATGCGGATGATGCGCATGTCGCTGAAACGCTCGGACTGCGAAACTTCCACCGTGCCGCCCAGCTCAGCCACAACCGCTTCGCCCTTCGGCGCCCGGCGGGCTTCGAACAGCTCTTCCACACGCGGCAGACCCGTGGTGATGTCGGATTCAGCGGCCACACCACCGGTGTGGAAGGTGCGCAGCGTCAGCTGCGTACCGGGTTCACCGATGGACTGCGCCGCTACGATGCCGACTGCCGCGCCGGTGTCTACCACGCGGCCGCGGCCCAGGTCCATGCCGTAGCACTTGATGCAGATGCCCTGCTCAGCTTCGCAGGTCAGCGGGGAGAAGACGTACACTTCTTCCACCGCAGAGGCGGCTACCCGGCGGGTTTCCTCGTGGCCGATGAGTTGGTTCTTCTCCACCAGCACTTCGCCGGTCTTCGGATCGACGATGTTCTGGGCGGCCACTCGGCCGGAAACGCGGTTGCTCAGCGCTTGGTCGGCCACTTTGTCTGTGCTGCGGATCCAGATACCTTCTTCAGTGCCGCAGTCATCATCGATCGTGATCACGTCCTGCGCCACGTCCACCAGGCGGCGGGTCAGGTAACCGGCATCTGCTGTACGCAGCGCCGTGTCGGCCAGACCCTTGCGGGAGCCGTGGGTGGAGATGAAGTATTCCAGCGTGGTCAGACCCTCGCGGAAGTTGGAACGGATCGGCAGCGGGATGATGCGCCCCGAGGGGTCGGCCATCATGCCGCGCATGCCGGCCAGCTGCGAAATCGAGCTGAAGCCGCCCTTGGTGGCGCCGGAGTTGGCCATGGTGGCCAGGTTGCCCAGCGGGTTCATGCGTTCGCGCACCGCCTTGGCGACCTTGTTGGTGGTCTCCTGCCAGATCTCGATCACGCGCTCGTTCTGTTCTTGCTCGGTCAGCAGGCCGCGGCGGAAGTCCTCTTCCACAGCCTCTTCGCGTTCCATGGCCGCCGCCACGATCTCGCCCTTTTCTTCCGGAATGGTAATGTCCGAAATGGCGATGGTCGTGCCGGAGCGGGTGGCGTACTTGAAGCCGATGTCCTTGACACGGTCGGCCACGCCGGTGGTGCGCTCTTCGTCGCCGGTTACTTCCAGCAGCTGGGCGATCAGGTCTTTGATCTCGCCTTTGCCCATCTTCTCATTCACGAAGCGGATCTCCGGCTCCAACACCATGTTGAAGAGCACGCGGCCCACCGTAGTGTCCAGCATGCGCGTCTCGGGCTCGGCCAGGCGGTTGCCCTGGTCGTCAAACCAGGTTTCCGCACGCAGGCGGATGGGGGTGTGTACCTTGACCTGCTGCAGCTGGTAGGCCATGTCGACTTCGTCCATCTCGGAGAAGACGCGCGGTTTCTCATCCTTGCCCAGTGCGTGCGGTTCCATGGTCAGGTAATACACACCCAGCACCATGTCCTTGGACGGGCCGATGATCGGTTCGCCGTCGGCCGGCTTCAGCAGGTTGCGGGTCGAGAGCATCAGCTCGCGCGCCTCCCACACCGCCTTGCGTGACAGCGGCACGTGCACGGCCATCTGGTCACCGTCAAAGTCGGCGTTGAAGGCCGTGGTGACCAGCGGGTGCAGCTGGATGGCGCTGCCCTCGATCAGGATCGGCTCAAAGGCCTGGATGCCCAGGCGGTGCAGCGTCGGCGCGCGGTTCAGCAATACCGGGCGCTGCTTGATGACTTCTTCCAAGACTTCGTAGACTTCCGGCCGGTTGCGGTCAATGATGCGCTTGGCGCCCTTGACGTTCAAAGTGTAGCCCTTGGCGACCAGTTCGGAGATCACGAATGGTTTGTACAGTTCCAGCGCCATCGACTTGGGCAGACCGCACTGGTACAGCTTCAGCTGCGGACCGACCACGATCACCGAACGACCGGAGTAGTCCACGCGCTTGCCCAACAGGTTGCGGCGGAAGCGGCCCTTCTTGCCTTTGAGCAGGTCGCTGAGCGACTTGAGCTCGCGGCGGCCGCGGCGCGAGAGCGCCTTGCCGCGCTGCGAGTTGTCGATCAACGAGTCGACTGCTTCTTGCAGCATGCGCTTTTCGTTGCGCACGATCACGTCCGGCGCGCCCAACTCCAACAAGCGTTTGAGGCGGTTGTTGCGGTTGATCACGCGGCGGTAAAGGTCGTTCAGGTCCGAGGTGGCGAAGCGGCCGCCATCCAACTGCACCATCGGGCGCAGGTCCGGCGGGATCACCGGCAGCACGGTCATGATCATCCACTCGGGGCGATTGCCGGAGCGGCGGAAGGACTCCACCACCCGCAGGCGGTTGGTGGCCTTGCGGCGGCGCTGCTTGCTGCGCGAGGTGCGCAGCTCGGTCCACAGCTCCTCGGCCAGCTTGTCCAGGTCAAGGCGCTCCAAAATGTCGTAGAAGGCTTCGGCGCCCATGTCGGCGCGGAAGACCTGGCCATAGCGTGTGCGCAGTTCGCGGTAGCGGTTCTCGCCCATAAAGGTCAGGTGGCGCAGCGTCTCCAGCTCTTCGCGGGCACGTACACGCTCATCCTGCTCAGGGGCGGTCTTGTCGTCCAGCGTCATGCGCAGTTGGTTCATGCCCATTTCGCTTTCGGCCTTGATGCTGGCGCGTTCCACGGCCAGGCGTTCCAGCTCTTTCTGCTTGTTCTCGGCTGCGTCTTTTTCCTGGGCTTCCAGGAAGGCTTTGACCTGGGCCTGCACTGCAGCAATGTGCTGGCTGGCCACGGTCTCGCCCGGCTGCACGATCACGGCGTCATTGCTGAACTTGATCCCGGCGCGTGATTCTTTGCCCTGCTGCTCTTGCAGCTTGGTTTCCAGTTTCTGGCCTTCTTTGATGATCGGGTCGATCTTGGCGGCCAGTTCTTCGTCGTAGCGCGTTTCGATTTCCTTGGTGCGCTTGTCCAGCTCCGCTAGCTTTTCGTCGCGCTGCTTCTTGACTTCGGCGATCTGCGAGTTGATCGAGCCGGCGTGTTCCTTCTCGGCGTCGTTGATCTCTTCGGCCAGGCGGGCCAGCGCCTTTTCACGGGCGTCTTCGTCGACATAGGTGACTACATACTGGGCGAAATACAGCACGCGGTCCAGATTGCGGCGCGAGATGTCCAGCAGCAGGCCGAGGTAGGAGGGCACCCGACGGGTGTACCAGACGTGGGCCACGGGGGCAGCCAGCGCAATGTGGCCCATGCGCTCACGGCGCACGGACGAGCGCGTGACTTCTACACCGCACTTGTCGCAGACAATACCCTTGTAGCGAATATTCTTATACTTACCGCAATAGCACTGCCAGTCACGGGTGGGGCCAAAGATGGCTTCATCGAACAGGCCGTCTTTCTCCGGACGAAGGCGGCGGTAGTTGATCGTTTCGGGTTTGAGCACTTCGCCATACGACCAGCTGCGGATGGTCTCCGGCGAGGCCAGGCTGATGCGCAGCGCGCGCAGTCCCTTGGTTTCCATAATTAGGTGGCCTCCTTATATTGATTGCGAGAATGCTGTTGTGATGACTGCTGGGCATGTGCCGCGGAAAATTGTTTGACCCCTTGGGCTGCTTTGAGTTTTCCGCGAATGGGCATAACACCACCAGGCAAAGACAAGATTTCCGAACAAACGTGCTACGAACACACACAAACAAAACAAGCACTTAGGAAGTTTTCTCCTAAGCGCTCGCTTTAGTTGGCAAGCAAGCTATTCGATTGATGCAGTAATTATATCTTGGCTGTCAAGCCTGTCAAGCTGTGCAGAGGTTAGCCGGCTGCCTGGTAGGGCGTCAGCGGCAGCTCCATGAAGAAAGTACTGCCGGAGCCCAGTTCACTTTCGGCCCAAACGCGGCCGCCGTGCCGCTCCACTACGGAGCGCACGATCACCAGGCCCGAAGACTTGCGCTCGGCGCCTGGCTTGGCCTGGAAGATCTGCGGCAGGTCCAGCGGCGCAATGCCGGATCCGTGGTCAGTGATGGCCAGGGTCAACCGATCGCCGGCATATACGTTGCTGATCTGGATCACGCTCTCACGCGGACTGAACTTGATGGCATTGTCCAGCAGATTGTGCAGGGCGCGCTGCAGCAGCGTGCGGTCTGCCCTCAGCGGCTGGGCTGTGCCGGCCGTGTGCTGCACCAGATCCAGGTTCTTTTGGCGGGCGCGTGGGGTCAGTTCGCTCAGCACGTCCTGAATCAGGGTGGCGATCGGGAAAGTTTGCAGCTCCAGGCTCTTCAAGCCGGAGACGCGCTCAATATCGGTCAAGTTGCTGGAGAGGCGGGCGATGTTCTCCAGGTTGTGCTCGATCTTGCGCAGGTAGCTGCTCTGCTGCTCGTTGAGCTGGCCCTGAGCCGCCAGCATTTGCACATAGCCCTGGGTCTGGTCCAGCGGTTCATGCAGGTCGTGGCTCAGGGTGGCCAGGAAGTCGCTGCGCGCATTTTCTGCCCGGCGCAGGCTGCTCAGGTCGCGCAAGTACACCACTTTGCCCACGCTCTGCCGGCTGTCTTGCAGTTCAGACACCGTGGCCAGGTACACCTGGCTGCCCAGCTCGATCTCGAAGCCGGCGGCGGCCTGCTCGCCCTGCGGCAGGGCCAGCAAACCCGGCAGGGCTGCCCCCAGCACCGCCTCGGCCGGCTTGTCCAGCGCCTGCAGGGCGGCGGGGTTGGCGAACAGCACTTTGTCGCTGGCGTCGGTCAGCAGCACCGGCTCGGGCACTGCATTCCAGGCGGCTTCGAAGCGCTGGCGGCCTTGTTGGGCGCTGGCGTATTGGTAGGCGTTCAGCCCGGCCTGGCCGGCCTGGTCTGCCAGGGCTTCCAGGTATTGCACCGTATTGGGGTCAAAGGTTTGGGCTTGGTCATAGGCCAGCCACAGCACGCCTAGGTATTGCTCTTTCTGGCGCAGAGCGAACGCGGCGATGGCTTGCGGCAGACCGGTCCCAGGCGCCGCCTTCAGGCGTGCCCGGGCTGGGTTGGTCAGCAGGATGCGGTCTTGCTTGGCGGACAGGTCAAAGATCTGCTTGTCCAGCCCCTGGCTGCTGCGGGCAGCCGGCCCCAGGCCGTAGCCTGAGACTTGACCGCTGTCGCTGCGTAGCACCAGGCGGGCCGCGGCGGCGCCGCTGGCCAGGGCCGCGTTCAATATCGGGTCGACATGGGTGCTGGCGTCCAAGCTGGCGCTCAGCCCCTGGCTGACCGAGAGCAACCGCCGGCTTTCATCCACGCGGTCCTTCAGCGCCAGGCGCATGCTTTCAAAAGCATCCGCCAGGCGGCCCACCTCGTCTGGCCCGGTCACCGCCAGGGGCGCCTGCAGGTCGCCCGTGGCCAGACGCTTGGCTTCGCCCATCAGTGTGTGCAGCGAACCGGTCACGGAGCGCAAACTGGTGCGCAGCAGCCAATACGCCAGCCCAGCCAGCGCCAGCAGCACCAGGCCGATCGGCAGCACCAGCTCCAGGGCCAGCTGCTGGCTGAGGCGGGCGGGCCAGTGGGCCGCCACGGCCCAGTTGCTGCCGGTCACGGGCAAATAGCTGATAAACCGGCGCGAACCATCCGGGGCGGCGTCGCTATAGTTCAGGGCCGCAGGGCCGCGCCGGTTGTTGTAAGGCTGCAGCAGGGCGCCCGGATCGGCGGCTAGCACAATGCGCCCATCGCCGTCCAGCAGGAAGCCCTGCCCGCCCAGGCTGGACAGGCTGCGCAGGCTTTGCACTGCGGGCTGGGCGAAGGGGTTGGAGGCCAGGCTGGTGCGGCCCAACAGCACGCCGCGCACCTGCCCGTTGGCGTTGCGCACCGCGGCCACGAAGGCCAATTGGGCGGCATTGCTTTGCGGGCTGTTGGCGGGCGCGCTGACCACTTGGAAGCCCAGGCCTTGGATCGCCAGGCTTACCGCCTCCAGTTCGGCCTGGCTGGGCGGCAGCTGCAGCAGATCAGCCTGCGGCAGCCCGGCCACGCTATTGCCGCCGGTGTCAAGGTAAAAGAGTTGCTCAAAATACGGCACAGCCCGCAGGTGGTTTTGCAGGATCTCCTGCGCTGCCGCGGACGAGGCGTCTGGCAGGCCGGGGTTGCCCGCCAACTGGGCGATCAGGTTTTGCCCGGTTTCCAACAGGAAGGGTACGCTGCCGGCCGTGACCTGCACGGCCGACTGCACGCGCTCGTTGAGCAGGCGTTCGGCGGCCCGGCTGGCCGACCACCAGGACAGCGCCGCTAGTGCGGCGAAGGCCAGCAGCACCACCGGGCCCAGCGTGAAGAGCAGGCGGCCCTCCAGGCTGCGCTGGTTGGGCGCCGCCTGTGGGGCGGCCGGTGTCGGGGCCAGCAGCCCGCGGGCTTGCGCCAGCTGCAGCGCCAACCCAGCCACCAGCAGCGGCAGCCCGGCCGCCAGGGTCACAGGCGCCAAAGACACCAGGGCGAAATCCAATGCGGTCACCAGGTCTGCCGAGGCCCAGAAAGTGGCGGTCAGGAGATAGAACAGCGGGTAGAGCAGGGCCAAGGCAGCGGCCGCCACCAGCGGCTGGCGCAGCCAACCGAACAAGCGGCTGCTATAGGTCTGGCTGATTGCGGCGGCAAATATAGCCGCCACCCAGGCGTGTTCCAGGGTGGTGAAGGGGCTGCGCGTGCCCCAGAAAGCCAGCAGCAACCCGGAGAGCCCGGCCAGCGCCGCGCCGGGCAGGCTGCCCAGACGGGCAACCGCCAGCACCCAGGGCAGGGCGGCCAGCAGGGGCAGCAGCGGGGCCACCGGCGGCGGTCCCAGGGCAGGAATGGGCAACAAGCCGGCGCTGGACAAGCGCAGGCCAACCAGGAGGATCGATAGCGGGGTCAGCAGCAGCAGGCCCAGCAGCCAAAACCACTCCGCCCGGTCCCAGGCGGCGCGGCGCGGCTGCCGCCACAGCCAGCGCAGCAGCAGGCCGCCCAACAGCAGCCCGGCCAACCAGGCCAGGGGGCCATTAGGCGGCAGCAAACGCTGAAAGGGAAAGCCGGCCAAAAAGTAAGTGATCATTTCTCCAAAGGTTTATACACGCCCCAGTGCTCCGGCGCCAGCAGGCTGGCGATGTGTCTCATCACCAGGTCGGCGTTGGCTTGGCGCGCCGCCCGGCGCTCTTCGCCGCGTCCCGCGATCGGCGGCAGGTTGAAGGCCGGGCCGACCCGCATGGTCAGCTGCGGGCGTTTGCCGCGCACAGCCAGCTTGAGCACTTCGTCGCTGGTGCCGCTGATGCCCACCGGCACCACCGGCACGCCGGCGCGGTCCATCAGGTAGGCCACGCCGGCCCGGGCCGGGCGCAGGCCGGGGTCGTGGCTGCGCCCGCCCTCGGGAGCAATGGCCAGCGGCCGGCCGCTCGCCAGCACCTCCAGCATGGTGTCGATCACTTTGCGGTCATACTCGCCGCGCCGCACCGGGATGGCCCCGTAGCCGCCGACGAACAGGTTGATCGCTTTACGCTGGAACACATCGGCGCCGGCCACCGCCTCGGGGAAATACGGCCAGAACGCCAGCACAAAAGGCGGCTCGAAGTTGGAGACGTGGTTGTAGGCAATGATGTAAGGTCCCTTGCGAGGCACGTTCTCCAGCCCTTCGAGGCGAACCTGGCACAAGATCCGGAACAGCAGGCGAAAGATCGGCCCGAAGATGTGGCGGAAGATCCAATTGCTCAGCGGCAACCGGTAATTGGGGCTGCTTTGCGGGTCTTCTGGCTGGCTGCGCTCGGCGACCAGCTTCAGCACCAAATCCAGCACTTCTTCACGCGGCATGCCGTCACTCTTCAGCATCACCGCGTCCTCCGCTGGCTTCAGCGGCGCCACCGCCCGGCTGGAGTCGATCTTGTCGCGCTCGATCAGCGCCGCCAGCACCTTCTCGTAATTGGCTTCCTTGCCCTGCTCCAGCAGCTCGCTGTGGCGGCGGTGGGCGCGTTCTTCCGGCGAGGCGTCCAAATAGATCTTCAGCTCAGCTTCAGGCAGCACCACGGTGCCGATGTCACGGCCGGCCATCACCACCCCGCCGCGCAGGCCAATGCGGCGCTGCTGGGCGCCGAGCGCCTGGCGCACGGCGGGCACCGCCGACACATCCGAGACGTTGACGTCCACGGCCTTGGTGCGGATCTCCCAAGTGATGTCCTCGCCATCCAGAAACACGTCGCTCAAGCGGCCGTCGGCCTTGCTGGGAGGGCGCAGGTCAATGTCGGCCTGCTCAGCCAATTCCGCCAGGGCCTGTTGGTCTTGGGTATCGATGCCCTGGCGCAGGGCGGCCAGGGTCACGGCGCGGTACATGGCCCCCGTGTCGAAGTACAGGTAGCCCAATTCCTTGGCCAGGGCCTCTGCCAGGGTGGATTTTCCCGATGCGGCTGGGCCGTCGATGGCGATGCTGAGTTTACGCGTCATAGTTTAGGGAATTGCCTCGTCGAAGTTTTGCAAGCTTGCGTCGCCGTCCGCGAACAGGTCGGTGCGCGCCCACAGGATGATGTGCTGATCGGTCTGGCTGCCCTGGCGGAACAGCAGCCAGGCGAAAATGTTGGGCGGCCAGGCGTCCCAGTCCCGGCGGGTTTGCCAGGCAAAGCTTTGCCCGCGGTAGGCGGCGAACTCCACCGGCAGCTGGTCGGCGGGGGTGATGGCCAGGGCCGGCGCCGCCTGGCCACTGGCCGCTGGGTACTCGCGCAGCGCCCAATCCAACGCGGCGCTTGGGCTGCGCCTTTGGATTGCCAGGGCGCCAGGCTGGCTGGCGCCCCAGAATGAGAGGTCATCTACACTCTCCAATAAGGGGCGCAGGTTGGCCGTGGCCGCGCCCGGCTGCCATAAATCGTGCGTCAGCGCCGCGGTTTGGCGCCCATAGCGGGCGCTGGCGGCTAGCAGGCCTAAGCAGGCGGCCAGGCTCAGCGCCCACACCAGACCCTGGCGCGCGGCGCGCGGCGACCAGCCCAAGGCCACCAACAGGCTAGCCGCCCCCGCGATCAACACCACCACCAGGGGCAGCAGCACTTGCGGATTGACCACCGGCATCAGCCGACCGGGTTCAAAATACAGCAGATAGTCCTCACCACTGGCGCGCGCCAGGGTGAAGGCAAAAAAGGGCATCAGCAGGCTGATCAGCACAAATTCGCCATAGGTCGCTCTGGGCTCCTCCTGCGGACGCCGCAGGTAACGGCTGACCTCGGCCGCCGCCAGCCAGTACAGGGGCAGCAAGACCCAGGCCAGGTGCGCCACTTGGCGGCCAGGGTGCAGCAGCGCCAGCAGCAGGGCCAGCCCGGCGAAGATCGCCGCCGGGCGTGTCCCCGGCGCCGGCTCTGCCCGCAGCAGGTGCGGCAGGCCCAGCAGCAAGGCCGGCAGCCCGTAGCCGAACAGGGCGAAGAGCATTTCGCCGATGCTCACTCCGGGCGGGTACCCGTGGCCCAGCAAGAAGGCCGCCAGGCCTTGTCCCAGGCCGGAGAGGCCTTGCGGTGCGCTGAAGAGCAGCGTCCCCCCAAGAACCAGCGTGGCGAAGAAGGCGGGTAGGGCCGCCTGCCATGGAGGGCTAGGCAGCTTGGGACGCACCAGCAGCCGGGCAGCCCCTGCGGCGGCCAGGCCCAAATATACGCCTGGCCCGGCCAGCAGGGCGGCGGCGGCCAGCGCCCCGGCGGGCACGGCCCGGCCGCGCAGCAGCAGGCTGGCTGCCCACAGGCTCGCCGCCAGGCTCAGGCTCGACCCGCCCGCCAGGCGCGCCAAGGCCACCAGGCCGGGGTCCAGCGCCAGAAACAGGCTCAGCACCAGCGCCACAGTCTGCCCCAGGGTTTTGCGCCAATAGTAGGGCAGTGCCACCAGCGCCAGGCTGGCCACGGCCGGCCAAAGGCGCGCCAGGGCGTTGCCCGTGCCCAGCAGGCGAAAGAGCAAGCTGGTCAGCAGCACATAGCCGGGCTGCGCTCCCAGGTCGGCGGGCTGGCCCTGGGCCACGGCCTTTGCCGCCAGCGCCGCGCCGGCTTCAAATTCGCTCAGTGGCGCAGAACCCAGGTGTACAAAGCGCAGCCCGGCTGCCAGCAGCAGAATCAGCAGGAAAAAGAATTGTCCCCGGCTGGGGGAGGTGGCTTTTGGCATGGATGGCTCATTATAGCCGAGCCATCCATGCCGGCTCGGATTACGGGACTTGATAGATGGTGATGCTTTCGCTCTGGAAAACGATGCGCAGGTTCTGGGCGAATTTTTCTTCGTTGACTGGGTAACTGGCGCGTTCTGTGGGGCCTACCACCACATATTGGATGTTGTAGTCTTCCAGGATCAGTTGGGCGCTGCGCCAATCCGACGTGCTATACAGCGTGCGCAGCTGGTCCATGCGCGTCCAGTCCACATTCCCGCCGCGCCATTGCCCTTCGTGGCCCGGCCAGCCCATCAGGGTGGGCTGGCCGCTGAAGGCTGAGAAGCGCGAAGTGGAACTGTCATAGCTGGCCCCCACCGCCTCGGCCAGTACGCCCAGCGGCGCCGCCTGCAGCCAGGCGATGGCCGCCTGGGTGTCGGCGGGCAGGTGGGCGGCTCCGTCCAGGCTGCCCACCGGGTTGCGCGTGATCTGCGAAAAAGAGTAGAGCGAGAACAGCAGCCCGGCCGCCAGCGCCAGCGCCATCAAGCCGGCAAAGGCCGCCCGCCAGACGCGGCGCAACTCGCTCAGCAGTACCACGGCGCCTACCGCGGCCGCCACGGCCCACAGCTGCCAGGTCTGGAAATAGAACTTGAACACAGTGTTCATGCGTGTACCGAACTGGTCACGCAAATAAATAAATTCCGGCGCGGTGACCAACAA
Organism: Anaerolineales bacterium; assembly: GCA_019637805.1. Taxonomy (NCBI): domain Bacteria; kingdom Bacillati; phylum Chloroflexota; class Anaerolineae; order Anaerolineales; species Anaerolineales bacterium. Next base: position 352,054 of record JAHBVB010000001.1, on the reverse strand, counting down.
GGCGCCCATGAAGACCATCAACAGCACGAAAGCGTGCACCGGGCTGTGCTGCGGTTCGACCTTCTTGGCTGGCGGTTTCTGGCTCAACAGGCCCAGGCACAGACCCAGCAAGGCTGCCAGAGACAGGCTGCCGCCAATCGCCGCCGCTCGGCGCTGCAGACCAGCCGCCAGAATCTCACCCAGACTGCCGCCCCCCAGCGCGGCCACGGCCTGCCCCAGAGCGCTGCCGGGCAGCAGCCCCGCGTACAACCCGGCCAGCCCCACAGACAGCAGCCATAGCCCGGCCGCCAACGCCAGCCCGTACAGCAGGCCGCGCCCCAAGCCTTGCCAGCGGGCGCCTTTCCACAGCCACAGCAGGTAGGCCAGCAACGGCAGCCACAGCCAGCCGAACATGATCCACAAATGCGCCCCGCGCGAGGGGTTGATCAGGTTGGGCAGAATGCCGCCGGCCTGTGAAGTGAAGCCCAGGTAGAAGGGCAGGTAGGCTGCCACGCCACCCACCAGCAGCACCAGGCCCAATGCCAGCAAGTCAATAAAGTGCTCCCAACGCCAGCCCTCGCGCCGTCCCTGACGCAGCAGGTAGGCCAAGCCGTATAGGGCTGCGTAGATGGGGAAGTCCCAAATATTGAGGAAGGCCAGCCCGCCCAACAGCACGATCGCAAAAGCCAGGTCCTCGGCCTGGATCTTGAACCCCAGGGCGGGCAGCGGCTGGCGGCGTGCGCCGCCGCCCAGGTACAGGTTCAGCGCCAGGCCGGTGGCCAGCAGCACAAAAGGCATCGAAAGCACATGCGGGTGCAGGTCGCCCAGCGTGAAGGAGAAGGCCGGGAACTCATCGATGACTTCCTGGTCACTGCCGCTCAGGTCGCGGTCGTTGATGATGCGCGAGGAGCGCCACCACCACCAGAAATCCGTGTCGTAGTGGCGCGGCGTCCAGGACGGCTCGCCTACTGGCGGGCTGGACAGTTCGTCCACGTCCAGCCAGGTCCAGAAGCGTGACTGCAGCGTGCCCTCAGCGCCCGGCGCCCACAAGACGTGGCGCGCGTGGGCCAGCTCCAGCAGCGCGCCGCCATTGCCCAGCAGCAGTACCAGCAGCGGCGCCAGGCCGGCCAGCCACAGCAGGCTGCGCTGCAGGCGCGGCTTGTAGACCATCAGCAGGTTGTAGGCCAGGCCATAGGCCGCCAGGGCGGTACAGGCGAAGATGCTGACAAAGCCCAGGTTGAAGGCCAGCGAGCCGCTCAGCTTCAACAGCTGGGCCAGCATCGCCACCATCAGGTAGCCGAAGTAATAATAGGAGATCGAGAACCCCGACATCCACGGGTCGTGCGGCGGCAGGGCCGGCGAGCGCAGGATGGCGTTGATGAAGGCGAGCTCCATCGGCTGCTCGGTATGGTAGATCTGCGGGCTGGCGGCGCGCACCCAGGCCATGAAAACAAAGGCCAGCAAGAACAGCGCTTCCATCGCCAGCAGCGTGCCGCGTTGGCTGCGCAGCCAGCCGCGCAGTTCGCCCGGCTGCAGGCCGCGGGCTGCCCACCAGCTCAGGCCGCCCAGCAGCAGTGTAGCGCTGAGGATGCCGGCCGGGTTGTTGGGGAGCAGCCCGTAGCTGCCCAACAGCCAGAAGAGAAAGCCCCACAGCAGCAGGCTCAGCGGGCGCAAGAAGGCGTAACCTTTGTCCGCCAGCGCGCAAAAAAAGCGGTAGCCCACCGGCAAGGCCAGCCCGCCCAACGCGGCCAGCAGCAGGTACCAGCCCAATACGCTCAGTACTTCGCTCACGGTGCGCTGCTCCGCGGGAGCACTTCGTAGATCACGGTGTCATTCAGGCGGAATACGGCCCGCCACAAGCGGCCGTCCTGCTCCTCGAACTTGAGCAGGCCATCGCCCGGGTAATAGGCCCGTTCCATCTGGCCCAGGATGATGTACTGCACTTGATACCTGTCCAATAAAGCCTGAGCAATCACCAGGTCGGTGGTGGTGTAGAACTCATCCACTTGGGCCATGCGGCCAAATACGTCGTTGCCTGGCACAAACTCGCGCTGCTGGCGCTGGTGCCAGTTCCAACCCAGTACGCTGGGCAGGCCGGTGTAGATACTGATGCGCCCGCCCCAGTGGTATTCACCGGCATAGCCTTCCACGATCACCGGCGAACCGGCTACATTCTCTTGCAGCCAGCGGATGGCGGCGTGATCCTGCGAGAGTTCCAGGCGCCGCTCCCGATCGTAATATACAGCGTGCTGCATGTAGGCCATACCGTCCAAGCCGCGCGGCGCCTCTTGCGCCATGCGGTCGACCATTTTGGCCGTGACGCCCTGGATCATGAACAGTGAACCGCACAACAGCAGCAGCGCCGCGGCGCTTTGCCAGAAGTTGCGCCAGCCCGCGCTCCACTCGGGCATATCCTCCAGCGTCCAGGCCAGCGCCAGGGCCGCGCTGCTGCCCAGCAGCACCCAGGCCTGCAGGTAGAACTTGAAGACCGTGTTCATGCGTGAGATGTCGCCCTGCAGGCGGATCACCTCGACCATCAGCGTCAGGAACAAGCCAGTGCCGACCAGAAAGAGGATCATGCGCTTGATCTCAGGCAGGTCGCGACGCAGGAACAGCAAGCCGACCCATACCAGCAGCGGCAGGACCAGCCAGGCGATGTGCACGTCCAAAATGACCAGCGTGATAAAGGCAAACAGCAGCGCGGCGAACGCGATCATCAACCAGCTTACATAGGGTTCCAGTTTGCGCAGCGCCGATAAAGGCGTGCTGGCCAGCCACTGGCGCGTCTCCCAGGCCAGCCAGGCCACGATGAAGAACAGGAAAATCCCCCAGTGGTTCAGATACGCCGCGCTGGGCGTATGCGACCCGCTCCACAGTTCCAGCGAGGCATAGCCCTGGCGGTACCAGTTCATGAAAGGCTGGTAGGCCAGCACGCTCAACGCCACCAGCGCCGCCGTTCCAGCGCCGGCCAACCACCAGGGCGCCAGCTTGCCCAGGCGCCCATAGCGCCACAGAGCATAGCCCAGCGCCAGAACACCGATCGCCAGGTAGGTCGGCAGGTCCCAGGTGTTGATCGGCCGCAGGCTGCCCAGCACCAACGCGCCCAGCAGCAGCGAGGCGGCCGCCTGCCAGGGGTTGCGCAGGCCGTCCCAGGCCTTGCTCAACACCGCTGAGGCGGCCCAGGCCAGGCTAAGCAGGGTCACTGGCAGGGCGATCATGTGGGCGTGCAGGTCCGCATAGGTGAAGGTGAACAGCGGGAACTCCGAGATCGGGCCGACTTCGCCGTTCAGCGGGCGGATGATGCGCGTGGGGGTCCAATACCAATCGCCCAGGCTGATCGGCGGCGACTGGCCGCCAATGCCCATCCACAGGCCGCGCAGCATCCAGCCGATCTGGCTGAGCAGGCCGCTATCCGGGGTGAAGGCGCCCTCGCTACCCAGGCGGGCGTAGGCGGTGAAGAACGTGCCAAAGCTGGCCAGGTTGCCCAGCAGCACCACCGCCACCGCCGCGGCAACGCCCACGGCCACCGGCGAGAGGTTGGTGCGCCGCCCGGCAGACCAGGCAGTCCACAGGTTCCAGGCCAGGCCGTAGGCGCCCAGGGCCAGCATGGCAAACAGGCTGGGTAGCACCAGGTTGTAGGCCACCGCCGGCACGATGCCCAGCAGTTTGACCAATGAACCCACCAGAACGAAGCCCCAGTAGTAATAGTTAATGTAGCCGCCGGCAAACCAAGGGTCATAGGGCGGGAAGCTGCTGCTCTTGAGCACCGCATTGAAATAGGCGAAGTCCATCGGCTTTTCGCCGCCGAAGCCGGGGTGCCACAGATCTGGGTTCATGAAGCGGGCGAAGAGCAAGAGCAGGAAGAACAACAGGAAAAGCGCTTCGACGCGCAGGAAATCGCCTTTGCGCGCTGTCCATTCCCGGCGCAACGCCTCGCGCTGGGGCCAGGCCGCCAGGCCGCCCAGCAGGAGCAGGCCGGCCGCGAAGGCGGCCAGCAACCCGCGGCTGTGTTCCAGCCCCAGCGAGCCAGCCAGCCAGCCCGCATAGCTCAGCAGCAACAGGCCGCCCAGCCGGGCGAAGACGTAGCCGCCGTCGGCCAGCCCTGGCAGTGTCCAACGCAGGATCGGGTAGGCTGCCAGCCCCAGGACGGCCAGGGCCACGTACCAGGTGACGGCCGCCAGCCAGGGCCAGCGGTTCAGGGCGCTTTCGGTATCGAACAACTCGGCCCAGGTGCCGCCGGCGCGCTGCTGTTCCAGCCGTTCGCCGCTCAGCTGCAAATCAGGCAGCAGCCGGCCCCCGGCCTGCTTGGGGGTCACATGCACCACGCTGTTCAGGTCTACCTGGCCCAAGTGTGCGGCCCATTGCTGCGGGTCATAGTCCGCCGTCTTTTGGAAGATGAACACCTTGGGATGGTCGTAGACGGTGAAGGCTTCTTCGGCAGCCTGATCGTTAATTTTCCAGTCGCCAATCCGCGGCCCGTTCTCAAAGACTTGCACCAGTTCAAAGCCGAAGGCGTTGGCGGCCGTCTCCGGCTGGGCATTCGTATAGCAGGCGTCAATGCTCTGCTCTTCGGGACAACCCAGCAGGGCGCGGTAATACGCCACCGCCAGCGGGAAGCGCTCCGGCAAGCGCGGCAGGCTGCCCCATTGACGGTTGGAGGTGATGAAAAGGTATTCGCTTTCGTCCAGAATGGTCAGGAAGCGCTGCAGTTTGACCGCGTCCTCATTCCAATAGATCTCAAAGTTGTGGTCGCCTTGGTACAGGCCGCCGTAGCCGTTGTAACCGTCCACCGGGTGCGGCTGGCCATCGTCCCAACTGGTCTCGTTGGCCACCGCCGTGCCCCAGAACTGGGCCGCGCCGGACTGCAGGCTGAGCTGCAGCCCCACGGTTTGGCCTGCCGGTAGGCTCAGCGGCTGCTCCAGGCGGATGCTTTGTTGCGTTCCCAGTGCACTGCGGCTGGTGCCCATTGGCAGGCTCAGCGTTTGTTCCAGCAGCACGCTGCCGTCTCCCTGCGAAAGGATCTGCAAAGTCGCCTGCAGCGGGGCCAGGCTCAATGGCTCGGCGGGGCCGAGCCATAGCGCCAGCCGGTCTGGCGCCTGCAGCTGGGGTCCTGACAGGTTGAGGGTCAGCTCGCTGCCCAACTCCAGGTGCACCGGCATCTCCAGCGCCTGCCGGCGCGGCAGGTCGATCAGCTGCGTGCTGTACAGCTCCACAGCCTGAACAGCCACCTGGCCCTGGCCGGCTGGCAGCTGCACGCGCAGCTGGTAGTCGGCGTTCAGGTCGGCCAGCAGTTCCAGCGGCAGCTCCACTTCCAGCAGGGTGTTCTCCCCAGGCGCCAGGCCCAGCAAGTCCACCACCTGACTGTAACGCGCCAGCAGCGCTTCGCCTTCGGGGCCGCCGCGCACTTCGATAAGTACCGGCGCCAGCACATATTTGAAGCTGATCTGGTTCAGAACGCCTTCATGCTGCGGAACAAAGACGGTATGCAGCGGCAGGTCGGGTGTATAGCTGAAATCGTAGCTGGCGGGCAGCGGCTGGTTGAGTTGCTGCCCGTCCTGCTCGTAGGTCAGGGTTAAGGGGCCGGGCAGGTTCTGGTAGATCCAGCGGCTGGCCTGCAGGCGCGAAATGTCTTGCTGGTACACCTGCGAAAAGGCAAAGGCCCAGCCGGCGCCGGCCAACAGCGCTATGGCTCCCAGACCGATGGCCGCCGGGCGGCCCCAGCTGCGCCTGCTGTCCCACAGTTGCAGCAGTCCCCAGGCGCCGAAAATGACCAGCACCGGGTAAAAGGGCAGGAAGTAGCGCATCGTCGGGTTGAAGGCGCTGGACTGCCAGGCGAAATACAGCAGGCCCCAGGCCCACAGCAGGGCCGGCGGCCTGCGCCAGTCGCCCTTGACGATCTTCCAGCCCGCCCAGGCCAAACCGCCCAGGCACACCAGGGCCAGCGCCGGCCCCAGGCCCCAGCCCACGATATTGCGCAGGCCGAACCAGATCGGGCGGCGCGCCCACTGCATCGAAGGCGGCCAGTCGGCGTCGCCATTCACTTGGCCCGCCAGGGTGTGCATCGTCTCCAACCAGTGCGGGTTCAGGCCCAGCAGGGCCGTCAGCCCAGCGCTGGCCTTGTCCAGCAGGCCCTCGGCGGCGCCTACCGCGGTACCGATGTTGGCCAGCCAACCCGCCACGCCCAAGCCCTGGAAGGCATAGGGCTGGAAAACGCGGAACGCCACAAAACTCAGCGCCCCGGCCAGAACCAGCAGGCCGAAGGCTCGCCAGCCGGCTTCTTCCTGCTCTTTGGCCGGCAGGGCCAGCACGCGCAGGGCGGCCGCCGCTGGCAGGGCCAGCGCCAGCGGCGCCAGGCTGACCTTGCAGGCCAGCGCCATGCTAAAGGCCAGGCCAAAGCCAATGAAGTCCGCGCGTTTGAACTCGCCTGCGGCGGTCGCGATCCGAACCGCAAAGTACACCGCCAGCAGGCTGAAGAAGTTGACGAAGTTATCCACCGTCCAGAAGTGCGACTGCTGGATCTGCATCACCGCCACGGCGGAAAAGGCCATGGCCAGCAAGCCCACCCGCCGGTCGAACAGGCGCGTGCTGATCAGGTAGACCAGCAGCACCACGCCCAGATCCGCCAGGGCTGAAAGCGCCCGACCGACCGTGTGCACCTGGTCATAGCCGGTCAGGCTGACTGCTTCCGCCACGTAGCGCACCAGGGTCACCGGCAAATTGCCGTAGACGAAGAAGCTGAAGCCGCGGTTGTTCGGGTTGAGCGGGGAGTTTTGCGTGTCGAAATATTGCTGGAGGTTTTCCGCCGGCTGCAGGGCCGCCACCACCTGGTTCATGAAACGCTCGTCCGGATGCAGGTGCATATTGTTGCCCCAATCCAGGCCGCTAAAACGGAAAAGCGCCGCCATCAGCAGGATCAGGATGAAGAGCACGTCGAATAGAGGACTGAAACGTTGGCGAGGTGTGGACATATCAGGGTTCAGTGGGCACAAAGAAGCTCATAAAGTCTTTGCCGGGGACACGGCTTTGATAATAGCTTAGCAGTCCATGCGGGTACAGCGATTGCAGGGCATTTAGCCCTTCCTCATCTTCTGGCTTGAGCAGGAACAACTTGGGCGCCGGGGTTTCCAGCGAGTTGTTCAGCTGGTCAGGCCAAATGCCGTAGTCGTGCCCAGGGTTACCGGCCCTCAGGGCCACCAAGCGCGTGTCCACCCAGTGCGGATAAGCCACCACCCAGGCGCTCTCCAGGTTGCCGAAGCTGCCGGCGTAGTCGGCGATCACGCCGCCCAGCTCGGAATTGTTCCAGGCGGCCTGGTCATACTGCGTTCGAAAGTCGCCGAAAAGCAGGCCGGCGTTAAGTGCCGCCAGCCCAGACAGCAGCAGCCCGCCCGCCAGGGCCGCCGGCCAGCGGCCGGCGCGGGCCCGCAGGGTGCGCAGCAAGCCGTCCAGCGCCAAGGCCGCCAGCAGGAAGGCCGGCACCCAGGCGCCGCTGGCCCGGTTCATCGCCGGGTTTTCTTCCGGAAAGGCCAGCGAGAGCATCGAGGGCAGCAACATCAGAGGCACACACAGCAGGATGAACAGATCCACCCAGGAGCGGCTTTGCCGGTAACGGTAAGCCGCCAGCAGCGCCCCCAGCAGCCACAGGGCGGCGGAGAACAGGTCGAAGGCCGGCCGGTCTTTGATGCCCACCACCCAGATGCCGCCGCCGGAGATGTTGAACATGCGCACGGCGTTCCAGAAGTTCTTGACCAGTATCAGCGCCACGGGTTCCGGATAAGCTCGCTCGCTTTCCAGCAGGCGGCTGGACATGCGGAAAGCGAAATTCGCCGGGTGTTCCACGGCATAGCGCAGCAACGGGGCGCACACCACCAGCGCCACCAGGGCCAGCAGCGCCAGGCCGATCAGGGCGCGCTGCCGCTGGGACGGCTGGCGGGTGTGCAGCCAATACAGCAGCACGCCCACCGCCACCACCAGCGGCATGATGCGAAAAGCGGAATAGCCGTTCAGCCCAATCCCCAGGAACAGGCCGCACAGCAACAGGTGGTTTAACTGGCCGCGCCGCAGGCCGTAAATGAGATGGAAGAGCACCGGCGCGGCAAACGCCGGGTAGAGCGCAAAGCGCAGACCCACCCGCGGCAGCAAATTGGGCCAGAAGCCCAGCCCGGCCAGCAGCAGGGCGAACAAGCCAAGCCAGCGACCGCCCAGTTCCTTGCCCAATAAGTACATGTAGGCCAGGCTGGCAAAGCTGAGCAGGGTCGTGCTCAGCTTGAGGGTGGTGAAGCTCAGCCCGGTGCCGAACAGCTTGGCCACCGCGGCCGCCAGGTAGAACTGCAGCGGCTCGCGCCCGGTGTTGCGCTCAAAGAAGATCGGGTACTCGCCCTCCAGGATGGTTTGCACATCCAGCAGCTTCTCCGCCTGGTCGCTGATCATCTCGCCGGGCAGGCTGCCCAGCTGCGAGAAACGCGCAAAAGCGATGGCGGCCAGGGCTACCAGCAGCACCAATGCCCAGGGGGTGATGCGCACGGTCCACTCGCCGCGCCTCAGCCTCTGCTTCCAGGCTTCCCAGGTTGCCCGCGGGCTGTCCTCGAATTGCCAGAAGGCGTACAGCACCAGCCCCAGGCTGGCCAGCCAGCTGATCAACGTGATCAGCTGGAATTGGTTGCCGCCGGAGAATAGGAAAGTCAGCACGAACAGCGCCAAGCCAGCGATCAGCGGCCGGCGCTGGTAGCGCAGCACTTTGCGCTGCGCGGTGGCGCCGGCGAGTTTGGCCTGCTGCCACTCGCCGCTGCGCAGCGCGGCCAGGGCCAGCCCCGCCCCGGCCAGGGCGGACAGCACGCCGGCTGGCCAGTTGCCTGCCGGCGGCGCCCATAGGGCCTGGGCCAACAGGAACAGCGCCACGGCCAGAGCGCTTTTCCAGGGCCATCGGCCCAGGGTCAGTGCTGGGCGGCGCGTTGCGGCCGCCCGAGCCGGACGCCGCACCGCGGACCGGCGGGCGGCCTTGGACGGCGCCACGCCACTGGGGATCTCCATCGGCTGGCCGGCCAATAAGGCTTTTAGATAATCGAGTAGGCTGGGTTCTCGCATAGATCCTTGGGCTTGCCTGCCCCAAGGATGATTGTATCGTAGGCGGCTTGGGCCGCCATCCGCCGGGGGTGGGCTATTTACGCCGGGCCACGTACCAGGTGTACGTACCGGCTTCGTCCGCCTGGGCCACCGCGTGGCGGCGGATGGCCGCTTCCGTCAGCGCCAGGTTCCAGCGCCCCGGCGCCAGCACCCAGCGGCCAGTCAGCAGACGCAGCAGCCAACTGGGCAAGCCCCAGTAGTGGCCGCGCTCCAGCGCCCCCAGGGCCGCCGGCGGAAAATAATGCCAGTAGCGCTCCATGGCGAAGCCCGCCGTCTGCAGGCGTTGCTGCCATTCCTCCGGCGAGAGCATGTTGACGTGCCGGGAGATGCGCGTGAACAGGCGCACATAGGCGGCTGCCAGCCCTCTCAGCCCCAGGCGCGCCAGCCAGCCGGAGAGCCACAGCTTGTGCGGCCAGCGCTGGTTGGGTACGCAGAACAGGAACAGGCTGCCCGGCGCCAGCACCCGGGCGGTTTCGTTCAGCACCGGCTGCAGGTCGGGAATGTGCTCCAGCACGGAGTTGCTCAGCGCCGAGCGGAAATGCCCGCTGGGAAAGGGCAGCCGGGCGCCCACGCTCTGCGCCAGCAGGTGATAAGAGCGGTAGCCTTTGGCTTCGTGCAGCGAGGCCAAAGCCGGGTCTATGCCCACGTCCAGGGTCTGCTCAAAGACTTGATGGGCGAACAAGCCGTCGCCGCAGCCCAGGTCCAGCACCGGCGCGCTCAAGACAAAATCGTCGTAGAACTCAGCCTCTACCGCCCGCAACAAGGCCCGGAAATAGGGCAGTTCACCCATCATCGGCAGCAGGAAGCGGCTGGGCGCCTTAGGGCTTGGCGCGCTCACAGTAACTCCTTGCCGTGCAGCTCTTGGTAAATCTCGCTGAACAAGGCTTCATGCCGTTCGGCACAGGCCGCCGGGCTGAACTCAACCCGCAGCTGCGCGCCTTGGGCCGCGCTGGGCTGCCGGCCGTCCAGCACCGCGAGCATGTTCTCCGCCAGGGCCGCCGCGTCGCCCACCGGGCTCACCCGGCCCATGCCGGTCAGCCGCACGGGCTGGCGCACGCCCGGCAGGTTGCTGGCCACCACCGGCTTGCCGTTCATCATAGCTTCCACCTGCACGAAGCCAAAGGTTTCGGTGGAGTTGGTGCTGGGCACCACCAGCAGGTCAATGTTGGGGTAAAAGGCGGCCATCTCTGGCAGGCTCAGCGTGCCCAGGAACGTCCAGCGCCCTGCGCGTTGCAGGGCTTCGATGCGCGGCCGCAGGCTCTGCCAGTAGGCCTCTTCGCCCAGCACATCCGTGTGCTGGCCGGCAAACCACACCATCGCCTCGGGATACTTGGCGAACACTGCTGGCAGCGCATCCAGCAGCAGTTCCACACCTTTCTCGGCTGCCAGGCGGGTAGCCATGGCGATCACCGGGCGTTTGCCCTGCGGGTTGTGCGCCGCGGCCATAGCGGCCACTTTGGCCGGCTGGGCCGCGGGCAGCTCCACCGCCGGCGGGATGATGCGCACTTTGCGCGCAAAGCGCCGCAGCAGCGGCGAGTGGCTGGCGAAGTCTTGCGTATAAGACGAGATTTTGTGCGTGAACAAGCCCGCCAAGCTGTTCATCAGCCCCACCACCGCGCCCACCAGCCAGTTGAACAGCCCGGGGGGCAGGGTCAGGTCCGAGTGATAAATGAAGACGGTCGGCTTCTTCCACAGGCGGCCGCGTAAGGCCAGGCCGGCCGCGTCGAACTGCGGCAGGTGCAGCAGCAGCACATCGTGCTTTCGGATCTCTTCGCTGGCGATGCGTCCGAAGCTGGGCATGATCACGCCCTTGCTGACTCGCAGGGCCACCGGCACCCGCCGGATGCGCAAGCCGTCGCTTTGCTCTTCCAGCGGCAGGCCGGGCTCAAACTGCGAGGTCAGCACGGTCAGTTGGTGGCCGCGGGCTGCCAGCGCCTTGGCCAGCCGCTCGGCGTAAATCGTCAGCCCGCTGGTGTGCGGGCGGTAATAGGTCAGAACGGTGAGGATGCGCACAACGTATCTTAGCGAAAAAGCGCCCGGTGGGCTTCCACCCAGTCCACCAGTTCGGCCGCGCCTTGTTCCACGCCCATCTTGGGCTGCCAGCCTAGCGCCTGCTTGGCCTTGCGGATGTCGCTGATGTACACCGCCTGGTCGCCGGGGCGCACCGGGCCGTACTCCACCGGGATCTTGCGGCCCAGCTGCTTCTCCAGCAGCGGGCCGCACTCGGCCCAAATGGAGAGCGTGTGCTGCGGCCCGCCGCCCATATTGAAGATCTGCCCGGCCACCTGCTGGCCTTGGGCGATGGCCGCGTCATAGGCGGCGATCAGGTCGCTGACGTGCAGCATGTCGCGCACCTGCTTGCCGTCCCCGTAAATGGTGATGGCTTTGCCCAGCACCGCTGCGATCACGAACCAGGCCAGCCAGCCCTGGTCCTCCACGCCGAACTGGCGCTGGCCGTAAATGCAGCTCTGGCGGAAGACCACGCTGGGGATGCCGTAAATGCGGGCATAGTCGCGCACGTACTGTTCGGCGGTGCCTTTGGAGCAGCCGTAGGGCGAATGAAAGTCCAGCGACTGGCTTTCCGGCAGGCCGTGCGGCAGGCGCGCGTAGCGGTAGCGCGTCTTTTCTTCCACCAGGCGGTGTTCGCTCATCTCGCCGTAGACCTTGTTGGTCGAGGCGTAGAGGATGAAGGGCTTGTGCCCGGCGGCGCGCACGGCTTCCAATAAATTGAAGGTGCCCAGGGCGTTGATGTCGAAGTCGCTGCGCGGGTCGGTCACCGAGCTGGTCACGGCCACCTGGCCGGCCAGATGCACGATCACATCGGCGTCGCCCACCGCATCTTGCAGGGCGCCGCTGTCGCGCACGTCGCCCACGATCAACTCGAAGCTGTCCGCACCGTGTTTTTCGCGCAGCCAGTTCAGGTTCTTTTCAGCCCCGGTACGGGAGAGGTTGTCGAACAGGGTCAGCTGGGCGCCGCGGCCCAGCAAATGGTCGGCGTAGTTGCTGCCGATGAAACCGGCCCCTCCGGTGATCAGGATCTTGTCTGCCATGTGCTTATTTTGCCCCAGAACGGTTGAGCAGTTGAGTATATACCTCTCCCAGGGATTGGCCCTGCTGCCAGAAGCCGTAAATCCCCAGCAGGCCGGTGACCACCACGTAGATCACATGCGATACCAGCGCATAGGCCAGCGCCGTGGCCGGGTCTGCGCCGAACAGGCTCAGCGCGGCCACCATGGCCGCCTCCAGCACGCCGACATAGGCGGGCGAGGAGGGCAGTGCCACGCCTACCGAGACAATGCCGATGCTGAACGCAGCCCACAACCAGGTGGCTTGCGGGAAGAAGTTGAGCATCAGCAGGTAATACCAGCCTATGTTTAATACCCAGGTCAGCAGCATCAAGGCGGCCACTTTAAAGAAACGGGCCGGGCTGCGCAGGGCTGCAATGCCCTCCAGAAACTGCTGCAGCTTGTCGCTCAGCCAGGCTTGCAGCCGCGGCCAGCGGCCGGTCAGTTGGCCCAGCACCCGCGTGACCAGCTCGGGCTTGGCCGCCATCAGAAATAAGGCGATGAAGCCGACCAACACCAGCCCGCCGGCGACCCAGGCCGCCGTGTAGGCACCTTCGGCGCCCACCACCAGCGGCAGGGTCGCCATCAACAGCCCGGCGGCAATCCCCAGATCAAAGACGCGCTCCACCACAATGCTGGAGAGCACCTGCCAGAAGGGCAGCCCGATCCGGTTGCCCAACAGCAGCGCCCGGCCTAGCTCCCCCAGCCGGAACGGCAGCACATTGTTGAGCAAATAGCCCTGGTTGAGCGCCAGAAAACTGTCTTTGAAGTTGGCGCGTTCTTGCAAGATGGTGCGCCAGGCCAGCGAGCGCGTGACCAACGTGCCAACAAAACACAACAGCACGGGCGGCAGAATGCTGAGGCGCACCGCAGACAGGGCCTGGCCCAGTTCTTCCAGATCGACAAAATACACCAGGGCAGCCACCGCCAGCGCCGTGACCAACAGGCCCGGCAGCATGCGCCATAAAGGGCTGGGTTGCTTGCTCTGCTCGGCCTTAGTCATCGTTCAAGCGCAGTACAGCCAGGAAGGCCTCCTGCGGGATCTCCACACTGCCCACCATCTTCATGCGCTTCTTGCCCTTCTTTTGCTTCTCAAGCAGTTTGCGCTTGCGCGTTACGTCACCGCCGTAGCACTTGGCCAGCACGTCCTTGCGCATCGCCTTCACGTTGGCGCGTGAGATCACCCGGCCTTGGGATACAGCCTGGATCGGCACCACGAACAGTTGGCGGGGGATCAGATCTTTCAGCTTGCTGATCACCGCCTGGCCTTTGCTGAAGGCATGGTCCTTGTGCACGATGGTGGTGAAGGCGTCGATGGGTTCCTGGTTCACATGGATTTCCAGCTTCACCAGGGTGTCGGCGCGGTATTCCTTCAGCTGGTAGTCCAGCGAGGCGTAGCCACGCGTGGCGGATTTAAGTTGGTCAAAGAAGTCTACGATGATCTCGGCCAGTGGGATATCGAAATACAGCTGCACGCGCTCCGGGCCGGGGTATTCCTCGCGCAGGTAAACGCCGCGGCGTTTGGTGATCAGCTCCATCACCGGTCCGTAATAGCTGGTCGGCGTGAAGATCTGGATCTCCATCCACGGCTCACGCACTTCGGCGATCTCGCCTTCGTCTGGCAGTTCCGCCGGTGAGTCCACCCGCAGCGTGTTGCCGTTCTTCAGCAATACTTCGTAGGCCACCGAAGGGGCTGTGACGATGATATCCAGGTCGTATTCGCGTTCCAGACGCTCCTGCACGATTTCCATATGGAACATGCCCAGGAACCCGCAGCGAAAGCCGAAGTTGAGCGCTTGCGAGATCTCCGGCTCGTAGACCAGCGAAGCGTCGTTAAGCTGCAGTTTCTCCAACGCATCTTTCAGTTCGGGGTAGTCGTCACCCTCCACCGGGTAGATGCCGGCATACACCATCGGCTTGACTTGGCGGTAGCCCGGCAGGGCTTGCGCGGCCGGGTGGGATTTGTAAGTGAACGTATCGCCCACCCGGCACTCCGAGACGGTCTTCAGGCCGGTGGCCACGTAGCCCACCTGCCCGGTCTCCAGCGCCTTGCGCGGCACCAGCGTGGGCGAGAAGGTGCCCAACTCGATCGGGCGCAGCTCGGCGCCGGTCGCCATCAGCTTTAGCGTGTCCAGCCCCTGCAGGCTGCCATCCATTACGCGCACATAAGCGATCACGCCTTTGTAAGCGTCGTAGTGCGAATCAAAGATCATCGCCCGCAGCGGGGCGTTGGGGTCGCCTTTGGGCGGCGGCACGCGCTGCACCACCGCTTCCAGCACGGCTTCGACATGGATGCCAGACTTGGCCGAGATGCGCAGAATATCGTCCGGGTCGCTGCCGATCAACTGGCTGATCTCCTCCGCCACCCGGTCCGGGTTGGCGGCCGGCATGTCGATCTTGTTGATCACCGGGATGATCTCCAGGTCGGCCTCCAGCGCCAGGTACAGGTTGGCCAGCGTTTGGGCTTGCACGCCCTGGCTGGCATCCACCACCAGCAGGGCGCCTTCGCAGGCCGCCAGCGCCCGGCTGACTTCGTAGCCAAAGTCCACATGGCCGGGGGTATCGATCAGGTTCAGGGTGTAGGTCTTGCCATCCTGGGCCTTGTACTGCATGTGCACGGCCGAGGCTTTGATCGTCACGCCCTTTTCGCGCTCCAGGTCCATGCTGTCCAGCACCTGAGCGGTCATGTCCCGCGCCGAGATGGTGTCGGTCAACTGCAACAAACGGTCAGCCAGCGTGGATTTGCCGTGATCGATGTGGGCGATGATGCAAAAATTGCGGATTTGCTGCATAGCAGGCCAGTATAACTGAGAGGACTGACCTTTGGCTGCGCCGAAAAAGTGGTCCGCCTGGAGATTTGCCGAATTTGGGATGTGTGGGCAAAATTAGCTACTCCCCCCTGAGGCATGTATTTAATTAATGAATGACTTAGCCTATGCGCTAACCCTGTTGATTGCCGCCGCGGTATGCCTTGTGGTTGCACGCTTGGCTTGGACACGTGGGGATTACCGGGGCAGCCGCCCCCTGGCGGTGCTCATGCTGGCTCTGGCCTGGTGGTCGGCCTCCTACGGCATCTTTTGGCTGCCGGTCGAGCCGGAAGGCTATTTCTGGTTGGATATGACCTACCTGGGCGTGGCCCTGGTGCCCACCACTCTGCTGGTCTTCACCATGCAGTTCACCGGCCGCGCCAGCGAGATTACCCAGCGTCTGAAGACCTTGCTGGCCATCCAGCCGATCGCCATGGTGCTGATGCTCTGGACCGACCCCTGGCACGGCCTGTTCTTTGGAGAGCGCCTGCCCGGGCAGGGCGCCATTCTGACCGGAGGCATCCTGTTCTACGGTCATGTGGCCTACAACTATGCTCTGGTGCTGTTTTGCTGTGTGCTGTTCGTCAATGCCTATGCCCGCGCCAAAGGCATTTACAAACAGCAGATCCTGGCCATTTTGGTCGGCATCTCGATTCCCTTTGTAGCCAACGCCGCCAGCCTTTCCGGCTTCCAGCCCTTCCCGGATTTGGATATGACGCCCTTGGCCTTTACCGCCACGGGCCTGGTCCTGGCTTTCGCTTTGTTTGAATTGGGGCTGCTGGATATTCTGCCGGTGGCGCGTGACGCGGTAGTGGAGCAAATGGCAGACGGCGTGCTGGTCTTCGACCTGCGCAACCGCCTGGTGGATATGAACCCGGCCGCCAAAACCCTGCTCGCCTTGCAAGGCGACAAGCAGATTGGCGAGGAAGCCGCCAATCTGCTCAAAAGCTGGCCCCAACTGGTTGAACATTTGGGCCCTTCATTAACTGCCGAAATGCATCTGCGTATCACGTCCTCGCCAAAACGCACCTTTGATGTGCGCTTGCTGCCCTTGCGCAACCAGGTCACTGAGCTCAGCGGGCGCATGGTGGTGGTGCGAGAGATCAGCAAGCGCGTCCGCGCCGAAAAAGCCATGGACCGCGCCAACCGCGGCATGAAAAAGAAACTGGCTGAGATCGAGGAACTCCAGATTCAGCTGCGCGAGCAAGCTATTCGGGATGCTCTGACGGGCTTGTTCAATCGTCGTTATCTGGAAGAATCGCTGCCGCGTGAACTGGCCAAAGTGCGCCGCAGCAAAGAGCCGCTCAGTGTGGCCATGCTGGACATCGACCATTTCAAGAACTTCAATGACCGCTACGGGCACGCCTTGGGCGATGAGATGTTGCGCCATCTGGCTAGGACTATGCTTTCACACATCCGTGAGGGCGATATCGTCTGCCGCTACGGCGGTGAGGAATTTGTGATCGTGCTGCCCGGCGCCAGCCAGAAAATCGCCATGCAGCGAATTGACGAATGCCGCCAGCTGTTCAAGAACTCCGTCTTGGAGCATGAGGATCTGGCGCTGTATTCCACCTTCTCGGCCGGCGTGGCCACCTTCCCCATGGATGGGGAAGAAACCCAGCAGTTGCTCCGCCAGGCAGACCTGGCTTTGTACTACGCCAAACACAATGGACGTGACCAAGTGGCCGGCGCAGCGATTTTGCAGCTCTAGCGGGCTGCCCTAGCGGGCTTCTGCGTCTCCGGCCGTAAACAGTGGGGCGATCAGCGCCTCCGGGCTGTGGCCGGCAGGCTGGCTGCAGTCCGCCCAAAGCAGGAATTCCTGGTTGCCCTTGGGTCCCAGGATTGGCGAGCGCATCAGCCCGCGCAGCTGATAGCCGTCATTCGATACGAACTCCAACACCTCGTTCAGCACGCGCTGGTGCACTTCCGCATCGCGGATCACGCCTTTGCCGCGCGCCACTTCCTGCTTGCCCGCTTCGAACTGTGGTTTGATCAGCGCCACCAACTGCCCGTCGAGCGCCAGCCAGCTGCGCACCACGGGCAGGATCACCTTGAGCGAGATGAACGAGACATCCACCACGATCAGGTCAACCTGTTCTGGCAGACGCTCCAGGTGGCGGGCGTTGGTGGCCTCCATCACGATGATGCGCGGGTCCAGCCGCAGGCGCCAGTGCAGTTGGCCTTTGCCCACGTCAATGGCGTAGATGCGCGCCGCCCCAGTCTGCAGCAGGCAGTCGCTGAAGCCGCCGGTGGAGGCGCCCACATCGGCGCACGACCAGCCCTTGGGGGCAATCTCAAACTGGGCCAGCGCCGCCTCCAGCTTCTCGCCGCCGCGTGAAACGTATTTGGGCCCATGGTCTACTTCCAGCTGGCTGTCGCTGGCCAGCTGGCTGGACGGCTTCGCCACCACCTGCCCGTTGGCGCGCACCTGCCCGGCCATCACCAGGCGCTGGGCCTGGCTGCGGCTGTCGGCCAGGCCGCGGGCCACCAGCAGTTCATCGGCGCGTTGCTTGCTCATCCCGGCGATTGTAGCATCGCGAGCCTGAGGAACGCGGATGCCAAAATAATGTATGATTCAAGCCATGTTCATCGCCCTGCTCAAGAACATGCGCCCCAAGCAGTGGGCCAAAAATGCGCTTTTGCTGGCCGGCCTGGTCTTCGACCGCCAGCTGACCTATCTGCCTGCGCTGGAACGCGCCTTGCTCGGCGTGCTGCTCTTCAGCCTGCTGAGCAGCAGCATCTACCTGATCAACGACGTGGTCGACCGCGAGGCCGACCGCAAACACCCGACCAAGAAGCACCGCCCCATCGCCTCCGGCGCCCTGCCGGCGTCAGTGGCTGTGGCCGCCGCTGCCTTGTTCATGCTGCTGGCCCTCGGCTTGGGCTTTTGGCTCTCGCCCCTCTTCGCGTTGATCTGCGTGCTGTATGTCCTGCTTAACTTCGCCTATTCGTTCTGGCTTAAGCACATCCCCGTGATTGATGTGCTGGTGCTGGCCAGCTTCTATGTGCTGCGCGTGGCCGCCGGCGTGTCCGTGATCGATGTGCAGCGCTTCTCCCCCTGGATCTATGTCTTCACCATTTTCCTGGCCCTGTTCCTGGGGATCGGCAAACGCCGGGCGGAATTGTTGCAAAGCCGGGAGGGCGGCCCCACGCGTAAAGTGCTGAAAGGCTATACCCACACTTTTCTGGAACAGCTTTTGCTGGTAGTGCTCTGCCTGTCGATCATCACCTACAGTCTGTATACCTTCCTGGCCCCCAACGTGCCGGAGAACCACGCCATGATGCTCACCATCCCCTTCGTGATCTATGGCTTCTTCCGCTATTTGTACCTGGTGCAGGTCAAGCAGGTCGGCGAGGCCCCCGAAGAAATTCTGTTCAATGACCGCCCCCTGCAAATCGATTTGCTGTTGTGGGCCGCTACGATCCTGTTGATTTTCTACATCTATTAGCATGGCTGTGACTGTCGCTTCCGCCCCCGGCAAGATCATCTTGTTCGGCGAGCATGCTGTCGTCTACGGGCAGCCGGCCATCGCCGTTCCGGTGACTGCCGTGCAGGCCAAGGCCCGCGTCCAGCCGGACATTTCCGCCCCCAGCGGCCGCATCCTGGTCTGGGCCGAACAGATCGGCCTGGACGCCGCGTTGGACGAACTGCCCATCGACAATCCCCTGGCCGCCGCGGTGCGTGCGGCCCTGGCCGCGCTGGGCGTGCCGCGCCCGCCGGCCTTCCGCCTGCATGTCAGCTCCACCATCCCGCTGGCCGGCGGCATGGGCTCCGGCGCGGCGGTGAGCGTCGCCATCCTGCGCGCCGTCTCCGACTTTCTGGGCCGGCCCTTCAGCGACGAGCAGGTCAACGACCTTACTTTTGAGATCGAGAAATTGCATCATGGCACGCCCTCCGGCATTGACAATACCGTGGTCACTTATGCCCAGCCGGTCTTCTTCATCAAAGGCCAGCCGGTCGAGCGCCTTAGGGTGGGCCGGCCCCTGCACTGGCTCATCGCCGACAGCGGCCAGCCGGCGCCCACCGCCGAGACCGTCGGCGATGTGCGCCGCGCCTGGCAGGCGGACCCGGGGCGCTGCGACAACTTGTTTGCCCAGATCGGCCTGATCGCCCACCAGGCTCGGGACGCCCTGGCTGCCGGCCAGGCGGCCGAACTGGGCCGCCTGATGGACGCCAACCAGGCGCTGTTGCAAGAGCTAGATGTCTCTTCGGCCCTATTGGAAATGCTGGCCGCAACCGCCCGAGAGGCGGGCGCCCTGGGCGCCAAGCTGTCCGGCGGCGGCCGTGGCGGCAACGTCATCGCTCTGGTGGAGGAAAACAGCGCCGCGCAGGTGCGCGAGGCGCTGCTGGCGGCCGGCGCCAAAGCCGTGATCGATACTAGGCTTGGCCAGCGTCGCGCTGGATAAGCAAGAGCAGGTGCTTGATCCTCTGGCTTAGCCCCAGGGCGGTTTGTGAGAAAGCTTGCAGCTTCTGGGTCTGGCTGCCTTCCACGGCCGAAGGGTCGGGGAAGCTCCAGTGGATCTGCTTGGGCGCCCCCGGCAAGATCGGGCAGCTTTCTTTGGCCCGGTCGCATACCGTAATCACATAGTCAAAAGTCTCTGCCAGGTATTGGTCCACCAGCTTGGAGCTGTGGCCGCGGATATCGATCTTCAGCTGATCCATGGCTGCAATCGCTAGGGGGTGCACCCGCGAGAGTTGTGTGCCGGCGCTGAACACCTCCGCCCACTCCCCGCCATGCGCCCGCATCAGCCCTTCGGCCATTTGCGAGCGGGCGCTGTTGTGCGTGCACAGGAACAGCACCCGCAGCCGCCGGCTGGGGGCTGCCGCCGGTTCGCTGGCCGGGGCCAGCGCCGGGTGCAAACTGTCGCCCAGCGAGAAGAGCGCCGTCTGCAGGCGCGGCAGGTCCAGGCTGTAATAGGTCTGGCGCCCATCCGCAATGCTTTGCGTCTCACGCACCAGGCCGCCGTCCCGCAGCAAGCGCAGGTGGTAGGACACCAGGTTTTGGCTGCTGCGCACCGCAGCTTGCAGTTCTTGCACGTTGAAATCGCTGTCCGCCAGGGTGGAGACCAGTTGCCAGCGCAACGCATGCGCCAGCAGAGCAAACAGAGGGGGCGCTTCGGTAGTCAGGGTCGTCATATATATCAATCCACTTTGAATCAAAATATCTTGATATATTATCAGGCCAAGCGGGGCAACTGTCAAGCGGTATAGTAAGCCTGTGCAGCCCATCACCTTCCTTAAACTCGGCGGTTCGCTGCTGACCCACAAGGACCAGCCTGCGACCTCGCGGCCCGAGGTCATCCAGCGCGCTGCCGGCGAGATCGCCGCCGCCCGCCGCGCCAACCCCGACCTGCGTTTGCTGCTGGGCCACGGCTCCGGCTCTTTCGGCCATGTGCCCGCCAAGCAGCACAATACTCGCGCCGGCGTGCGCAACCCGGCCGATTGGTTGGGGTTCGTTGAGGTCTGGCGGCAGGCCGGCGCGCTGAACCGCCTGGTGATGGATGCCTTGGCCAAGGCCGGCCTGCCCGCCATCGCCTTCCCGCCCTCCGCCGCCGGCCAGGCCCAGGCCGGCCACCTGGCGGCCTGGCAGAGCGGCCCGCTGCAGGCCGCCCTGGATGCCGGGCTGCTGCCGGTGGTCTATGGCGACGTGGTTTTCGATGCGGAGTGGGGCGGCACCATCGCCTCCACCGAGGATGTCTTCGTCTATCTGGCCCCGCTGCTGCAGCCGTCCCGCATCCTGCTGGCGGGCGACGAAGACGGCGTCTACGCCGGCTACGGCGGCGTAGACGCTCGCCTGCTGCCGGAGTTGAGTGCCGCGGATAGGGCCTCCATGGGCGCCGGCGCGGCGGCCGGAGCGGACGTCACCGGCGGCATGGCCGGCAAGGTTGGCGCCATGTTCCCTCTGTTGGACGCCTTGCCGGACTGCGAGATCCGCATCTTCTCCGGCCTGCGCCCGGGCAACCTGGCCCAGGTGCTGGCTGGCGAGCCGCTGGGCACGCGGCTTTTCAAGGTTTGACACCCGTCTGGCGCTCCATTACACTGGAGTTCCCATGATCACTCGTGAACAATTGGAAGCTCAGGAAGAGCAGCTGCTCGCCCCTTGGGGCGCGCGCAGCCGCGACAGCCAGGGCCGCCAGTACCCGGATGATGAGCCACAGTACCGCACGCGCTTCCAGCGCGACCGGGACCGCATCATCCACACCACCGCCTTCCGTCGTCTGGAGTACAAGACCCAGGTCTTCATCAACTTCGAGGGCGACTACTTCCGCACGCGCCTCACGCACACCCTGGAAGTGGCCCAGATCGGCCGCACCATCGCCCGCGCCCTGGGCGCCAATGAAGACCTGGTCGAGGCCATCTGCCTGGCCCATGATCTGGGCCACGCCGCCTTCGGCCACTCCGGCGAGCACACCCTCAACGAGCTGATGAAGGACCACGGCGGCTTCGACCACAACCGCCAGTCTCTGCGCATCGTCACCGAGCTGGAACAGCGTTACCCGGATTTCCCCGGCCTCAACCTGACCTGGGAAGTGCGCGAGGGCATGGTCAAGCACGAGACCGAATATGATGTCTCCGACGCCTCGCAATACGACCCGGAACTGCGCGGCAACCTCGAGGCGCAGATCGCCAATGTGGCCGATGAGCTGGCCTACACCACCCACGACCTGGACGATGGCCTGCGCTCCGGCTTGGTGACCCCCGCCGGCCTGGCGGGGCTGGAGATGTGGAAGCTGATGCTGGACAGCATCGGCTGGGACGGCCAGGACCTGAACGACCTCACCCGCCACCGGCTGATCCGCCGCTTGGTGGGCTTGCTGGTCAGCGATGTGGTCGCTGCGACCCAGTCTCGCATCGATGCCAGCGGCGCTCAAAGCGCCCACGACATCCAAAAACTGGAGCACAACGTGATCGGCTACAGCGAGGCCATGCACGCGCGCAACAAGCCGCTCAAAGATTTCCTCTACAAGAATATGTACCGCCACCCGCGCGTCGTGCGCATGGCGGTCAAAGCCCGCAACGTGCTCACCGAGATCTTCCAGGCTTACGAAAAGGAGCCCAGCATGTTGCCCTATGAATACCAGGCCTATGTCGAAACCCGCGGCCTGCAGCGCACCGTATGTGACTATCTGGCGGGCATGACCGACCGCTACGCCGTTCAGGAACACGAGAAATTGTTTAACCCACAGAGTTTGCCATGAGCGATGAACATTACTTAACCGAAGAAGGCGCCGCCAAACTGCGTGCCGAGCTGGAGGACCTCAAAGGCCCCCAGCGCAGCGAACTGGCCGCCCGCCTGCGCGAAGCCATTCAGCAGGGCGATCTGTCTGAGAACGCCGACTATTCCAAGGCCAAGGAAGACCAGGCTTTTTTGGAAGGTCGCATCCAGGAACTGGAAGCCCTGCTGGGGCGCGCCAACATCATCACCCGCGAAGGTTCGGCCGACGGCTCGATTGGCGTCGGCTCGGTAGTGGTCATCAAAGAAAAGGGTCGAGAGCCCAGCAAGTACTTCCTGGTCGGCGCCGCCGAGGCCGACCCGCGCAACGGCAAGATCTCCAACGAATCACCGATTGGCCGTGCCCTGCTGGGGCATAAAGCTGGCGAAACCGTGGAAGCCGAAACGCCCGCCGGCAAACTGCTCTTCGAGATCGTCAGCGTCGAATAAGCTCAGTAATCAGCAGTCTGCGGTCAGCAATCAGACCTTAGACCACACCGCCAGTTCCAGCGTCACCCGCTCGAAGAAACTCTCCTCCGGCAGCGGGCCTTCGCCGTACTGCATATCCACCACGCGCGCCACCATCTGCAGCGTGGCCGTCTCCAGCACCGTCTCGGCGCCGGGGGTGGCCAGCAGCGGGTCGCCCTTGGTCGCCAGGCGCTGGCGGGAGGCATCGTCGCGGAACAGGTGCGTGCTCATCAGCACCTTGGTCACCGTGTGCACATCATTCTTGTCGAACAGCCAGACTTCAAAGGCGCTCACTCGCTTGGGGCTGCCCACGCCGATCGCTTCCGAAATACTCACCCCGCATTCGCCCATGAAGTCGCCCGCGGTCGAATCGATGCTGAACGAGTCGTCATACAGGTCGTCGCCCAGCACGTAAGTCGTCATCCACTGGGAAAGCGGCGGGCTGTCTTCGCCGGCCTCTTCGTAGTGGGGCGGGGCGGCCGGTGTGTTCTTGTCGCTCAACGGGCTGAGCGGCCCAGCCGGTCCCTGCCTGCGCCGGTTGCGCGAGATATACACCACGGCCAGGGTCAGCCCCACGAACAGCGTGATGCCGCACAGTGTGGTCAGCAGCGTGCCGCTGCCGAACAGCGGTTCGGCCGACGTTGTGCTGCCGGCTCCGCTCGTGCTTGGGCTGCCGCCGGTGGATGGGGTCGTCACGCCCAGCAGCGCTTGGAAACGCGCCAGGCTTTCGATATTCTGTCCGCCGGGGGCGGCGGCCACTGCCGCCATCGTCTCGTCGGCGAATTCGCCCAGTGCGCCCAGGCGCTGGCGTGCCAGGGCGTCATTCGGCTCCAAGGTGTAAGAGTCGATCGCGGCGCGCAAGTAATCGGCGCGCAGGTCTGCCCGCAGGTCCGCCACGGAGGCGTCCGTCCAGTTCACCGGGAAGAGCCACCAGCCCAGCACCACCAGGCCCACGATCAGGCCTGCGGCGAAAGCCACTGCCGCCAGCGTGCGCGGCTGGCTCAAGGCCGAGATGTTGATTTCACGTCCCAGGACGGTGATCGTCCCGTTGTCGATTCGCATAATGTCAAAAACTCCTGTCCGCGTGATTCTAGAGTAGCAAGAGCAAAAGTGCAACTTGCGTGCCAGGGAGAAAGGCCGGGGATGAAAATTCAAAGGGATGAAGTGTAGGCACTTCATCCTTCTAACTTCACAGCTCGAACCTGCTTTTATGTGTTAACTGCGGACTGTCAACCCTCGGCTGCTGCGGGCGCCTCTTCCGGCTGCACATCGTCCAGCGGGAATTGGGTTTCGCAGGCCAGGCACTGGGCGAATTGCTTATTGGCGATCACCAATGTTCCGCCGCAGCTGGGGCAGGGCGTCGGCAGCGGCCGCTTCCACGAAGTGAACTCGCACTCCGGGTAATTGGCGCAGCCGAAGAAAATGCGTCCCTTGCGGGTGCGCCGCTCGACGATTTCGCCGCCGTCCACCGGGCAGGTCACGCCGATCTTCTCCAGCCACGGTTCCGTGTGGCGGCAGTCTGGGAAGCGCTCGCAGCCGATGAACTTGCCATAGCGCCCCCAGCGGATGATCAGCTGGCCCTGCTGGCAGGTGGGGCACTGGCGGCCCACATACTCAGGCCCGGCCTTGCTCTCCGGCATTTCCGCCTTGGCGCGCTCAACCACCTCCGAGAACGGCTCGTAGAAGTCGCGGATCACTTTGACCCACGGCTCTTCGCCGGAGGCGATCTTGTCCAGGTCTTCTTCCATCTCCGCCGTGAACTGGTAGTTCACAATGTCGGGAAAGTGTTCGGTGATCAGGTCATTCACCAGCAGACCGGTCTCAGTCGGGATCAGGCGGCGGTCTTCACGCACAATATAGCCGCGCTGCTGCAGGGTGTTCAGCGTGGGCGCATAAGTGGAAGGCCGGCCAATGCCGAACTCTTCCAGGGTCTTGATCAGCGTGGCGTCGCTGAAGCGCGGCGGCGGCTGGGTGAAGTGCTGTACTGGCAAAAGCTCTACGAGCTTTTGCAGTTGGCCCTCGGCCAGGTCGGGTGGAATTTTGGTGTCCGCCTCGCCTTCGCCCTTAGTGCCCTCTTCCAGCGTTTCTTCATAGACGGCCAGGTAGCCGGGGAACTGCAAGATCGAGCCGGAAGCGCGCAGCAGGTACTGGTGCGCCTCCCCTTCGCCGCGCACTCGCACCGAGACGGTGTCGTACACCGCCGGGTTCATCTGCGAGGCCAGGAAACGCTGCCAGATCAGCTGGTACAGGCGGTATTGGTCGCGGCTCAGGTGGTCCTTGATCGCGCTGGGGGTGCGCAGCACCGAAGTGGGGCGTACGGCCTCATGCGCCTCTTGGGCGCCTTTGGCGCGTGTCTTGTAGACTGGCGCCTCGTCGGGGATGTAGCTGGCGCCGTGCACTTTGGTGATGTAGTCACGCGCTTCCTGTTGGGCGCTCGCAGAGATGCTGGTCGAATCCGTACGCATATAGGTGATCAGGCCGGTGTTCTCGCCTTCGCCCAGGTCAATGCCCTCGTAGAGCTGCTGGGCGATGGCCATGGTGCGCTTGGCGGTGTAGCCCAGCTTGCGCGAGGCCTCTTGCTGCATGGTGCTGGTGGTGAAGGGCGCTGGCGCTTTGCGGCGGCGCTGGCCGCGCTTGATCTCGTTGATCAGGTAGCGGGCCGTCTGCATATCGTCCAGCAGCGGCTGCACCTGGGCTTGCGCGCCCATCTCAGGTTCGGCGCCGTCCACTTCGGCCAGTTTGGCGATGAAGGTGTTCCGGCTGCCTTCTGGCTGCAGCTCGGCCTCGATCGACCAGTATTCCACCGGCACAAAGGCGTCGATCTCGCGCTCGCGCTCCACGATCAGGCGCAGCGCCACCGACTGCACCCGGCCCGCCGAGAGCCGGTTGCGCACCTTGGTCCACAGGATCGGGCTTAGGTTGTAGCCCACCAGGCGGTCCAGGATGCGGCGGGCTTGTTGGGCGTCCACCAGCGACATGTTGATGTCGCGCGGGTGGTTGAAGGCTTCTTCAATGGCCGGTTTGGTGATCTCATGGAAGACCACGCGTTTGACCCGCTCGGGTTCGATCTCGGCGGCTTCCAGCAGGTGCCAGGCGATCGCCTCGCCCTCGCGGTCGGGGTCGGTTGCCAGGTAAATTTCTTCGACCTGGGCCGCCTGCTTTTTGAGTTCCTTGACCACCGGGCGTTTCTCGTTCGGCACGCGGTACTTGGGGGCGAAGTCGTTGTCTACATCCACCGAGAGTTGCGAGCGCAACAGGTCGCGTACATGCCCTACCGAGGCCTGCACCTTGTAGCCGTTACCCAGGTAACGGCCCACAGTGCGGGCCTTGGCCGGCGACTCGACGATCACCAGCTTGCCCTTGCGTTTGGCCGCCGCGCGTTCCTCTTTGGTCGGGCGCGGCGGGGCGCTCAGCCCTTCATGTGCCGGGGTGCTGCCCATGCGGAACAGCGTGGTGCCGCACACCGGGCAGGTGCCGCGCGTGCCCGGGGCGCCGCTTTTGGTGTATTCCGGCGCCGGGTTCTGCATCTCTCGTTTGGTTTTGCACTTAACGCAATACGCTTCCAAGTTTCCTACCTCTGGGTGAAATCTATTTGTAGTTAACGGCCTGCTATAGATATTGTTGCAGGCCCTTTTCCTTTAATAACTCGATCACTTTGCGCAGGTCCTGCGCACGCTCTTTGGAGCAGATCAGCAAGACGTCGCCGGTGTCCACCACCACCATGTTTTCCACCCC
This sequence comes from Anaerolineales bacterium, assembly GCA_019637805.1. NCBI lineage: Bacteria > Bacillati > Chloroflexota > Anaerolineae > Anaerolineales > Anaerolineales bacterium. The sequence goes on along the minus strand of JAHBVB010000001.1, from coordinate 325,666 downwards.
CACGGTGACCACCATGCGCTCCTGGCCATTGCTGTGGATCAATACGTTGCGGCTGTCAATATCCAAGTGCCGCTCGCTGAGCACCAGGTTGCCGCTGGCATCCACCTCCAGCACCTCGAACAGTGAACTCCACGAGCCAACATCGTTCCAGGCCATATCCCGGGCGGGGATCACAGCCACATCCGCGGCCTGTTCCATCACGCCGTAGTCTATCGTCTGGGCGGCGATGCGCGGCCACTCATGCGCCAACACAGTCGCAAAGTCCGCCTGGTTCCAGGCTGCCGAGATCTTTTCCAGCGCCTCGTGCAGTTCCGGCATGTGGCGCTGGAACTCCTGCCAAATGCGCGCCACCTGCCAGATGAACATGCCTGAATTCCAGGCATAACCGCCTTCGGCCAACATGGCCTCCGCCTCGGCCGCGGCCGGTTTCTCTTTGAAGCGCTGCGCTGTGTAGGCCGTGTAGCCGTCCACTTTGGCCAGCGCCGCCCCCAGCTGAATGTAGCCGAACTGCGTGGCGGCGTAGCTGGGTTCAATGCCCAGGGTCACCAGGTGGCCCTGTTCCGCCAGCTGGCGGGCGGCCAGCAGGTAGCGCTCAAACTCGGCTTCGTTGCCGATGTAATGGTCGGCGGTCAGCACGGCCATGACGGCGCCGGGGTCACGCGCCTGCAGGTAGGCGGCCGCCAGGCCGATGGCTGCGGCCGTGCCGCGCGGCTGCGGTTCCAGCAGGAAGTTTTCTGGTTTCAGCTCTGGGGCTTGCTCCTGCAGGCGTGCGGCTTGCTGCTGGTTGGTCACCACCAGAATATGCTCCGGGGAAAATACGCGCTGCAGGCGTTTGAGGGCGGTTTGGAACAAGGTGCTGTCTGCGATCAGCGGCAGCATTTGCTTGGGCGTCGCCTGGCGCGAGAGCGGCCACAGCCGGGTACCCCCGCCCCCGGCCATGATCACGGCGTAATAATTGTTGGGCATGCTAGGGCAGGCTCCCGGTTTGGTAGGCGGCTTGGCTCTCGCGCACCACGTAGCTCATGCCGCCCACCTGGCGCACCAGTCCCTTCAGTTCCATCAGGGCCAGGGTCGCCGACACCTGTTCGATCGGCAGACCGGCCTGGGCGCCCAGCTCGTTCAGATGCCGCGGCTCTTTGCCCAAGAGCGTGTACAGGCGCGCCTCGGTAGGGTCGGCTGGCAGGGCCGCCGCGGCGGTTTGGTGAGCAGTCATCATTTCCAAGTTCAATACTTCCAACAGTTCCTCGAAGCGCAGCAGAGGGTGGGCGCCGCGCTGGATCAGAAAGTTTGTACCGGCGCTTTGCGGAGCGTGAATATTACCCGGCACCGCAAAAACTTCCCGGCCTTGCTCGGCGGCAAAACCGGCCGTGATCAGCGCGCCGCTGCGCTGGCCGGCCTCCACCACCACTACCGCCAGCGACAGGCCGGAGATGATGCGGTTGCGCGGCGGGAAATTGGCGCTGTCCGGCGGTGTGCCCACCGCATAGTCGCTGAGCAGCGCTCCGCGGCCGCAGATCTCCTGGGCCAGTTTGCGGTGCTCCGGCGGGTAGACCCGCTCCAGGCCGTGCGCCATCACCGCCAGGGTGCGGCCGCCGGCTTCGAGAGCCGCCTGGTGGGCTACGGCGTCCACGCCGCGCGCCAGGCCACTCACCACCGTCAAGCCGTTGCGCGCCAGGAAGGCGGCCAAATCCGCCGCCACCTGCCGGCCGTAGGCAGTCACCTGGCGGGTGCCCACGATCGCAACGGCCCACTCATCCTCAGGCTGCAGCGTACCGCGCACATACAAGACCGGCGGCGCCTGCTCCAGTTCACGCAGTTTGCGCGGATAGCCCGGTTCGTCCCAGGTCAGGGCTTGCAGGCCGTGCTGTTCCAGTTCTGCAGGCAGGTTGGCTAAGTCTGCAGCGCTGCGCGCCTCAAGCAGCCGCTCTACAGCCGCCGGGCTAAGCCCGGCGGCCTTCAGCTCGCTGGGGCTGGCCGCCCAGGCCGCCGCCGCGCTGCCGAAGGCGTCCAGCAAGGCCCGGAAGCGCACCGCGCCAATGCCGGATATGCGGTTCAATGCCAGCCAGTAGGTCTTTTCATCCATAGCAGCCGCCCCCAGGGCAAAGCGGGCCGAGAATACCATAGCCCTTTAACGCCTGTCAACGACTGTGGGCAGTGTAGCTGGTTGTGCGGGTTGCGTAAAGGTTAGCCGTCTGGGTTGGGTTTCTTGGGTTGGCGCAGGCCAGGCAGCAGATGCACGCGCATTTGCCTGGCGGCCGTATCCACGCCAAGGATCACCTGGGGGATGGCCGGCAGCAGGATCTCCTCGCCGTCGGCCGCCCGCACCAGGTACACATCGTTGGCGCCAGTCACCAGGATGTCTGCCAACTGGCCCAGGCTTTCGCCGCCCTTGTCGAGCACATCCATGCCGAGCAGTTCGTGATGGTAATACTCGCCTGCCGGCAGGGGTGGGCGATCCTCTATGGATACGAAGAGCGGTTCGTTGCGGAAAGGCTGCACCGCTTCGTGAGTGGGAAATTCTACAAAGGAGAGCAGCAGCCCATCCGCATGCGGGCGGCGGCTGGCAATGGTTATCGGGGTGTAATCTTCACTCAGGAACAAGCGCGTGCCGGTTTGCAGGCGCTCAGGGAAGTCGGTTTCCAGGCTGACCACCACTTCGCCCCGCAACCCATGCGGGCGGCGCAGTACGGCCACGCATACAAATACAGGCTCGCTGGGTACGGGCGAGCCTGTATGGTGCTGTTTGCGTTTGGCGGCTTGGCGCCGGCGGGGGCTGCTCACTGGGGTTCGGAGATACGCAAGAAGGCGCGCTTGCCATCCCGGCTGGCCGAGACCTGCAGTAGGGTGCGGATGGCATTGGCCACCCGCCCATTGCGTCCGATTACGCGGCCCATGTCTTCTTTGGCGACCTGCAGCGAGATCTCTGCGCTGTCGCCTTTTTTGCGCTCGTGAACATGCACCTGGGTCGGGTCATCCACCAGCGAACGGGCTACGTACTCGATGAGTTCCTTCATTGTATGAACCGGGCTTATTCGGCGGCTTCGGCCGGGGTGTCCTCAGCAGGGGTTTCTTCAGCTGCCGGGGCTTCAGCCTCAGCCGGGGTTTCTTCGGCGGCGGGGGCTTCAGCTTCTTCAGCCGGGGCGGCCTCAGCCGCTGGGGCCTCAGCTTCTGCCACCGGTGCGGCTTCTTCCGCCGCCGGGGCTGCAGCAGGGGCCTCCGCCTGAGCCTTGGCGGCTTCGGCGGCGGCCGCCGCAGCTGCGTCGCGGGCGGCCTGCTTGCGCTTGGAACTGCCGGCTGGGGGAGCCGGGCGGCGGGTCTTGGTGTTGGCGTTGCGGGTCTTGTCGGCTGCTTCAGCCTCGGCCAGCAGGGCTTCCAGGCCCTCACCGGCTTTGTAGCGCTCAAAGCGCGCCAGCAAGCCAGCGGTCTGGAAGATCTGGCTGGCGGAATCGCTGGGGACGGCGCCATTGCCAATCCAATGATAAATGCGGTCTTCCTTCAAGCTAATTGTGGCCGGCTCAGTGCGCGGGTTATAAAAGCCAAGGATTTCAATGAAGCGGCCGTCTCGGGGGCTTTCTTTGTCAGCCGCCACGATACGGAAAGTGGCCTGCTTTTTGCCGCCTACTCGGCGCAATCGGATACGAACCATGTGCTGAAAATACTCCTATTCAGTGATTAACGCTGCCCTATTGTACTTGGAAACAGCGTGTGATTGTAGCTTGCTAGTCTGGAGCGGTCAAGGGTAGCTGCGTTGCGTGAAGTTTTGCCGCAAACTGCCTTATTGTTCTGTGTTTTAATAGGCCGTCACACCGCCTGACGAGGAGAATCTATGGCTAAGATCGCGATTGTTACAGACAGCACGACCTATATCCCCAAAGAGCTCAGCAAGGGTCACGAAATCCATGTCGTCCCCGCTTTGATCATTTGGGGAGACCAAGAAATGTACGACGGTGTAGATATCCAGCCCAAGGAATTTTACGAACGCCTGGCCGCCTCCACCAAATCCCCCACCACATCGCAGCCCACCCCCGCAGCCTTCAAAGAGAAGTTTGAAGAGCTGGGCAAGAAGGGCTTCGATGTTCTGGGTATCTTTGTGTCCTCCGCTTTTTCCGGGACGATCGCCTCTGCTTTGCAGGGTAAGGAAATGGCTTCGGGCGTGAAGGTGGAAGTGATCGATGGCCGTTCCGCCTCGATGGGCACTGGCTGGCCCCTGCTGCGAGCCGCCGCGGCCGCCAAAGCCGGTAAGTCGCTAGCGGAATGCGTCAAGATCGCCGAAGCCGCCCGGGACAACACCGGCGTGATGCTGATGGTGGACACGCTGGAATTCCTGCACCGCGGCGGCCGCATCGGCGGCGCGCAGCGCTTCCTGGGCACGGCGCTTAACATGAAGCCGATCCTTGAAGTGGTCGAGGGTAAGCTGCAGCCCGTGGAGCGCGTGCGCACCAAGGGCAAAGCCGTCAAGCGCATGGTCGAGCTGGCCGAGGAACGCATCGGCGGGCGCGGCCCCGTGCGCATTGCCGTGCTGCACGCCAATGCCCAGGCCGATGCCGAAGCCTTGCTGGCTGAGGTGAAGGATCGCTTCAAGCCGCTGGAAGCCGCCATCACCGATGTGAGCCCGGCTGTAGGCACCCACACCGGCCCCGGCACCCTCGGCGTGGCCTTCCTGGCTGGCATCGAGTAAGCACACAGGTTCAAGCGAAATAAAAACTGGCGACCAAGGGTCGCCAGTTTTCGTTATTCGATCGTCCCGTAAAACAGCGGCAACGGCTCCACCGGCGCATCACTCCAGTGATGCGCCGCCAGCACGCGCGCTTTGGCGGCGGCCAGCTTGGCCGCATCACCGGCGTGTACGCTGAACAGCGGCTGCCCCGCCTGCACCTGGTCGCCCACTTTGTGATGGATCACAAAACCGACACTATGGTCGATCGGTTCGCCCTTCTGGGCGCGGCCGGCGCCTAATTCTACGGCGCTCTCGCCCACCTCGCGGGCGTGAATGGTCTGCAAATAGCCACTGCGCGGGGCCGGCACTTCTTCGATCAGCGCCGCGCTCGGCAGTTTGTCTGGGTCGTCCACATAGCTGGCATCACCGCCCTGGGCGGCTACCAGCGTGCGGAAGCGCTCCAGCGCACTGCCGTCCGCCAGGCTGGCCGCCGCCCGCTGGCGCGCGGCGGGCAGGTCACTTTCCACTCCGGCCAGCACCAGCAAATGCGCCGCCACTTCCAGGGCATGCTCGCGGAAGTCGGCAGGCCCACCGCCGCGCAGCGTGTCCAGCGCTTCTTTCACTTCCAGCGCATTGCCCACCGCGTGGCCCAGGGGTTGGTTCATGTCGGAGAGCAGCGCTACCGTTTTGCGGCCGGCCTGGGCGCCAATCGCCACCATCATCTCGGCCAGCGCCCGAGCATCGTCCAGATTGGTCATGAAAGCTCCCAGGCCCACCTTCACATCCAGCACAATGCGCTGCGCGCCGGCGGCGATCTTCTTGCTCATGATCGAGGCCGCGATCAGGGCTGGCGAGTCCACCGTGCCGCTGACGTCCCGCAGCGCGTACAGCTTGCCGTCGGCCGGGGCCAGGTCGCCAGTTTGCCCGGTGAGCACCAGCCCCACATCTTTCAGCTGCTGCAGGAACTCTTCCCGGCTCAGGTCAGTGCGGTAGCCGGGGATCGACTCCATCTTGTCCAGCGTGCCGCCGCTAAAGCCCAGGCCGCGCCCGGACATTTTGCCCACCCGGCAGCCGCAGGCGGCCAGCACCGGTTCCACCACCAGCGTGGTCTTGTCGCCTACACCGCCGGTGGAATGCTTGTCCAGGGCCAGGTCCACCACGCCGCTCAGGTCCAGCGTTTCGCCGGATCGGGCCATCGCCAGGGTCAGCTCAGTGGTCTCGGCCGCGTTCATGCCATTCAGCAGTACCGCCATGGCCCAGGCAGCCACCTGATAGTCGGCGATGCTGCCATCCGTGTATCCTTTAATGAAGAAGCGGATCTCTTCAGGGGTTAATTCTTGTTTGTCACGCTTTTTAATGATGATGTCTGTAGCACGCATGCAAAAATTATAATTCAGGCAGTTTCATTAGTTTTGCGCTCAGCGGCTTGACAAAGCCGCGCCACTCGCAATAGACTACGATGACCTAGATTGGAAGGATTGCAGTTTATTGCCCATCGTATGGCCATTCTGCTGACCAAAGTACGTCCACCGCAACGGCGCAAAGATGTTTTGCGCCGTGTGCGTCTAATTGACGTGCTCCACCAGAATCTGCATCGCAAGCTGACCTTCGTCTCGGCCCCCGCGGGCTATGGAAAAACCACACTACTGGTAGATTTTGCCTCCGACGTGGATGCGTTGGTCTTTTGGTACCGTATCGCCGCCGAGGACAATGACCTGGTGCAGTTTGTGCGCCATTTGGTGGCTTCTTTTCAGCAGCAGGTGGATGGGTTTGGCGAAGAGCTGGAAGAAAAACTGGTCTCTCTGGGCGGCCAGCCAGACGCCGGCAGCCTGGCCATCGACTTCATTAATGAAGTCGAGCAAAAGGTACAAGACTTCTCCCTGCTGATCTTGGACGACTACCATTTGGCGGGCGAAAACCAGCACATTGTTGACTTCATTGAGAACCTGCTGGAAAACCTGCCAGACCGTCTGCGCATCCTGATCGGCTCGCGCAGCGTCTATGGCATCCCAACCGCCAGCCTCTACATTCGTGACGAACTGGTCACCATCAGCCCGGACGAACTGCGCTTCCGGGCGGACGAGCTGCAAAAACTGGTTTTGCAGAACCACCATGTCAAGCTCAGCGATGAGCAGGCCCGGGAGTTTGCCGAGCGGGCCGATGGCTGGATCGTGGCCATCTTGCTGGCCCTGCGCACCATGGAAAACGGGGTCCTGCCCTCGCTGACCGGCAAGGTCGAACACATCTACAACTACCTGGCTGAAGAAGTGGTCAACCGCCTGGCCGAGGACCTGCGCGATTTTATGCTGGCCACTTCGGTGCTGGGCGACTTCAATGAAGCCCTGTGCAACTATGTTCTAGAGATAGAAGATTCGGCCAATTTTCTGCGTTCCCTCGAGGAGCGCAATCTGTTTGTCAGCCGCACCGAAACTTCGGAGGGCCCCAGTTACCGCTACCATCAGTTGTTCGCCGAATTTCTGCAGGACTATTTTGAACGCCACCACAAAGCGCGTTTCAAGAGCCTGCACAGGCGCGCTGCAGACTGGCACCACCAGCGCCGTGACTGGGAAGGGGCTATCGCCCACAAGCTGGCTTCCGGCGAGCGGCCTGAGGCCGCCCGCTGGATGGACCAGGTGGCGGTGGATTTCTACACCTCAGGCCGCCAGATGCTGCTCAGCCGCTGGGTGGATGGCCTCAAGAAAGCGCCGGACCAGCGCACCCTGGCACCGCACCTCTTGCTCTACCAGGCAAAGATCCTGGGCAACCAGGGTGCCTATGCCGCCTCTTTGAAGCTGCTGGAGATGGCAGAGCCGATCCTGGCCGAGAGCGACACCGATGCTTACGTTAACGCCATTGTTACCCGCGGCATGATCCTGCGCCTGACCGGCAAACACAAACAAGCCTTGGCTCTGGCAGAAGAAGCCCAGGGTCTGTTAGATAAGAAATCGCAAAAGCCCGAGAGCCGCCAGAAATGGCTTCAGGCGGAACGCCTCAAAGCGGTGCCGCTCTATTATCAGGGCCGCGTGGATTTGGCCGTGGCCAGTTTGGAAACCGCCGCGGCGGGTCTGCGTCAGCTGGCCTTGGAAGACACGCCAAACCGCACACAGTTTGCCTACGACCTGGCCGAGTGCCTGAATGACCTGGGCCTGATCGAACTGGCCCAGGGCCGCATGCTGGAGGCGCAGAAAGCCTTCCAGGAAACACTCGATATTCATGTGGAGATCCGCAGCAATCTCGGCGCACTGGCCTCGGCGCGCAACAACATTGGCTATCTGCATCACCAGGTGGGTGAGTATGCCTTGGCCTGGCGTGAGTACCGACTGGCCTTGGAGCATGCCCAGATCGCCGGGCAGGCGCCGGTGCAAATTTCGATCCTCAATGGCCAGGCCGAGTTGTTGTTGGATGTCGATGAACTGCAAGAGGCCAAATCCCTGCTGGACCAGGCCTTGTCACTCGACCAAGAAGAGCTGCCCGAGCTTTCCGGCACCTACCTGGCGCTTGGCCGCTTCGAGCGCAAAGAAGGCCGCTACAACGAGTCGATGAAGTGGCTGCGCAAAGCGGCGGGCGCCGGCATTGATGAAACCGAGTACCTGGCGGAACTCGGCTACGTCTATGCCGAAATGGGGCAAGAGCCGCTGGCAATGGCGGAATTTGACAAAGTGCTGGCAGACTGGCCCAAGACCAAGTTGCCCAAGCAGTCACAGGTGTTGGCGGCGCTGCTGGCTGCCCGCACCAGCTTCTATACCGGCAATGAGCGCGCCGCCAAAAAGTATTTGCACCGGGCGCTGGAAGGATCGGCGCGTCTGGGCTTTGACCAGTTCATGGTGCCCGTTTTGCGCTTTCACCCGGAGTTTGTCCAGTTCTTGTCCAAGAACGGCGCCGCCGGCCAGGTGCAAACGTTGTTGGACCGTCTGGCCCGCTTTGCCACTGGCAAAGCAGCCTTGGAGAGCAAGCCGCAGATCGAAGATATTCAACCGGCTCTGTTGGAGGTGAAAGCTTTCGGCCTTGGGGAAATTCGCCAAAATGGCCAGGTCATCCCCGGGGCTGTGTGGCGCTCCAGCCGGGCGCGCGCCTTGTTCTTCTTTATTCTGGACAAGGGCAGCGTACGCAAAGACGCCATCGGCCTGGAGTTCTGGCCGGACTTCAGTTCTGGCAAGATCAGCAGCAACTTTCACGCCACCCTGTGGCGCGTGCGCCAGGCACTTGGCTCCAAAGATGCCATCACCTTTGAAAATGAGCAGTACGCGCTGCATCCCTCATTCCAGGTCTGGTATGACGTGGCGCAGTTTGAAGACTTGTTGACCCAGGCCGGCCAGCCCAACCGTTCCAAGCTGGAGCGGATCGAGATGCTGCGCCGCGCCCTGGACTTGTACAACGACCATTACCTGCTCGACACTTACATGGATTGGTCAGACCGCCGCCGCGAAGAATTGCGCAGCCGCTATTTGGATGCCCTGATGGAGCTGGCCGCCGCCGAAAAAGATAACAAGCAGTATCGCGAAGCCAAGCTCTTGTTCGAAAAGATCCTCAAGATCGATCCATATCGCGACGATGTCCACCTGGCCTTGATGCACTGCATGGCCCTGGCTGGCTCCCCCTCCACCGCCATCGCTCACTTCAAAAAATATCGTGCCTTGCTGCGTGAGGAACTGAACGCGGAACCCCTGCCAGAGTTGCACGCCTACTATCAGCAGCTGTCCATCAAGGTCTGAGACAGCCGCATGCTCGAGAAAAAACCGCCCCCCGGCGGTTTTTTGTTTTTTAATGGCATGAAACCTGCTCATACCTACGTTCATAGGGCATCTTCTATCATCCGGCATATCAAAAACACAAACAAACTTCGGAGGAAGACAAATGACTAACATTCACATGAACCAACCGCGTGGTGGCGGCATCGGCACCGGCCCCTTGTTCAACCAGCCGCGTGGCGGTGGCATTGGCACTGGCCCGCTGTTCAATCAGCCGCGTGGCGGTGGTATTGGCACTGGTCCGCTGTTCAACCAGCCCCGCGGTGGCGGCATCGGCACCGGCCCCAGCGCTCACTAATTTTGCATTTTCATAGTTAAGAAAGCGTACGAGGAAATTATGTCCAAGCTAAAATTGAACGCAATCGCTACCCAAGCCTTGTTGGACAACGAATTCAAAGCGGCCCTGCTCAATGGCGAAGTCAAGGATCACCTGCGTGCTTTCGAGTTGAATGAGGAAGAAGTCGCGGCTGTGATGTCCATTCAAGCGATGGATCTGGATCAATTTATCCGTCATCTGAGCGGTCTGATCCAGCCGAATGTGGTAGCCGCCTAATTTTTTGGGACTCATACTCGGCCTTTTGGCCCATTAGACCTTAGAGCGAGGGTAAGGTTCTCACCCTCGCTTGTGGTTTTTAAAAGGCCCCAGTGGTTTTCCTGGCAAGTAGAGAGCGACGATGGCCACGCTAACCCGAATAAAGCTGCCTGTTGTTGACGCGAACAGCATGAAATTACGCCCCACTGACCAACTTCGCGAAGACTCTGCTTCGAACGTTGAATTGCAGTATGTCGAAGAATTGGCCGCCCTGGCTATCGCCGGCGCGGGCATCGCTTCCAACCTGGAAGTTGACAAAGTTCTGCAAATTATCGCCCAACAGCTGACCCGCTTAATTGATGTGCCCGTCTGCCTGTTCTCTGAATGGCACCCCAATACGGAAGCTTTGCAGGTTAAGCTGCGTTACACCAACCCCGGCATCCCCGTGCCTGACCGGCAGGGGACCCACTATACGCTGGCCGACAAACTGGGCATCCCTGTCTCAGAGCAGCGCGGCGCCATCCAAAAAAGCCAGGCGAACACGGGCTTATCTCGCAAGGAAAAACAGGCGCTGAAAAAAGCCGGCGTGCACGCTTTACTGCTGCTGCCCCTGGTGGCGCAGAACCGCCTGGTGGGCGTGGTGGAGCTGCATGAGACCCGCCTGTCACGAGAGTTTAGCGACCGGGAGATCTACCTGGCGCAGACCCTCTGCCACCAGGCTGCCGTGGCTGTAGAGAACGCCCACCTCTTTGAAGCCACCAACCGCCAGTTGCAGGAACTCAGCATCCTCTACCAGGTATCCACGGCGGCCACTGAAGCCACGGATGAAGACCAACTTATTGTCCGCGCCACAGACCTCATCCGGGATAGTTTGTATCCCGACAACTTCGGCGTGATCATGCTGGACCAGACGGAAAACCGTTTGCAGATCCATCCCTCTTATCAGAGTGAAGACGCCATCCACCAGAATGTGATTGAGTTGGGCCAGGGCGTCACCGGCCAGGTAGCCAAAACCGGCAAAGCGCAGCGAGTGGCTGATGTACGCAAACTGAAGAATTATCTGGGGTACGACACCCAGACCCTTTCTGAGCTGTGTGTGCCCATGAAGATTGGCGACCGCGTGATAGGGGTGATCAACGCCGAAAGCCAAAAGGCCGATCATTTCAGCGAAAAAGATGAACGTATTTTGCTTACCTTTGCGGGCCAACTGGCCGGCGGCATTGAGCGGCTGCGCACCGCCGCCGCCGAAGAACGCCGCGCCCGCCAACTCAGTGTGCTTAACAAGCTCACCGGGGAAATGAGCGGCGTGCTGGACACCGATAAGCTGTTCCAGATCGTTGTCGAGCGCTTGAACACAGACATGCAGTACACCTCCACCGACATAGCCTTGGTGGACGAGACCAGCCGGGAATACAGAGTGGCTCAAGCTGCCGGCAGCTTCACCCCGCTGATGAAGGCCCGGGGCGGCTACCGCCAGCCTTTTGGGGTCGGCCTGCTGGGCGAGGCGGCGGCTACCGGTAAACCTATTGTGGTCAACAACGTCCACCAGCGAGCCGGCTACCTGCTGGTGGACGGGCATGAAGCCATCCAGTCCGAGCTGGTCATTCCGATCAAGATCTACAAACGCGTGGTCGCCCTGCTGAATATTGAAAGCGACCAACCTAACGCTTTCGACTCTTACGAAGTGGGCGCCCTGACCACGCTGTGCGAACAGATCTCGGTGGCCTTGGAAGGCATCGATCTTTTCGATTCCACAAGACGACAACTGCAAGAATTGACCGTACTGCACTCGATTAGCCAGGCGGCGCTAAACGCCAAGAGCGAAGAAGAGCTGCTCGAACGCGCCACGGAAGTGATTGGCGACAGCGTCTATCCTGACCAGTTTGGTTTCCTGATGCTGGAGCCCAACGGTGAGCATCTGACCGTCAACCGCAGCTATCGCGGTATTTCAGACGAGATCAAGCGCCGCCGGGTCCACCTGTCGCAGGGTGTGGTCGGCAAGGTCGCCAGCAGCGGCACGTCCTGGCGGGTTCCCGACGTGCGCAAAGAGCCCAATTACCTGAATGTCAGCAGCAGCATGCGCTCTGAATTGTGCGTGCCGCTGCTGAACAACAGCCAGCGGGTCATCGGCGTGATCAATGCCGAGAGCGCCCAGCTGGATGCTTTTAGTGACCGTGATTTGCGCCTGATGGAGACGATTGCCAACCAGTTGGCCAATGCCATCGAGAAACTGCGCCTGTTCGGCTCTGAGCGTGCCCAGCGCCAGCAGGCGGAAACCCTGCGTGAAGTGGCCGCCATCCTCAACAGCGAGACCGACCGGGCCAAGGTCTTGAACCTGATCCTCGAGCAGCTCAATCAGGTCGTGCCCTTTGAGAGCGCCTCCATCCAGATCAGAGAAAATGGGCATCTCAAGTTACAGGCTTTGGCCGGCGCCTTGGATGAGAGCTTGCTCGGCATGGAAATTCCCCTGGAAGAAAACCGGCTAATGCATCCGATCATCTTCGACCACGAAACCATCCTGCATGGCAACGTCCACCAGCAGCCGGAGTGGATCGTCATGCCGGGCATCGAAAATATCGTGTCGTGGATCGGCGCGCCGCTGGTGGCGCGCGGGCGCTGCATTGGTATGCTGACGGTGGATGGCTACCAGGAAAATCAGTTCACCCACAAGGATGCCCAGCTGGTCTCTGTCTTCGCCGCCCACGCCGCCATTGCCCTGGAGAATGCGCGCCTCTTCGAAGACGCCCAGGAAGCTTATGTGCAGACGGTGACTGCCCTGGCCAGCGCCATTGATGTGCGTGACAGCTACACCAGCGGACACAGCCGCCGGTTGGCCGACCTGGCTGTGCTGACCGGCCAGGAATTGGGCTGCACATCGGACGAACAGCTCGATATTCTTTGGGCCGGCTTGCTGCACGACATTGGCAAGATTGGCGTGCCGGATGAGATTTTGCGCAAGCCCGGCGATCTGACCCCGGATGAGACGGCCATCATGCGCCGCCACCCGGAGATCGGCGCCCACATCGTGGAAGGTGTCAAATACCTCGAAGGTGTTGCTCCCATCATTCGAGCCCATCAGGAACGTTACGATGGCCGCGGCTACCCGGATGAACTCAAGGGGGAGCAGATCCCCCGTATTGCGCGCATTATCAGCGTGGCTGATGCCTATGTCGCCATGACCGATGATCGTGTCTATCGCAAGTCAATGGGCCATGAAGAAGCCATTGCCGAGCTCGTGGCGCACAGTGGCACGCAGTTCGACCCGCAAGTGGTGCAGGCCTTTTTGAAGGTCATACAAGTCCAGGCTGTTTAGAAGATCAGCATCGCATCCCCAAAAGAATAAAAACGATATTCTTGGGCGATGGCCTCTTGGTAGGTCTGCAGGATCAACTCGCGCCCGGCAAAGGCGCTGACCAGCATCAGCAGGGTGGAACGCGGCAGGTGGAAATTGGTCAGCATCGCATCCACAATTTGGAAATCGTATCCCGGTCGAATGAACAGATCGCTGCGGCCCTGGTAGGCCGCCAGGCGGCCGCCCCGCGCCGCCGTCTCCAGCGTGCGCACGGAGGTGGTACCCACCGCCACCACACGCCCCCCGGCTTGCTTGGCCGCCGTGATCTGTGCGGCAGTTTCGGCGCTCAGCTGGCACCACTCGGTGTGGATGACATGCTCTTCGGCGTTCTCTTCCGTCACCGGCGCAAACGTGTCCAGCCCCACATGCAGCAGCACGCTGGCCGTGCCCACGCCTTTGGCGCGCAGCGCATCCAGCAGTTCTGGCGTGAAGTGCAGGCCAGCCGTGGGCGCTGCCGCGGAGCCGGATTCCTGCGCGTACACGGTTTGGTAACGGGCCGGGTCGGCCAGCGGGGCGTGAATATAAGGCGGCAGCGGCATCACGCCCAGATCGGGCAGGTCCGCATCCAGCGGCTGGCTGAAAGCCACCAAGCGCTGCGCCCCGCCCAGGTCTTGTTCGACGGTCGCCACAATGCGGTTGGGCAGCTGGAGCTGCTTGCCGGGGCCGAGTCCCTTGCCGCCCACCAGGGCCTTCCAGTGCAGCTCGTCCACGCGCTCCAGCAGCAGCAGCTCGGCTTTGCCGCCGCCGGGCAGTTTATGCGCCGCAATGCGGGCCGGCACCACCCGGCTGCGGTTCATTACCAGCAGGTCGCCAGGCTTCAAGTAGTCCAGCAAATGGGCAAAAGTAGTGTGCGTGCGCTGGCCGCTGGAGCGCTCCAGCACCAGCAGGCGCGCCGCGTCGCGCGGCTCGACCGGGTGCTGGGCGATCCGTTCCGGCGGCAAGATATAGTCGAAATCCGCGGTTTTCAAGCTCAGAACAGGGTGGGGGCGTTGTCTGTGCCCGTGTAGGGCAGGCCCAGGTGTTCATAGGCCCGCCGGGTGGCCATGCGCCCCTGGGCCCGGCGCTCGATAAAGCCCAGCTGCATCAGGTAAGGCTCCACCACGTCCATGATCGTGTCCGGTTCCTCACTGATCGAGGCGGCGATGGTGTTTAGTCCCACCGGGCCGCCGCCAAACTTTTGGATGATGGTGCTCAGTACGCGGCGGTCCATATCGTCCAGGCCGAGCGCGTCAACTTCCAGCAGGTCCAGCGCCGCATGCGCCACCTCTGCCGTGATGGCGCCGTCGGCGCGCACCTCGGCGAAGTCGCGCACCCGGCGCAGCATGCGCAGCGCCACCCGCGGCGTGCCGCGCGAGCGGCCGGCCAGCAGCGCCAGCCCGGCTTCGTCAGCCGGGCTGCCCAGCTGGGCGGCGGCGCGTTGCAAAATGGCTTGGATGGCGGCCGGCTCATAGTAGTCCAAACGGAAAGTGGCGCCAAAGCGGGCGCGCAGCGGCGCGGTCAGCAGCGCCAGGCGCGTGGTGGCGCCGATTACCGTGAAGCGCGGCAGCTTGAGCCGGATGGCGCGCGCCGCCGGCCCCTTGCCGATCACGATGTCCAGCGAGAAATCTTCCATCGCCGGGTAAAGCACTTCTTCCACGGCTTTGCCCAGGCGGTGAATCTCATCCACGAAAAGCACATCGCCCGAATTCATATTGCTGAGGATGGCGGCCAGGTCGCCCTGGCGTTCGATGGCCGGGCCGGAGGTGACTTTGATGTTGACGCCCATTTCATTGGCCAGAATGTGAGCCAGGGTGGTTTTGCCCAAACCAGGCGGGCCGTAAAAAAGCACATGGTCCAGCACTTCTTCCCGTTGTTTGGCGGCGGCCAGCAAGATGCTTAAATTCTCGCGCACCTTGTCCTGGCCGATCAACTCGTTGAGGGCGCGCGGCCTGAGGGCCGGTTCCAGTTTGTCATCGCTGCGCGGTTGGGGGTCCACCAGGCGAGGTTGGCCAGGGTTCATCGCAAAGATTATACATGAGCGGGTCTGACCCGGGTTTTTGCCGCCCTGCCGGCCAAGTCCACATATAATCCTGTTAGCTGAGGTATTCAACAAAATGAAAAACGTCCACGCTTCCCCCCATCCTCTGGTTGCCCATAAACTGTCTATTTTGCGAGACAAAAGCACTGAGCCGCGCAAATTCCGCGAATTGGTGCGTGAGATCAGCGCTCTGTTGACCTATGAAGCCACTCTTGATCTGGAAACGGAGGCGCGCCAAGTGGAAACGCCGATGGGCATGGCCCAGGGCCGCAGCACCAAGAAAGAACTGGGTCTGGTGCCCATTTTGCGCGCCGGCCTCGGCATGGTGGACGGTGTCTGGGACCTGGTTCCGGACGCGCAGGTCTGGCACATTGGCCTGTATCGAGACGAGAAAACCTTGCAGCCGGTGCAGTACTACAACAAGCTGCCCACGCTGCCCACCGTGGGCGTCTGCCTGGTGCTCGATCCCATGCTGGCCACTGGCGGATCAGCGGCGGCGACTGTCAGCATCTTGAAGGACTGGGGCGTGACCCAGATCAAGTACATGGGCATCATCGGTGCGCCCGAGGGCATTGAGCATCTCAGCAGCCTGCATCCTGATGTGCCGATCCACCTCGGCGCGGTGGACGATCGCCTCAACGAGATCGGCTACATTGTGCCCGGTCTGGGCGACGCCGGCGACCGTCAGTTCGGCACGGGGTAAGACGCGTTATCTGTCATTGCGAGGAGTGAAGCGCTATGCCGCTGAACGACGAAGCAATGACGGTTGAGTCTAGCTTGCAACCGCCGCCTGCGTGATCCCCACGAACTCCTCCGCCTTCAAACTGGCCCCACCCACCAGCGCGCCGTCGATCTCCGGCATGGCAAAGAAGCCGGCCGCGTTGCTGGCATTGACTGAGCCGCCATACAGCACGCGCAGGCCCTGGGCCAGCGCATCGCCGTACAGACCAGCCAGGGTCGGGCGCACCACGTTGCGCAGCAGCGTGTTGGTCTGCTCCGGCGTGGCGGCTTTGCCGGTGCCAATCGCCCACACCGGCTCATAGGCCACCACCAACGCCGCCGCTGAGTTGAGCGAGCTGCCGTCCAGCGCGGCGCGCAGCTGCCGCGAGAGCACTTCGGCCGCCTGGCCGGCTTCATTCTCCTGCAGGGTCTCGCCCACGCACAACACCGGGCGCAGCCCGGCGGCCAGCGCCGCACGTACCTTGCGCTGCACGTCTGCGTCGCTCTCGCCAAACAGCGCTCTGCGCTCCGAATGTCCGATGATCACATATTGGCAAAACTCCGCCACCATGCTGGGGGAAATCTCGCCGGTGAAAGCGCCGGACTCTTCCCAATATAAGTTCTGCGCGCCCAGAGCCACGCCGCTGTTGTGCAGCAAGGCCGAGACCGGCATCAGCGCCGTGGCGGGCGGACAGACCAGCTTGTCCACCCCAGCCACGGCCTGCAGCCCGGGCAGCATCTCTTCCACCAGGTGCAGCGCCTCGGCGGAGGTCTTGTTCATTTTCCAGTTGCCGGCGATCAGGGGTGTGCGTGCCATGATTATTCCTTGTCCTGCAAGGCGGCCAAGCCGGGCAGCAGCTTGCCTTCCAGCATTTCCAGCGAGGCGCCGCCGCCAGTGGAGATATGGGTGATCTTATCGGCCAGGCCGGACTGCTGCACGGCGGCCACAGAGTCGCCGCCGCCGATGATGCTGTCCGCCGAGGAATCGGCCACCGCTTGCGCCAGCGCAAAGGTGCCTGCGGCGAACGGCTTCATTTCAAACACGCCCATCGGCCCATTCCACACCACGGTTCCCGCCTTGGCGACTTGCTCGCTAAAGGCCGCCGTGGTCTGCGCGCCGATGTCCAGGATACGCCAACCCTCCGGCACGTCGCCGGTCGCTATCGTTTTGTGCTGTGCGCTGGCGTCAAAAGCATCTGCGATGACGACGTCCACCGGCAGGTGCAGCTTGTCGCCGTCTTCTGCCAGTAAGCCCTTGGCCGTCTCCACGGCCTCCGCCTCCACCAGCGAATCGCCCAGCGCATAGCCCAGCGCCTTGAGGAAAGTGTTGGCCATGCCGCCGCCGATCAACAGCTGGTCGGCCTTGGTCAGCAGGTTGCGGATCACTCCGATCTTGTCACTGACCTTGGCGCCGCCCAGAATGGCGACGAATGGCCGCCGCGGTTCAGCCAGGGCCTGGCCCAGGTAGCGGATCTCTTGCTCCATCAGCAGGCCGGCCACGGCTGGCAGGTGCTTCGCCACGCCCTCGGTCGAAGCGTGGGCGCGGTGGGCCGAGCCGAAGGCATCGTTCACATAAATATCGGCCAGCTTGGCCAGTTGAGTCGCCATCTGCGGGTCGTTCTTGGTCTCGCCGGGATAGAAGCGCGTGTTCTCCAGCAGCAGGATCTCGCCGGGCTGCAGGGCGGTCGCGGCGGCTTCCGCCTCTGGCCCCACACATTCCGGGCAGAATTTGACCGGCGCGCTGACCAGGGTCGCCAGGTAGTCGGCCACCGGCTTCAGCGAATATTGCGGGTCAGGCTCGTCTTTGGGGCGGCCCAGATGGGAGCACAGCAGCACCGCTGCGCCGCGTTCCAGCAGGTTGTTGATCGTCGGCAGGGCGGCGCGGATGCGCGTATCGTCCTGCACCACGCCGTTGTCAATCGGCACATTGAAGTCCACCCGCACCAGTACGCGTTGGCCGCGCGGCTCAATGTCTGCAATCGTCTTCTTGTTGAACACGTCCAAATCCTCTCTAGATCTCTGCCAGCGGGCCTGTGCGTTCCTGCAGCAGGTCCATCAATATCTGAGCCAGCCGGGCTGCATCATGGTGGCCGGGTTTCTTGGGGTCTGCCAGCGCAGCTTTGTACAGGGCGTAATGTTTTTCCAACCCTTCTTCGGCCACCACCCACTCCGAGCCGGCCGGCAGCCTGGCGGACTGCTCCTGGTTGCTCAGCACAATATCAAAGACGCCCTTGCCAATGTGTTCCTCAATGGCTTGCACATGGTCGCCGCAGCGGTAGCCGTCGGTTTCACCGGCTTGGGTGGCCAGGTTGCAGATAAAAATCTTCAGCGCCGAGCTGTTCTTGACCGCCGCCGCCAGGTCAGGCACCAGCAGGTTGGGCAGAATGCTGGTGTACAGGCTGCCCGGGCCGATCACGATCAGGTCGGCGTTGAGCAGCGCATTGATCGCGTCCGGGTAGGCGGGCGGCGAATTGGGCTCCAGCCATACGCGCCGCACCGACCCGCGCATATGGGGGATCTGGCTCTCGCCGTGCACACGCACTTCCATGCCGGCCAGCGGCACGGCCATGTCCGCCACCAGGCGCACATCGTGCAGCGTGGCTGGCAGCACCTGGCCGTGCACCGAAAGCACCCGGCCGGATTCGGCGATAGCTTCTTCGAAGCTGCCGGTGATCTCGCTTAGGGCGCTGATGAACAGGTTGCCGAAGGAATGACCCTCCATGCCGCTTTCGCCGCCGGAGAAGCGATATTGGAAAAGCTGGGTGATCAGGGTTTCGTCGTTGGAAAGCGCTGCCAGACAATTGCGGATATCGCCGGGGGGCAGCACACCCAGTGAATTGCGCAGGCGGCCAGAGGAGCCGCCGTCGTCTGCCATGGTCACGATGGCGGTCAGATTATAGGTGTGTGCTTTGAGGCCGCGCAGCAGGGTGCCCAGACCATGTCCCCCGCCGATCACCACAATGCGCGGCCCGCGGCCGCGGCGTCGGTGGTCCGCCAGCGTATCCACCATGGCCTGCCCCGGGCGCTGGTAGGGCGCCATCAAGGAGCGGTTCATCTTGATCACACCGTACACCATTGAACCAAAACCCAGCAGGGCGAAGCTCACTGCGCGCAAGGTGCGGTCCAGGAAGCGCAAAGAAAACAGATCGAAGATCTGCAGCCACCAGACCTCTGGGGTCTGGCGGTACACATCCAGGATCAGCATGGCCGCGCCAATGCCGATGAGAAAGGCTCCGAAAAATATCAGGAGAATCCAGCGCTTTACCCCCAAGCCTGGAGTGAGCCAGCGGAGGATGCGCAACGCCTCATTCCAGGCTGTGCGCAGCCCGTTAGAGAGCCGTGCACCCATAAGGCTTGGGATGATAGCAGTCTTTGGAAGCAGCGTCAACGCGCTGGTTTGGAGCTGCGGCTACATCTCACGGTATGATTGGCGGCTGATCATGGAAGTCGCCCAACGTGAATGGCGCGTCGCCGCCAAACTGGACCCGCAAACAGAACAGCAGCTCAGCACGCAGCACCCGCTGATGCGCCAGGTGTTGTTCAACCGCGGCGTGCGCACCGCCGCCGAAGCCGAACGTTACCTGCAGGCCCTGCCGCCTGAGGTCAATGACCCCTTCCTGATTAAAGACATGGCCCTGGCGGTTGACCGCCTGGTGGCTGCCATCCAGAAGGGCGAGCACATCGTGGTTTATGGCGATTACGACGCCGATGGCGTCACCGCCACCGCGCTGCTGCTGGACAGCTTCGGCCGCTTAGGCGCCCAGGTGCGGCCCTACATCCCCAATCGTTTTGAAGAAGGGTACGGCCTTAATATTGAAGCCCTGCGCACTCTGAAAGAAGAGGGTGCGGACCTGGTCGTCAGCGTGGATTGCGGCATCCGCTCTTTGAAAGAAGCCGCCGAGGCGCGCCGCCTCAAGCTCGACCTGATCATCACTGACCATCATTCACCGGGGCCGGAGATGCCGGACGCCTTCGCCGTGATCAACACCAAGCAGCCGGGCGATGAGTACCCCGAAAAGCAGCTGGCCGGCGTGGGCACGGCTTACAAGCTGGCCTGTGCCGTGCAGTCCAGCATGCAGCCCGGCGCCGGGCCGGACACCAGCCTGCTGGATCTGGTGGCGCTGGGCACCGTGGCAGACATGGTGCCCCTGGCCGGGGAAAACCGCTGGATGGTGCGCAACGGCGTAGCCCGCCTGCGCCAGCCAGCCCGCCAGGGCGTCTGGTCGTTGATGGGCGCCTCCGGCGTCAAGCCAGCCAAGGTCACCGCTGGCGACATCGGCTACCTGCTGGGGCCGCGGCTGAATGCCGCCGGCCGCCTGGAAACCGCCCTGAATGCGCTCAATTTGCTGGTCAGCACGGACTTGTTTGAGGCCGGGCGGCTGGCCCAGTATCTGGACAGCCAGAATCGTGAACGCCAAGCGCTCACGCGCGAGATGACCGCCACGGCCGAAGAGATCGTGGCTGCCCAAAGCCCGCAGGATTTCCTGCTTATCGCCGCCCACGAGCAGTTCAATCCCGGCGTGGTCGGCCTGGTGGCCTCCCGCCTGGTGGAGAAGTTCTATCGCCCCGCCATCGTGGCCCACCGCGGCCCGGACTTTACCCGCGCCTCATGCCGCAGCATCCCTGAGCTGCACATTACCGATGCGCTGCAAACCTGCGCCGACCTGTTCACCAACTTTGGCGGGCATGCCGCCGCGGCCGGCTTCACCGTTCCCAACCAGCACTATGCCGAAGCCATGCAGCGCTTGCAAGCCTTAGTCGGTGAGCAGCTGGTCAGCTTGCAGCTGCGCCAGGTGCTGCGCGCCGATGCGGAGCTGCCTCTGATCGACCTCAAGCCAGAGTTGTTGGGGCTGCTGGAGCAGGTCGAGCCGACCGGCATGGATAACCCGCAGGTCAACCTGGTCAGCCGCGGCCTCAGCGTGCGTGATGCGCGTGGAGTGGGGGAAGAGGGCGCCCACCTTAAGCTCAAGGTCAGCGATGGCTGGATCACCTATGATGCGATCGCGTTTCGCCAGGGGCATTGGATGCAGAACTTGCCCCCGCGCCTTGATCTGCTCTATCGCTTTGAAGCCAACGAATTCAACGGCCGCACCTCGCTGCAGCTCAACGTGCGCGACCTGCGCCCCAGCGACTAAACCCGCTCAGTCAACAAAACGATACTTCAGCAAGGCCCACAACGCTTCAAAAGCGTCCTTGAGCTTGATCTTTTTGCCTTCGGAATAATCGCGCGGGTTGAAACTGATCGGCACTTCATAAATGCGCGCCCGCCGCTTTAGCAGTTTGGCCGTGATCTCGGGTTCAAAGTTGAAGCTGTTGGAACGGATGGTGATGCCCGCCAGCGCCTCGCGCCGGAAAAGTTTGTAGCCGGTTTCCATATCCGTCAGAATGTTGTTGTACAGGATATTGGTGATCAGCGTCAGCAGTTTGTTGGCCACCATATGCCAGAACATCGTGGGCCGGCGCGGCGCCCCCATAAAACGCGAACCATAGACCACATCGGCGATGCCCTCTTCCATCGGCTTGAGCAGCGCCGGGATGTCGCGCGGGTCATATTCCAGGTCGGCGTCTTGGATCAGGATCAGTTCACCTTGCGCCGCCTGGATGCCCGTGCGCACCGCCGCGCCCTTGCCCTGATTGCGCGGGTGCACGACCAGGCGCACTTGAGGGTCATTTAGGCTCGCCAATACATCTGCTGTGCCGTCTTGTGAACCATCGTCCACCACAACGATCTCATCTGCCACGCCGGTGGCTTTGACGCGCTTGAGGATCTCCAGAATTGTTTGGGCCTCGTTGTACACAGGCATCACGATGCTGAGCTTCATGGCCCGGATTATACGCCGGGTGCGCTCAAAAACCCGCATGCTATAATCCCCGCAGAGCCACAGGGGATGCAGGCTCGGACCATTACCGGCGGTGTTTTTGCATGGGCAGTTTGAGTTTTAAGAGCATATTCCCCAGAATGTGGCGAGTAGGGTTGGTTTTGGCGTTGGCGCTGGGGCCCTGGTTGGCCGCGCCCCGCCAAAGTCAGGCGGCGTACGCCGCCCAGCTGGATGACCCCCTGAGCAAGGCGGCCGTCCTGCTGCAGGAGCTCACCCCCGAGCAGCGCGTGGGGCAGCTGTTTCTGGCCACCTTCGTAGGCGCCGGCGCCAGTGCGGAAAGCCAGATCTACGATCTGATCGCCAACTATCACATCGGCGGCGTGGTCCTCCGCCGCGATATGGACAATTTCTCCGGCCTGCCAGATACGCTGGCTGACCTGGACAGCCTGACGCGGGCGCTGCAGCAGGCGGCCGCCGCCAACGCCGGCGAGACGCGCGCCGACGTGCTCAGCGGCCAGAGCTATACCGGCCAATACATTCCCCTGCTGGTGGCCATCAATCAAGAAGGCAATGGCTACCCCTACGACCAGATCCTCGAAGGGCTCAGCCCGCAGCCTTCTGCTATGGCGCTAGGCGCCACCTGGGACCCGGAGCTTGCGCGCCAGGCCGGCGAGCTGTTGGGTCGCGAACTCTCCACCTTAGGCGTCAATATGCTCCTGGGTCCCTCGCTGGATGTCTTGGAAGACCCCCGCCCGGAAAGTTTGGGTGACCTGGGGGCGCGCAGCTTTGGCGGTGACCCCTTCTGGGTCGCCCAAATGGGCCAGGCTTACATCCGCGGCGTGCACACCGGCGGCGACGGCCGCATCGCCGTGGTGGCCAAGCACCTGCCCGGCAATGGCGGCACCGACCGTCCGGTGGGGGAGGAAGTGCCCACCGTGCGTGAGTCGCTGGAGCAGCTCACCCAAGTCGAACTGGCGCCCTTCTTCGCCGTGACTGGCGAGGCACCGGATGTCCAAACCACGGCCGATGCGATGTTGATGGCTCACATTCGCTATCAGGGCTTTCAGGGCAATATTCGCACCACCACACGCCCCATCAGTCTGGACGCACAAGCGTTTGCCCAGCTGCTGGGCTTGCAGCCTTTTGTCGATTGGCGTGCCGCCGGTGGTCTGGTGATCAGCGACAATCTCGGCACCCGCGCCATCCGCCGCAACTATGACTCCACCGAGCAGGCCTTCAATTCGCCCCTGGTGGCGCGTGATGCATTTCTGGCCGGCAACGACTTGCTCTACCTGGGCAACTTCTTGGCGACTGGCGACCCGGATGCCTATACCAGCATCCGCAACACGGTCTCATTCTTTGCCCAAAAATACCGGGAAGATGCAGCTTTTGCCGAGCGCGTCGATCAATCTGCCCTGCGCGTGCTGGCTCTCAAATTCAAGCTCTACCCGGAATTCTCGCTGGATGAGGTGCTGCCAGAAGTGGATAGCTGGCAGGCGCTGCAACAAAATCAAGCTCTGATCTTCGAGGTGGGGCGCCGCTCCGCCACTTTGCTCAGCCCGGACATGGACCAGCTGGGCAGCGTGCTTCCTAGCAGCCCGGGGCGCTTCGAGCAGATCGTCTTCATTACCGACAGCTACAATGTCTTGCAGTGCAGCAGTTGCCTGCCGGAAAGTGCGCTCCCGGTCAGCGCCATGGCCGACGCGGTGGCCGACCTGTATGGCCCACGCGGCGGCAACCAGATCTCCACCGCCAACCTGACCTCATTTTCCTTTTCCCAACTGGCCCGCACGCTGGACGGCCTGTGGCCGGACGGCCAGGACCCCGTGACGGCCAGCCTGCAAATCGCCGAATGGGTGGTCTTTCTGCCCACCCGGCAGGACAGCCGGCCCGAGTCGAATGCCTTGCGCCGCCTGCTTTCCGAGCGGCCGGACTTGCTGCAAAACAAAAAAGTGGTCGTCTTTGCCATGGACGCCCCCTATTACCTGGACGCCACTGACATTACCCGTGTGAGCGCCTATTACGGTCTGTACGCCAAGCGCACCGGCCTGGCGCAGGTGGCCGCCCGTCTGCTCTTCCAGGAGCTGCATGCTTCCGGGGTCTCCCCGGTGTCTGTAGAGGGAATTGGCTACAGTCTGTTGTCCGCCGTGGCCCCCAACCCGGCCCAGACCATCCCACTGCAAGTACAGCGGGTTTCACCGCCCGAGCCGCTCCCCAGTCAAACGGCGGAAGCAGAGGCCACGCAGAGCAGCGTCACTCCCCAGCCCACCCCGCCACCCATTTTCCAGGCAGGCGATTCGCTCAGTTTGCAAGCTGGCCCGGTATTGGACCACAACGGGCACATCGTGCCGGATGGGACCATACTCACTTTCGAGATCTCGCTCACCAATGAAGGCCCCGGCCTCAGCCGCCAGCTGTCCGCCCCTACCCGCCAGGGTTATGCCGCGGCTTCCTACTCCATTGAGGCCGAAGGTTTCTTGCAGATCCTGGCGGTCAGCGGCGACCCCCGCGCAGTTTCTATCGCACAGCAGTTCGAGGTCTTGGGCATCAATCCGGAGGGGCTGGCGCTCCAGGCCACTCAGACGGCCCAGGCTCAGATGATGGCCACCGCATCGGCCATCCCCCCGGCCGTCACCGACGCCCCCCCAATTGAGGTGGAACCCCCCCGGGCTGGTTTGGTCGAATGGTTCCTGACCACGCTTATCTCTGTCCTGGCCGCAGTCTTTGCTTATCAGGCCAGCCTGAACAGCCAGCGCACGCGCTGGGCGGTGCGTTACGGGCTGTGTACTTTGATTGGCGGCTTGTTGGTGGGCAGTTACCTGGCGTTTGATTTGCCGGGCAGCCAGGCCATCTTGAACTGGAGCGGGGAGTGGGGTGTGGTGCTGTGCGCGCTGATGGGCGCCGGCTTGGGTTGGGCAGCCGCCTGGCTGTGGCAGGAAGTGGCCAATATGCCGCGGCCCATGACCGGCTCAGCGTCCAATCGAAGCGATAAGACTGAGCAATAGCAGGCTGCCCGCCAGCCACAATAGCCCGCGCTCTGCGCGTGAACTCAAGATATCGGCCAGGGTGGGGTTGGGCAAACGCCCGCTGTTGCGTGAATTCGGCTCCAGCTTGCCTAGCAGGGCTTCTTGCAGGGCCTGAATGCTCTGCGGGCGCTCCTCCGGGTGCAGGCTCAGCGCCCAGATCGCGGTTCGCTCGGTGCGCGAGCTGATCTCCGGGTTCAGTTCGCGCATGGCTGGCATGCTGTTGGGGTTGAGGAAACGTTCGCGCGCTTCGATCGGCGGCGTATTGGTCAGCAGGTGATACAGCGTGGCCCCAAAGGCGTATACATCGCTGCGGGCGTCTGTGTGGCCCGTGTCGCCGCCATATTGCTCCAGCGGCGTGTAAAGCGCCGTGCCGCGCCCCTGCACGATGGTCACCGTATCCTCCTGCGCGGCCAGGATCTTCACCAGCCCAAAATCCACCAGCTTCACCACGCCGTTGGGCGTCAGCTTGATGTTGCTCGGCTTCACATCTCGGTGCAAGATCGGCGGGTCCTGGCTGTGCAGGTAATGCAGGGCGTCGCCGATTTGGCTGGCCCACAGCAGCACTTCTTCTTCCCTCAGGAATTCGCCGCGTTGGCGGGCGGCCATCATTAAGGAGCGCAGGTCCTCGCCGGGGATGTAATCCATCACCAGGTAGTCACTGTGCTCTTCGGAAAAG
The DNA here is from genome assembly GCA_019637805.1 of Anaerolineales bacterium. Lineage (NCBI taxonomy): Bacteria > Bacillati > Chloroflexota > Anaerolineae > Anaerolineales > Anaerolineales bacterium. Next base: position 300,119 of record JAHBVB010000001.1, on the reverse strand, counting down.
AAGTCAGAGACTTTGGGCAGGTTGGTGTGGTCCAGGCGCGCCAGTACCGTGGCTTCTCGCAGGAACTGGGCGCGGGTCTGGTCCAGTGTTTCCTGCGACAAGGACGGGTCCAGGCGCAC